>NC_019790.1 GCF_000317835.1 Deinococcus peraridilitoris DSM 19664 | reverse complement strand
TTCACCAGGATCACGAAGGGCTCCTGCCAATCCGGCTGATAAAACCCCGGATGCCGTCGCCACGCATGCCGCTCAACACGTACATGGCCGCGGCAGCCACGATCAGCGCGGTGACGTTCAGCGCGAACATCAACAGATGATCAGGCAGTTCCGTTGTTTTACCGAGGCCATACACGAGCTGGAGGCCGAACCAAGCTGGATGCACCGCGATGTGCGCGGTCGCCGCCAAGCCAATCAGCTCCCTTCGCCCTGCGTCGTCAATGCTGCCCAGTCCTGCCGCAGCGCCAATGACCAGGGAGAGAATGACGCCGGAAAGCGGAGCGCCGAACTGATTGAATTCAATTGGTGGCTCCACGGCGAGCGCCACGCCAGCGCCGGCCAGGACGATCAAGGCAGTGGTGATCAGAAGCGCCAGGAGGGCTTGCATGATGAAGTGACGTTCGCGCAGCACGGCGCCGAGGGCGATGCCGAGCATGTGGTGGTGATACGGCAGGAACAGTAACCCCGCGATGATCAGCGGTAAGTGATCCTCCACCATGCCGTAGGCCAGCAGGACCGACGACAGGAACACCCGCCCTGTCAGGCTGAAGGTCACTTTCGTGAATTGCCAGAGCTCGTCGTACACGTCCACGCTGGGCCGCACGACCGGATGTGTTTCCTGCCTGGGCGGGTGGTTGCCGAAGATGGACTGCGGGTGGCGGATGGAGAAGCTGAAACTGGCAGGATCGTAAAAGGGCGCGACCATCAAAGCTTCGATGAATCTCTTCGCTTGGGGCGTCGCGGTGCTGAACTCCACGACATCTTGTTCGCGTGCTTCACCATCCGGCGTCAAGGCTTGGGCGCGATGAACACCAACCTCTGTGATGCCTGCCGTGAAGGCCACACCGGCCACGTGCTGTCCTTGACCTTCGGGCGCTCGGACCGTCACCAAACGCATGCTGCACCTCCTCGTGTTGCCGTGAGCGTACGCGCTGCACTATGCGTCGCGGTGATTCTGGTGACGAAGCGCCCCGAACAAACCTTCACGATTGGGACCGGCCCGTGGTGTTTGAGGTGCGGTGCCATTTCTGCACGGTGCTGACGTGCACGCCCGGTTCTTACGCGATAGCGTCCTGGGTGTGGTTGCCGCTTTCCAGGAGGCGCATGCCTTCGAGGCGTCGTTCCTTCATTTGTTGACGGGTGAGTCGTTGGGGGCGCCAAGTCATGCGTGGAGAGTCCCTAACCCGCCGCGAACAGCCTGAGGGGCAGTAAGTCCTATTCCTCCCCTACCTGGCCACGGTTCCAGTTTCGCAAGAACGCGACCAGCAGGGCGTTCGCGCCCTGCTGGTCGTTAACACTTGCCGCGCCCATCCGGTATGGCGTGAGCTGGATGTTGATTCCGTTCAGCGCCCGGCCGTCCGCGACCACGTTCGTCGGGTACACGCCGACGGGTTCACCGTCATCGACCTGGCTGTCGTCGTCAAGGTCCTGCCACGCGACAACCGAGTAGGTTCCCGCTTCCAGTTCCGTCAGTTGGAACGGGTTGCGCAGTGTCACCTGAGGCACTTGAGCCACGCGGCTGCGCGCGCCGTCATAGGTGGTTCCTGTCCGGTAGAACGCGATGACCCAGGTGCGTCCCTGCGCCACCGGCTGCGGAGCTGGTGCACTTCCACTCACCCCGAGGACGGCAGCAGCGTTGACCAGCCCGGCGCCGCAACCTGAGATGACCCCGCACGCCGCGTCACTCAAGGGGGTGGCGGTCAATTTGAGCCGGGCGCGAACTTGCGTTGGCGTGAGGCCAGGTTCGTTGCCCAGGAGTAGCGCGGCGACCCCACTGACCTGTGGCGCGGCCATGGATGTTCCCGGCATGAAGTCGTACCCGTTTTTGACGGTGCTGAGCACGTTGCCTGGAACGGTGGTCCCGCCGTACGTCAGGCGCAACTGGGGGTTGCCGCCGGGGGCCATGACATCGACGCGGGCACCGTAGTTGGAGTAGGGTGCACGCTTCCCATCCGGTCCGACCGCACCGACCGTGATGACATTGTCGCAATTGGCCGGTGCGACGGTGCTGGCGCTGACGTTCTCGTTCCCGGCTGCGGCGACGACAACGACACCCGCTTGGGCGAGGGTGTTGAACAAGTCCTGCTCGACCGAACTGCACGCACCTGTGCCGCCCAGGCTGAGGTTGATGACCTTGGCCGGGTTTGGGTTGTCGGGAAGGCCGTCCAGGTGTCCGCCGGCAGCCCAGTAGGTGGCGTACATCATGTCCCACTTGTCGATGCCCAGTTTTCCTCCAACACGCACTGGAACGATCCGCGCGCCCCAGCTCACGCCGGACACGCCAGCACCGTTGTTGGTCGAAGCACCGATGATGCCGGCAACGTGCGTGCCGTGGTAGCTGGTATTGACGCCCGGGTCCGTCGGATCGTTGTCCACGCCGTTGCCGTCCCCAGCGTTGTCCAGGTTACTCACAAAGTCGTACCCGGGCAGCAGTTTGCTGTTGAGGTCCGGGTGGCTCACGATTCCGCTGTCCACCACGGCGACCGTCACGCTTGCACCGGTTGTGATGTTCCAGGCGTTTGGCAGGTTGAGCATCTGTGCGTCCCACTTGTACGGGTAGTACGTGTCGTTCGGCGTTCTGAACAACTGACCGCGGGTGTTGGGCGTCGCGGACTCCACGCCTGCGAGGGCGGAAAGCTGCTGAGCCGTCGTTTGGGGCGTCGTCTTCGATGGTTGTATCGCGCGGTACAGGCCCAGGTTCAGGGTGGAGATGCTGCTGACGCGCTCAAGGCGCTGCCCGTCCACTTCGAGGGAGCGGACGTTCTGTGCCGTGAGTGATGGCTTGAGCTTGACGATGTACTCGTTGGTGGCGAGGGAGGTGCCAGCGGCTTGAGTGCTGGAGGCAGTGGCAAGCGCGACCGTGCCGGACATGCTGCTTTTTGCTGGTGAGGTCGCGGTGCTCGGCCCGCCACCGCACGCGGACAGCAGAGCGGTGAACGTGGTAAGGGCACAGAGGGACGCACGTGGGGCAGCAGACCGCTTCATCCTGCTCATTGTACTCATGCAGTTGAGCGCTGCACCGCATTTTCGGCGCGGCGGAAACCACATCGCGAGTCGTGCCCAGAAGCCCTGCCTTGGAGCGTCTGCTTTTTCTGATGCGTTGACTTGCGGTCAGAAGAGCGAAAAAGACTGATAGGAACGCTGGTCCGCCGTCCCTCCAGACTATGCCTTCAGGTTGCCATGACTTCACAAGCGTCACAAAAGTGGCGGCTCAGCCCCTTTTCGTTTCCAAGCCTCGGTGTGACTCCTGGGTGAGTGCGTCGAGGCCAACCTGGTGGCGCCCGTGTCGCTGACCTCACGCACCGCAGGTCGCTTGGCGCTCGGGCACCCATGTGAGCTGGCTGACTGTGTACGTTCTGGCCCTCAGTGTGCTTTGCATGTTTCGTTCTGCTTGTCGGGTATCAGACACCGTGTGTGTGGGTTTCGCTTTGCGCTTCCAGCGCTTTACGGCGCGCGTAGTTACGCAATGTGAAGTGCGTTTTGGCACTGCGAACACCAAGGTAACGCGCGACAAGCTCCCGATCCTCGTGCAGGGCGTAAAAGCGTTCGCCCGCGTACGCACGGAGCGCTCGGATGGCCTTGTCGCCGTACCAGACCTGGGCGCGTTGACACAGCGTAAACAGGTGTTCGCGCAGCGCGAGTTGGGTGGGCAGCTCGAAGAGGCGCTCACTCCTGGAGAACAGGCCCGTGTGGTAGGCGCTGAGGGCGGCGTGGAGTTCTTTGGAGAGTGGGATGATACGGTCACTGACGGTGATGGTCTGTTCCTTGAAGTTGATGTCAGTCCACTTCACGGCGCGGAGTTCCGGGCCGGTCAGGCCGGCGTGGGCGCCCAGGAGAACAAGGGATTTGCCTTCTGGTGAGGCGTGCTGGCAGAGCCTCTCGATTTCATCTTGGGTATAGCCCTGGCGATGCTCTTCAGCTTTGTGGTTGGGCCCTTTAAGACCTGCAAAGGGGTTTGTGGTGACGATTTCGCTGGCGATGAGGGCTTTGTAGGTATTGCGGGCGTGAATGAGGCGGTTTTGGATGCTGCTGGTCTCAGCGCCATGTTTGCTGGTGAGGTGCTGCAGGTAAGCTTCGCCGAATTCCGTGTCGGGGTGCAGGATGCTGCGCCATTCGTCTTGTGCCCAGCGGAGGAGGGCGCGGGCGCCGCTGAGGTTGTTGACGCGTGTGGCGCTGCCTGCCACTCCGGGGAGGTGGGGTTCGATCAGCTGGAGCGCGCCTTCGAGGTCGCCTCTCGTAAGGTGTTCGCGGAAGGCGTCTCGGGTGCTCATGTACCTATAGTTTAGCGTCCTGTACGCCGTTTGGCATCATTGTGCCGTCTTGGGTCTGCTTGAGCTCAGGCAAAGGCCATGTGGGACGCGGGTGTGGGACGGCCCGGGAAAGGGCAGGTGTACCTAGCGGAAGAGCAAGGCGGGCTGGGTTAAAACTATATGTACACTCTCGTCTTTTAGTCCGCCACTAAACGAAATAACGCTATTCTTGATTTTTCACAAGCGTGACAAGCAACGCCCACCTTTCTTCCTTAACGGAAGAAATAGTAGCGGATTAATAGAAAACGACGGCTGGGAGAGAAAAAGACGCAGCACCTGCGAGCGGATGCGTCCAGGAAGGCGATTCTTGATTTGCTGAATTCTCCTGTCCGTCATTTCTTGTCACGCAGCCTTCCGAGGATCGCGCCCTCGAGCGCTCGCGATCCTCTCTGCGGCGCCATCATGCAAAGCGCGAAGTCGAGTGCACCATCAGCCCTCACGCTCCACGCTGTCCTTCGTGCCTACACAGCCAACCGCACACCGCGGTACGCCTCTCTCCAATCAAAGAACCCGGCCTTCTTCAGCAACCAACGCAGCAACCTCGACTGCGCGGCGCCCCCGTGCAAGTTCGGATTGTCAGCGCTGCGCACGAACACCTCGAACGCCGCCTCGTACAGCGCCTCAATGCCGTCTCCGAGCTGAGCGCCAGTTACGTTCACGGCCGCCCAGCAGATACTGAGCCAGTGCAAGCTGTCCCCGGGCCGCCCGAGCAAGCGGACAAACCCCAAGGCGCACTTCTGCACCCAGTCGCGCCGCCCACTTCTGGAGCGCACCACCGGTTCCCTCAACGCGGCAAGGAGGTCGTTCACGTTCAATACGCGCTCCTCCACACCCGAAGCCAGGTCCTCCGGCAACAGGCCCCGCACTCGCAAAGTCACATACTGCAACACCTCGAGCGCAGCGTCGTCAGGCGTGGTCGCCTGCAGCATGCGGCCACGCACGGTTCCGCGCGCGTTGCTCGCGAGTCTCCCCTCTTCTCCAAGGCGGCGTTTCGTCCAGCCACGCAGGATGTCGCCCTGCAAGTCCCGTCGGGTGTTTTGAAAGAACGCCTCGTTGCCCTTCACGCGCTTTCCGGCGAGGTCGTTCTCGGTGAGCGGCTGGTCAAAGAGCTTGACGTGAAACAAGAGCCCGGACACAAAATGCACCGGGCGGTCATCGTCCGCTTCCGTCCACTTTCTGCCGCGCGCTTCCCGGCGGGCTTTTTCTTGCTGTTTCGCCCATTTCTGGAAGGGAGCGGCCGTCACGCTTTTCCCCCAGTACATCAGCTTTGAGAACGTCGGCTTGTTCTGCACCAGCAGTTCGCTGATGTAGTCCGCGCTTACACCACACAGCACGCCCAGTTCCCACGTGGTCACGACGAACGTTACGGCGTCCTCCTCGTCTTGGCGTGCTCCGAGCGCGAGGGCGTACAGTGCGACCGCCAGGCGGTGCGCTTTGCCAAGCTTTGGTGCGATACCCGCCAACAAGGCTCGAGCGCGTGACCAGTTCAGCCCCGGGTTCAGGGCGACCGTGCCGAGTTCCGGCAATGTGCGGTGCAGCGTGAGGGTGAGGGAGGGTTGCTCCCGGGTGTCCTCGTCACCGGGCAGCAAATCAAGCAGACTTGGTGCCCCAACTGTCACCCCACCGTCCGGCAGGCCCAGCATCAGATCCCGCAACGCTTCGGGCGTCCAAGGGGAGGCTGGATTGGTGGGTAAAGACGACAATGTGAGGCTCCCCGGTCTGCTCAGCAGACCGACTTCGGTCATTCACGCTGGCCTCGAAACACCAGAGTGAGCAATAACACCCGTCATCCCAACTGAAAACTGGAGTGTTTTCCCTGCGCTACCCTGAGGGGAATATCGCAGGTGTAGAATTCACGCACCTCCTGGGCACACGAATTGATGCACCGTAGCACGCGCCTAAGTGCTGATTTTTCGCTGTACCTGTCATGTCGCTGTCCTGTTCGCGCTCATCACGGCAACTGAGAGATGAACAGAGAAAGCGTGTCCAGGTGCAAACATTTCACGTTGCCGTGCAAATATGACCCGCGCCAGCTGGGGGGGGTTTGTCAGGCTGACCCGAAGCAACAGGGGGACTTATGGCGCGCTTACCCAGGATGGCAGGGGAGAAATTGAAGCGTTTTACCCACACCACAGGGGGATGTGGAAGAGTCCATACAGCGCGGGGCCCGAACCGACTGGGGGTGTTTTTGCACGACCCGGGAGTGTCTGGCAAAGCCGTTTGAACCCGCAACAACTGGGGGTGTTTTTGTATCACCTCAGTGAATCACCCGAGACAGCAGGGGGTCATTTGCAGGGCAGAAACCAGGCGGTCCCGCTGAAGACCCGTCAAAACGTGAATTGAGGCATCTGTAGGTCACTTTCCCAACAGCGCGACAGGTGCCGTGCGCGGCTCACGTTGACCAATAAATGCACGCTCTACACGTCCCAGGTGGGGGGAGTCAGGACACGTTCCGCCAGCGCACGCAGCACCGCTTCGGGTGGATGAATCACCAACACCGCGTCCATCCACGCCTGAAAGTACCGCCGTGTTCGCTCCGCCACCGCCATGCGCTCAAAGCTGACCGGGTCATATGCCCACCCTGCGTGCACTCCCTTCTCGCGGAGCTGGTCCATCGTTTTGCCAAACCGCTCTACCGCCACACCAAGCTCTCCGCGGCCACGCAGTCTCTCCACCTCGTGCAGCAGCATGGCATTTCCCAATAACTCGCTGATCGTGACACGTTGCGCTTCGCCTGACCGCGCCCGCAAGCCCCACAAGAATGCCAGTTCCGCGCCTACTTGTTTTGACCACACGGCAACAGCGTTGTTGGCAGGAAGTTCGACCAAGCTGCGGAACAGCGGCGCGAACGACCGCGGCCACACTTTTGCCCAGCTGCCCAGTGCGACTTGCCAGTAGCGCGGGATGCGCTGACCGTTCACAGTGCGCGCGGTGCCGCGACGGATGACGTGGATGACCTTGGTTTCGGTTTCGAGTGCGGCGATGTGCTCTCCGGGCAGGTCCGGATGCGTCACGCCCGTGCCGGTGACGTCCACGGTGACACGCAGCCACAGGCGTTCGAGGCGCGTCATGGCTTCCGCGCACTTGACGAGATCCTCGGCGCGCATTCCACCCTTGTGATGCTTTTTGAAACCCATGGCAAGGGCCAACTCACCAGGTTGCACGGTAATCGATACAAGGTCGTCGTCGAGTCCGCTCTCCAGGGTTTTCGCGACGAGGAGGCGCCATACATCCGAGGTGCGTGAATCCATTTCGGAAAGTTCGGCGCGCGCCACATCAATAGGCACGCCGTCGTCGCCGTACTTGATCAGCATGCCGCCGTGCTCGTACACGAGCGCTTCTGCATTCCAGGATTGTGGCCCGCGGGTGGCGCGATCAATCTCTTGACCGGGAGTATTGGCGAGGACGAGTTGCACTGCAGGTGGGGCGTCACGCCCTTCGGGCAACAGTTCTCGCGGGGCGTTCACCAAGCCGACGAGCGCAGCCGCCTCCAGGAGGATTTTGCTGGTGCGGGGCGGAAATCGGTAGTGCCGCGCCAGGGGCTGTACGAACAGTACGCGCTGGCGCCAGAGGGTATCGGTCTCAGCACGGTCGCCATCTGCCTGAAGGATGACCTGAACGGATTCCGGTGTGAGGGGCTCGGCTTTATCACGGGCCAACTCGATCAATTGCCAAGCTCGGTAGTGCGTCTTAACGGCCGCGTCCAGGGCAAGGCCGTCGATGCGCAGGGGTGTGACATCCCCACGGTCCAAAGCACGCAAGGTATCTTCATCGCGCCCATACGCACGCCACCATGACGCGACGAATGCGGCCATCTCGATTGCCGAAGGCAGTTTGCTGCGCGCCATGCTGGTGTCACCATAACACCCATGACATGCTGAATCGCGAGAACGTGCCAACCGGCTCGTCGAGAGTGTTCGAACCGCAGACACCACGAGAGGACCCTATCTTCTGCCCAGCGCGCCTTCTGGCTGACATCGAGGATTTGCGTGGTCGCGCGGCGTTGTTCGACGCCTTTAACCTCACCAACCGTGCGCCAGGTGAGGTGCGCTGCGTCATCGCGAGCGTCGGGGAGAACGTACCCAGGGTGGTCACGTAGCACAGCGGTCCAGGATTCCCGGTGGGAGCAGGGAGTACTCGTCGTGCCGGTGACGCAGGTGCTGTTCGTCAGGGAGGGAGAGCGAGTGCCCGTCTACGACCTCACGGTTCCCGCTCGCTTGAGGGAGGACCACGCGGAGATGGGCTTCTGGCAGTTCGTCCGGCACCAGGACGTGTTCGTGATGAGCGCTGAGTTCGTGATAGCCCTACATCTCCATGCCGCGTGACAGACCGCCGCCTGCAGTGAACGTCACGTGCTGCCCCTGCAGTACGTTCCCGGCATCCCTCGTGCGTGCCACGATTACCCGGCCCGAATCCTCGACGAGCACCGTCTCCGCACTTTTCAGCGTGACATGGCCGCTATACTGCCGTCCGCGACTCGCCGTGGCGACGTACATCTCGTTCCAGTTGACCTGTGCGTGCTCCAGGCTCCGAATGGCGCTCTGCAGCATCCGCACCTTATCCGGGCTGGTGACTTCCAGCGTCATGCGCCGCATCGGTTCGTTATCCCCGCTCATTGCGGCGATGCTCACCTGGATCATGCGCTCCTGCGAGATGACAGAGAAATCCACGGTATGCCCGACGTGCTCCGCGAGTTGCGTGATGAACGCCCGCTGCGTTCTGCCGTTCCCCTCTCGGAAAGGATGGGCCGCGTTCATGTCCGCCAGCAGGTCCGCTGCTCTGCGCGTGAACTCATCCCTGGTGGTGGCACGCAGGTGGTTTTCCTGCGCGAGCTGCTGAAAGACGCTGTTCAGGTACGGCTCGATCTGCGCGGTATGCGCGAAGGTCGTATCACCCTTGTGCAGGTAGCCATGCAGCGTGAACGACTCGCATCAATCGTGGTCAGTTCACCCCGCAACTTCCCCGAAAAAGCGTACACGTCCTGAAACAGGTGGTGGTGGATCGCCTTCAGGTGCTGCAGATCGAACTGCCCGTGTGGTCCTGAACCCTCAGCCAGCTCGATTTGCCGTGTCCGCGTATACGCCGCTTCCACGAAACTCAACTCCTGAGCATCCGTAATGCCCAGGTGGTTCTTGAGGGTCCCGTTCTCCTGCAGGTACGGGTCGTTCACGCTTACTTCTTCTTGTACTTAGCGTCCAGCGCCGCACGGACCTGTGCGGTCGTCAGCTCTCCTTCGACATACTGCTCAAACAGGTGCTCGTCCGTCGGGGAGACTTTCAGGCCTTCAAGGCGGAGTTCGTGTTTGGCTTGCTCGTCAGCGCGGCGGCGTGCTTCTCGTTCCTGGCTGGTGATGACCGTCATACGAACCCCCTTCAATCTCACCCATTATACAAGAATTCATCGTTGCAGAGCGGAAAAAACAACGCTGTCAGGCTTCGCCAGCGCCAGCTTTCTTCTACTGTGAACACAGGCGACTGGCCACGCTTCACACGTCGCTCGAACTGCTCGATCGCCGGATGCTACCTGCTGCCGCTGATTCACGCAGACTTTCAGATTGCGCCGGGAACACTTTGCCTCGTCGCCATCCCCCTGATGCATCATTTCACCAGGTTGCAGGGGCCGGCCGAGCACCGTCTCACTCAGGAGTTTGTGTGTTGGGCCGAGCCGTGGGAAGCTTGGTCTGTCACACCCCCTCAAGCCCACGAGCCTGCTCAGGAGTTTGACCATCAAGGTCGTGGTGCAAATACCGGCCGGGCTTGAGACCCTTCGATCAGGCGCAACAGTTTCAAGGCCCAAGAGCCTGCACACAAAATCCCGCCGACCGAACCGGGCAAGTGACCACTTCTCCCATGCAGGAGGAAACGGATGTTTGTCCTCGGTATCGACGTTGGCAAAAGCGACCTGTACGCTCGCCTGCTCCGTGTCCCAGTCGACGGGTCCTTCGTCCCTGTAGACCGGGTTCGTATCTTCCCAAACACCCTCCTCGGCCATCAGCAACTGTTCCGGTGGCTGCAACGCCAGTCACTCCACAGCAGTGACACCACCGTGGTGATGGAAGCCACAGGAGTGTACTGGGAGCGCATCGCCACGCACCTCCACACTGCTGGCTTCACCGTAT
Source organism: Deinococcus peraridilitoris DSM 19664 (assembly GCF_000317835.1). Lineage (NCBI taxonomy): Bacteria > Thermotogati > Deinococcota > Deinococci > Deinococcales > Deinococcaceae > Deinococcus > Deinococcus peraridilitoris. The sequence goes on along the minus strand of NC_019790.1, from coordinate 64,778 downwards.
GCGTCGTGAACGCCGCTCAGATCAAGTTCTTCGCCAAAAGCACCCTCAGGCGCGGCAAGACCGACAAGATGGACGCCGAACTCATCGCCCGGTACGGCGCCACCATGAAACCCGCTCCCTGGAGCCCCCCGACTGAGGAAACAGAAACGCTGCGGGACTTGCTGCACGAACGGGATGCGGTTGTCGAGCTGATCACTCTTGAAAAAGGCCGGCATCACGCGCTCGACCATCGGCGTCAAGCCGACCAACTGGTCGTCGCCCTATGCGAAGCGCGCCTGGCGCTGCTCGAAGAGCAGTTGAGCCAAGTGAATCAGGCCATCAAGGGCACCCTTGCCGTCCAGGACGAGTTTCACACGCAGGTGGAGTTGCTGTGCACCGTGCCTGGTATTGGACCGTTGACTGCCGCGATCATGCTGAGCGAAACCAAACACCTCAGCACCATGGATTCCTCGCAGCAATGGGCTGCGTATGCCGGTCTTTCCCCCGTGCCTCGTCAGTCCGGCGCGATGGTCGGGAAGTGCCGCATCTCGAAAATTGGGAACTCCAGGTTGCGACGGGCAATGTACTTGTCCGCTGTGACTACCTCACGCTTGCAGAATCCGTTGGGGGACTTCTATCGAAGGCTGGTCGCCGCCGGGAAGCCGAAGAAGGTCGCGTTGATCGCGCTCGCTCGCAAGTTGCTCCGCGTCTCCTTTGCCGTACTGAAGACTGGCCGTCATTTTCTTCAGGGCGAGGGTCGTCAAGGTGAAGCAGCGGTTGTAACCGCTGCTTCACCTTGACGACCCGAAGCCAACACAGTATTTGCAGTTCAGGGTGAAGCGGCAAGAAGAGCGTTTTGCACAGCATCGAGCCGCGCGAGTTCAAGCAGCAGTGCAGCACGCCGCACGTCAGCCAGCAGCGTGAGACGCACGCCCAACGCCCGTTCACCCCAGTCCGGCCATGCGCCCGGCACGTTCGACGGCAGATCGAGATCGGCAAGATGGCACAGCAAGAACGCGAGCGTTGAAAGGCACCAGAAGCAGAACGCGCCCTGTTTGCGCGACTGCGCGAAGCGCTCCAGCCCGAAGCGGCCCTTGATCGTCTTGAAGAACGCTTCGATCTTCCACCTGCGCTTCCCAATTCGCGCCAGGTGAACGCCACCCAGCACGCGGTTGGTCATCACGAACCGCTGCTCCGGCACGGCATTGCGGTACAGCCACACCCACGAGACGGTCATCAGGGCGCGTAACCCCGAAGTCGTACCCGGTCACCCCGCACGGACACGTCCTTGACGCGCCGTCCATCCAGCAGCGCCCGCGTGCACCGCACACCGACGACGACATCAAGACCAAGGTCGAGGACGCCATGGATGAACGCGGCGCACTCGAACCCGCCGTCGGCGTGAACGCACGGTCGCCTGCCGCTCCGCAACAGGGATGCGGGGACGGTACGAAGGAGCTTCAGGGCGAGCAGGGGCGATGAGGGTGTGCCTTTGCCGCGCCAGACCTGAACGGCCCAGGGGAGCTTGAGGGGCCCGCAGCACAGGTACAGGACGACGAGGTGAACACCGTGGACGCCGTTGTACACGTGCATCCAGTCACCCAAGAGGGGGAAGTCGCCGGCTTTTTCAAGGCTGGTGAGGTTGATCAGTAGGTCGAGTCGGGGACGCTGGTGCGGTGCTGAGCGCCAGAAGTCGAGCAGGACGTGTTGGGCGTGCTGTCGTAGGGCGCGCGCGAGGGCGCGGGTGTTCCAGCCGTAGTGGTTGAGGAAGCGGGCAGGCGTCCAGGGGGGCGTCCGTTCTGCCCAAGACGCGGCTGAGTGCGGAGGGTGATTTGACGGTGGCCTGGGTGGGGAGGGGGCGGCCTTTCGCTTCGAGGAAGAGGTCCAGGAGGACGCGGAAGGTGTCGCGGTGCTGCTTGCGGTCGAAGGTGGTGAGGATGTCAGAATACAGTCGTCTGGAACGCGCGTCTTTCGGGTTCACACCCCAACATGGGGCCGGAATGCCGTTCCAGACAACCTTTCCTCAAACTGCAACATGTCAGTCGAGGTTCCCAGCCCCTTTCCCGGAAATTTGGGAAACATGCTCTACTCCTCGGGAATTCCAACCTCCTACTCTTCTCGCAAGTCGGTCGGACACTGTCTTGCGGCCATCGCATAGCCAGCACGAGATCCCGACTGGCAAAGGAGAGGTCAATGCATACACCCACCACCGCACCTCAAGATTTCCAGAACCGGCACTCCCTCAACTGGGAGCGATGGGCGCTCCTCAGTGGCATTGGATTCAGCCTTCTGCAAATTGCTTTGATGGTTTTCGTCGCCATCTACGTCCTTCCACTCTTCATTTCCCACGAAGCACCAGTAGCGAATCAGCGGGCGGGGTACTTGCAGCATGGTGAGCTTCTCAGGTTCACGAACTTCCTCCTGACCCTGCCCGCGCCGATCTTTCTGTTTTTCCTGGGGGGTCTGTACAGCGCAGTACTGCGTATCGCCCCGCGGAACGCGGTTCTCGCCATCATCATCATCACTGCTGGCACTGCAATGGCTATGCTCTGGCCTCTCGGCGCCGTCCTCAATTCAATTTCGATTGATATTGCCAGGAATAGTGGAGATATGGCCACGGTCGTGGCCATGGATGCATTGCCGCCATACCTGCTGGCGCTCGGCGCACTTCCTCGCGTCGTGCTTCTGCTCGCTACGTCGCTGGCCTTCCGAAGCGAAGGTAGCCTGCCCCGCTGGCTGCCGATACTGGGTTTCCTGCTCGCCATCGTCAGTTTGACTGGTTCGGCTACACTCTTCGTCTCGGAGATGTTCCCGGTCCTCGCACTGGGAACAGTGTTGTTCCACATGTGGTTGATCGCCCTCTGTATGGCGCTGCTGAAAGGACAAGCGCAATCCCTCTGAAAAAGCAGAAATGCAGGCTTGATAGCCGACAGCTCACAAGGTACGAGAGGAGCGCGCGGGAATGCTGTACCGCGCGCTCTCGTGCTCTTACATTAGCCCTGACGTCTAAAATGTTGTTGCACAAGCATGCCAACTCAAGAGCCAAGGGGCCCATGAAAACCTTCAACTCTGTCACCAGCTCATTGAAGACGAACACTCGTGATCCGTTGCGCCAAGGAAGTCACCCGCGCTGGCTTTTCTGGGCGGTGTGGAGCGCCTCGGTCGTACAAGCTCTCTTTGGTTTGGTTCTGGCGGCACTAAATTCCTTGACGCTCTCCCGACTGTTCGTTGAGTTCGTTCCTTCAGAAATGATTGCCACACTCGCGTTTGCAACGGTCGGCCTCGTGATCGGGGTGCGACAACCGAGCAACATCATCGGTTGGTTTTTTAGTGCCTTGGGGACGGGGCATGGCCTGAACACCTGGCTGGTACAGTACACCCGTTATACCTTCGTGACTCAACCAGGGACCTTACCGTTTGGCGAATTCATCGCTTGGTTGACGTTCTGGGTGTGGGTACCCACCATGGCACTCACCATGATTTTCTTACCTGTTTTCTTCCCGAATGGTCGCTTGCCGTCCCGAAACTGGCGCCCCTTCGTTTGCTTGGCCACGCTCGGTACAATTTTGCTCAGTATCTCGCTTGCCTTCACCCCCGGCTTACCGGAGGAAACCCTACCGGAAGTTCAAAACCCTTTTGTTTTAGATGCCGGACGTGATATTTTCCACTCACTCAATGTTGCCGGCTTGATTCTTGTGTCACTGAGTTTCGTCGGAGGTATTGTAGGTACATTTCTACGATTTATGAGGGCACAAGGTGTTGAACGTCTGCAATTTAAATGGTTCGCGTTCGCCACCTTCGTGACTGTCACCCTGTTTTTGGTTCCGGTGATCATCAACTACCCGGACTTCACGCAGGCAACCTTTCTTACGGGAGTTCTGCATGCAATTGCGCTGCCATTGCTCCCCATTGCGACGATGTTCGCTATTTTACGCTACCGTCTGTACGACATCGATATAATCATTCATCGGACGCTGGTGTATGCCAGCCTTACTGGACTGATTGTCGCTCTGTACGTATTGATCGTCGGTTACCTAGGGGCACTGTTTCGCGCCGCAAGTGATTTTATGGTTTCCTTGATCGCCACTGGCGTCATTGCAGTGATATTTCAACCGTTGCGCGCCTGGCTACAACAGGCCGTCGGGCGAGTGCTCTATGGCCAACGCGATGAACCATACGAAGTCCTCGCTCGACTCGGTGAGCGTCTGAAAGCGACCATCGCCCCCGATGCGGTCTTGCCTACGGTTGCACTCAGTGTCAAGGAAGCACTGAAACTTCCTTTCGTTGCCGTCACGTTAGAATCGGATGGGGATTACATCATTGCAGCAGCAGAGGGAACCATCGTTCCCCATCCCCTTGTGCTTCCTTTGGTTTACCAAGGCGTCCAAGTTGGACAGTTGCTGGTCGCACCACGTGCACCTCGAGAGGAGTGGAGTGCATCCGAACGAGGTTTACTCGAACACCTCGCACAACACGCTGGGGTCGCGGTGCATGGGGTACGACTCATGCGTGAATTGCAACAAGCGCGCGAAAAACTTATTCTCGCCCGGGAGGAAGAACGCCGGCGATTACGTCGCGATCTCCATGATGACCTCGCACCTTCACTCGCAGCACTCGCCCTTACCGCCGCAGCGGTGAAGGAGTTGATTCATACAGACCCTAAGGCGGCGACTGTCGCCGCCGAGAAGTTGCGCTCGTCGATCCGCTTGACAGTAGCGGATGTGAGAAGACTGGTGTATGACCTGCGCCCCCCGACATTAGACGAGTTTGGCTTGACGGGCGCGATTCGTGAACACGCGGCGAAATTCAGCGCTGATACTGCTGGAATGACCGAACAGCCCCTGGCTGTAAAGGTTGCATTTTCGAACGATCTTCCTAATTTACCCGCCGCAGTTGAGGTTGCCGTGTACCGGATTGTACAGGAGGCCCTGATGAACGTCTCCCGTCATGCTCAGGCCAGCAGTTGCGAGATTCATCTCTGCTACGACGCGATAAAGAAGGAAGTCCATCTCATCGTGCTCGATGATGGCGTCGGTCTGCCTGCTGAGCGTCGACCTGGCGTGGGACTTCGTTCGATGTGGGAACGGACAACGGAGCTGGGTGGAACATACGACATCACACGCCGCGAACCAGCGGGTACGCGGGTGAGCGCCGTGTTTCCCCTAGCGCGGCACCAAGGTGCAAGGAAGGAAAGCCAGTCTCTATGAGTGTTATAGGAGTCCTGATCGCTGATGATCATCCCCTTTTTCGCGACGGCATGCAGTTGCTGCTGCGTACACTGCCGGACGTTGAGGTTTTGGGTGAAGCGGCAAGCGGAGATGAAGCGGTACGCATGACCACGACATTACAGCCTGATGTTGTGTTGATGGATATTAAAATGCCCGGATTGAATGGCATCGAAGCGACTCGCCAGATTCAACACCAATGCCCAAAGGTTCGGGTGTTGATCGTCACGATGTTTGAAGATTCCGCATCGGTCTTTGCGGCGATGCGCGCGGGCGCGCGCGGGTACGTTTTGAAGGACGCCGACAAGGATGACTTGCTGCGGGCCATCCGGGCTGTAGGGCGTGGAGAAGCGATTTTTAGTGCTGGGGTGGCACTGCAGCTTCTTGACTTTTTCTCGGGTGGTCATCCTGCCGTTCCTCAGGAGCTCTTTCCTGAGCTCACAGGTCGTGAACGCGAGATGCTGCACCTGATTGTAGGTGGAGCCTCGAATGCCGAGATTGCTCGTAGCCTCTCGTTGAGTGGGAAAACTGTGGCTAACTATATGTCCAGCATTCTCGGCAAGCTTCACGCTGTGGACCGCAACGAGGTGATCCGCCGCGCGCGAGAAGCAGGCTTAGGGAATGCATGAAGGATGCAAAGCATTTTAAGGATGTTGCGAAGCGAATATCAGTAGCAGCTTGGTACCCGACAGTTTTGTGACTTCAAGTGCCAGCCGGTGAGAAAAGCTGGTCCACCAGCTCCAGGAGCGTGGCAGCCTCGCCCCACACGGCCCGCGTGAACGCCCGTATCAACCTCGACCAGCCAGCTGCCAGCATCCCCACCGCCGCGCGGCCATGGACCAGCACCCGCCGTGCCTCCCCGGCGCCCAGCAACGCACACCACACCAATGCCAACGTCAGCAACCCGATCAGCCGTGACACGTGCGCCGCCCGCGTCATGTGCGACGATTCCAGCCGGAAACCCCTGGACTTCATCGAAGCAAAAAGTGACTCCACTGCCCACCTTGCGGCATAGCAGTCCAGCAGCCGCTCGGCTCGTAACGTCCCGATCACCACCACCCGCTCACCCTCAGCGCTCACGGCCACGGCGACGTTCACGAAGGTACCCATCACCTCCACCTCGTGCGCAATCACCCCGCGCTCGTGCGCCTTCAGGTCAGGCAACCACTCGCACGCCGGCAAACCATCGACGTTGGTATCTGCTCGGATGCGCAAGCAGAACGGCACGCGGTGCCCGGTCAGGAACGCCAACCAGTCTGCACCGATGAATTCACGGTCAGCGATCAACAAGCGAATCTGGTGGGGTTTCAGGAGTTCGAGTGCCTGCCTGAGCAACTCCGCGCGGATGCTCTGGTTGCTGCTTCCACCATGGTCGAGCGTCTCCCACAAGAGTGGGATCGCGACGCCGCGCCAGCGAACGGCGAGCACCAGCAGGTTGACGTCCTGCATCCCAAGTTTCCAGTTCGTTCGGTCGAGAATGAAGATGCGCTTGCCGTCCGGGAGGGCTTGGAGGACGAAGCGGGCAACATCGAGTGGGCACAGCGGGTGCTGCTGGAAGAACCGTTCAATCCGCCGGATCACCGAGGAGGTTTTGGCTTGGCCGGGGAAACGCGTGGCGAGCTTGGCATGCCGGGTGTCCTGCGCGGTGATCAGGGCGAAGAGTATCAGGACGAGCAGGTCGAGCTGGTTCTTGCGGTAAGCGGGGAAGTATGCCCGCAGGCGGGATTGGAAGGCATCGAAGGCAGGCTGGGACGCGTTTCTTTATGCCTCACTCGCTCCTGAGAACCTTGCACTCAAAACTGTCGGGTACCAAGGCGAGCAATACGTCCCCGAATTATGAATCGGCCGCACTGTAATTGAAATCCGGACAAAAGTGACCGACGGTATGCAGGGCTGTACACTCGGACATGAAACGCCTGGATGGACAAATCGATTTCTTGCTGGCCTGCGACACGTTGAAAACGGTTTTGCGCACAACCTTGCTTCATAACGCCAGTCGACCAGAAAATACCGCAGAGCATTCCTGGCATCTCGCTCTGGCGGCCCTGACACTCGCCGAGTACGCTCCAGCCGGAACGAACATCGGGCACGTTGTGGAGCTTCTGATTGTTCACGACCTCAGTACCCCACAACTCGGAGTGGGTAACGTCCAGAAGGGCGATTTGATCGCGGCATAAACGCAAAAAGAGCGGCATCAAGGGAGTGTGTCGCTCCAAGAAGCCGCTCTGACTGATCCTACCAAGCTCGGCGAGGTGTTCAAACACCATTTGCCCTTTCTGCGCCGAGACACCCTGCAACGCCTCGCCGACGTCGTCACCGCTCTGATCCAAGCGCGTTCGACCAAGCACGCTCGGCTCGCACTTCATCTGCCCGGACACGCCAGCAGTTCAGTCAAGCTGCGCCGCGTCGAGCGCTGCCTACACGACCCTCAGCTCGATCAGGACGTTTTTTTGAAGCTGCTCTTGCCGCTCCTCCCTGATGACAAGCTCGTCATGACGATGGACCGTACGAACTGGGAGTACGGCGAAGCCGACTTGAACGTCCTTGTGCTCGGCGTGGTGCTTGAAGGCTTCACATTACCGCTGGTGTGGACGGCCCTGCCCCATGGGGGCAGCAGCGACACCAGGACACGCGAGCGTCTGGTCGCTCGACTGCTGAAGGTGCTGCCTGCGAAGCAATGGCGCGTTCTGGTCGCTGATCGAGAGTTCGTGGGGCGGGAGTGGTTTGCCTTTCTCAGGCGTCGGGGTGTGAAACGCTGTTTGCGCATTCGAGGCGACAGCCGCGTGGATGATTTGCGGCTCGATGAGGGATGGGCGTACGTCGAGCCGGGACAGGTGGTCGGCCTGCTGGAGAAAGCCAATATCTACGGTCAGGTCATGCAACTGGTGGTGACGCGCACGCCCGAGGGTGAACTGCTCGCCCTGGCCACCGACCTGAAAATCGACGAGACCAGAGGCGTGTACCACTTGAGGTGGTCGGTAGAAAGCACCTTCAGCGCGCAGAAATCGAGGGGGTTCGACCTTGAGGCGAGTGCGATGACCAAACCCGCTCGGTTGGAGCGGCTGGTCGGCGTAGTGACGCTGGCGATGGCTTGGTGCTTGCGGATCGGTACATGGTGCCACGAGCAGCGGCCCATCAAGCGCAAAAAGCACGGACGCCGGGCGGTGAGTCTCGTCAAGTACGGCTTGGAACGCCTTGCTGCCGCTTTGCGCTGGGGAACGAGTGATCGAACCATCCTCCTGAGCCTCGTCATGCAACCTTTTCCCGCTCCAATACAGCACTCAGCTCAAGATGTGGGGTACTGAGGGGGTTCCCTTGGTCATCGTTCTGGAAGATGACGGGGACGAATTTGCTTTCTTTATCGGTGGACTGGTTGTACACCTGGGGGGAGATGATGGTGCTTTCGTGGCCGACTCCACCTGCGCGTTCATCAGCCCGTTCCGCGTATCGCTGGTCGCATATCATCACGACCTTGGTGACGGTCTTGTCGGAAACGGAGCGTTCCATAAAGTGGTATTTGTCTTGGCCTTCCTTGAGGTCGTATTGGTCAAGGAGTACGTCGATGCCGCTGGCGAGAAGTCGATCGGCCAGGTCACGCACGCGTTCTGCGTGTTCTTCAGAGGTCCAGCTGTAGGAGATGAAAATTTTTGGCTGGGTGGGGGTTGTCATCAGGTTCATGGTATGAAATGCGTCGAATCCGGGTTGCGATTTGAGGGCCGTTGCTTGGGCCGAAGCGGTGGATTGCGGCAAAATTTTCAGGCATTTGGAATGTATATATTCATGGTGATCTTGCTGGTTAATCCTCAGGTATTCCGGGGGCAGCGGGGGACGCTAAAGGTGTGTTACTGAGCCGCCTCGCGCCACACCTGTCCCCGCTGCCGGGGGGAGGGTTGGCGTGGAGGGAGGAGGGGCCAAAAGTGCGGTGATGTTCCGCACTTTTGGGGGGCCTCCCTATCCATGCCCCTGGTGGTGTTCCGGGGGCCTTGCCGTTCCCGCCTTCTCGCGTTTCTTACTGCGCCTTGACGTCGATCGTTTTGGCCTTGCTGATGCCTGAGCGTTGCCCGCCTTCTCGCGTTGCCGTGTGGATTTCAGCAGGCAGGTGCCCGCTGCTGCCTCCCCCTGATGGACCGGCGCAGCAAGTACGTCGGCAAGTGTCTGTGACGCCACCGCCATACCAGCGCGCGACCATAAGGGGGCAGCGAGCAACGCTCAGCAGCTCAGCCGACCATCACCTCGACCGCCCGCAATCGCTCCTGGCTGCCGCTGGTGCTTCGTCTCGCGTCAGAGGCGAGACCCGCTGCCTCGCGGAGGCGGGCAGCGGTCATGAACTGCACGCGTAGCGTGTCCTTGTTCCTAGTTCCTATCAGTGGACTCGGGGAATAGGTGGAATTGGCCTTCAGGGAGTTTGAGGGCGGGAAGCCCTCAATGCTTCATGGATGTTCCGCTGTGCGTGCCTGGCCGGGCAGCTGGTGAGGTGTGGGGGTGACTGCAGGGGTCGTACAGGGTCGGTGAGACCCTGTATGCACGGTGGGTGTTCCACGTCCTGGGGGCGTGGCTGGTGTTGGTGCTGACCAACGTTGCGGGCTTACTCCGTCTGAGGCCCAGGGGAGGAAAGCGGCCGGCACACCACCGGCCGCTTTCCTCCCCTGGGAGCCCGGTGGTGTTCCGGGCGTGCCCTGTGTCGTTCCTCCGGGGCACAAGCGCCTCGAAGGCCTCCCCGAGCATGTCTCGGGGAGGAACCAAACTCGTGCGTGTAGTCGGCCGCTTCGTTCCAGTCCAGCCCGTGTAGGCCTTCGAGGTCCGGGCCGCTGGTGACCTCGTCACCGTAAAATTCATCTCCGCTGTGCATCATGCTGCATCCTCCTCTGCCCGCCTGTACTGGATGAACGGCAGCGGGGCGAACTCCAGCAGCGGCGTGACTGTCGCCGCTGCTTCCTCGCTCACATAGCCCCTGAACACCTTCAGGCAGCTGCCCTGATTGGCGTGATAGTAGTACCGGCGTGGCTTTCGGCAGCCTCGGGGCACGAAGTCAAACGCTGCTCCGTCGCGGTGACTTTGCGCGCTGTGAATGGCGGTGATGATCCCCTGCTCGAAGGTGCGCCCGTTCCGCTCGTCATGCCGGTGAATCAGCAGCGTGACACGCTCGTTCAGGGGCACACGGGCGCGGATTCCATCCAGTATGGGGGTCGGCTTCCAGCGCTCTTTATTGAACAGTTCGCGCACATCGTAGTGGATCTGTTTTGCAATGTACTCGGCCTGGCTATGCTCGCCGGGATCGTCGGCCAGCACATGCCCCATCAGGCGTGTCACCTGCTCAAGAATCGCGGCTTTGTACTCCTCACGGGTCTTAGGGTAGTGCGTCACCACGTCCGCCTTTCGTTCCCGGCGTTGAGGCGCTGGTCGTCGGCCAGGGCATCCAGCAGCCCAGCGGGCGGCGTGATGCGCAGCTCCTCGAAGCGGGCGCGCAGTTCCTCCAGGCTCAGACCCCCGAACAGATACCCGCGCTCGTACTTCAGGATTTGCAGGTCGTACATGCTGATGTAGACGTGTCCTCCTCCTCAGGCGGGCCGGGCGCGGTGACGTTCAGGTAAAAGTGCTGCTGGGGCCGGTCCCAGCCTGCATCCACTTCTAGCGGCGGCCAGCCAGGCACCTTGGCGCGAAAAAAGTGCTTGCTCATGGCGCTCCTTGGGGTGGGCCGCCCTGAAGCGGCTCAGTGGGATTTCAGGCGTACAGGGAACGGGTGCGGGTATGGACTCGCTCGGACCCGTGACGCTCGCGCATTTCTTCAAGCGTCAGCTCACCGCGCCCGCTGCTGGCCTTGCCTTTGAAGGCCCACATGCCCCGCTTGTGCATCCACCAGTACCCGGCTTCTTTGAGCGCGTCCTTGTGGGTTTTGGTGTCGCCGCTGGCCCAGACCCATGCGCCGATGATTTCCAGCTCAATACCGTCCAGGTGCGCGACTTTCTGGATGGCTTCCTGTACGCGGGCTTCTACTTCGGCTTCTTCCTCGCGGCTCTTGTAGAACTTGCCTTTGCCGTATTCATCGACGCTTTTGCCGCTCAGGAATTGCGCCATGAGCTTTTCGTAAGCGGCATTGATCGCCTGCATCTGTTCGGTGGTGCCGCCTTTGTCGGGGTGGTAGGTCTTGCAGAGCTGACGATATTCGGTTTTGAGCTGGTCGGCGTTCTGGGCGTTCTGGAAGTAGTGCATCGCGCTCCTTTGCGTAGGGAGCGGGTGTGGATGGTGCTCCCTACGCCACTTATTATAGTTTTAACACACTAAGATGTCAAGAAAAGCCAGTAAGACGGTAAAACGGTAAACCAGCAAAATTAAACGCGCGCGAAGCGGCGCCCCTCGGGCTCGACTCACAGCCGAAACATCCCTCCCGGTGGGGCTCAACACGCCGAGAGCCTTCAAATCTTTACAGCCCTTCCCCTACATTTCCCGGCGGCCGCCGCTGAGCAAAGCGAAGCGACGCGCGCAGCGGAAGTTAAGGCGATTTCCCTTGACTGCAGCGAGCACGTGGCTACGCTGCGGTAGAGGAAAACAAAAATACAGCACAAGCGAAGCGAGCACCACTCCTTACTCCATGGCGGGACGGTCGGAGTCGGCTTGAGGCGACTCGGCGTCGTTCCCCCGTCCTGCCCAGCTGGATCGCGGAGGCGTTCACGGCGGGGGCAATGGCGGTCATGCACTCTTCTGCTCCACGAAAGGAAGCTGGTAGGGGCTTGTTCCGTAGGACTCGATCGCATTGACGGTCAACTTCGTTGAGCAGCAAGTCTATACGCCTGCTGATGGTTGCGGGCGTGGATAGTGGCGACTTGCTGACCAGCCGTGCGGATGACGTACATCTGCAGCGCTTTGCTTCTGGGCATGTGGCGCTCCTCTCCGGGTGCCCTGCCTCTGGGATTGAGGCAGGGCGTGCTGTGACTCAGGCCCTGTTGCGGCTGGTGTACTCGTGGCGGGCGTAGTACCAGGCGCGGCGGGCTTCGTCTTCGGTGAGGGTGGCGAGGCTCAGGACGGGGCGTCCGAGCACTTGGCTGCACAGTTCGTAGTGAGCGCGGGCGGGAATACCGAGCTTCTGGAGCTGGTGATGCATCTTCGCGGCGCGGGGTGCGCCGAGGGCTCCGGTTTTCTCGGCGTATTTGCGCGCCATACGTTTGCCGACTTCGCCAAGCTTGAGGCCGGTGAGTTCGCCGCGGGTGGCTTGGTAGCAGCGCTGTGCCCAGGTGGGGAGGATGTCTTTGAGGCTGGCAACTTCGAGGGTGCGCGTGGTGCTGCCTTGTTCGATGGTGATGGTGAGGTTGGCGTTGAGGGTGAGGCGGGTGAAGCCTTCTCCTTCGCCGTGCTGGTAGATGAGGCCGGGTTTGGGTTGTCTGCGAAGCTGGGTCATCTGTCGCTCCTTTGCTGTAGGAGAAGTGGGTGTGGAAGGTACTTCACCTACGCACTTAGTATACTTTTAACATACAAAGAAGTCAATAAAAACCCAGCGACACCGTATACCGGTTTACTGGTTTACCGAAACTTGATTCTTCAACTCAACCCGCTGCCACTCGCTCGCAACGTCAATTCCTCAACTCAGAAATACAGCCTCTTCCTGCGGACTCTCACCCTCAGAAGTACGGGCCAAGCTGCGCCCCACCAGTGCGCGAGCCTTCGTCAATCACTCTGTAGAGTTCCCTCAGGAGGCGAGCACGCTTCGCAAAAGTGACAGTACTGCCAAACAAGAACCATGTCGGGGCAGGCTCCAGCAGCTCAGCGGCCAGCCGCACAATGCGCTCCTCTCGGGTCTCCGGCTGAACCAACCCTTCCTCATCACACTGCAGACCAGCCCAGCGCTGCACCTGCGCAACACCCCCGCAGGGAACTCCGCTTGCATCACCCGCAGCAGCTCGCCGAGCACCGCGAGGGCACCAGAGTCCGCCCGTGCGGCCGCTGTAGGGTAAGCGCCCGTCAGCAACGCAAAATGAAACCCACTGAGCTGACTCGGCTCGATGGACCGTCAGCCTTTGTTCACCCACCGCTCCAGCAGCGTCACGTGATGCTCAGGCAGGTGGGACCGCGCACCACCTGAGATCCGGAAGGGCTCGCCGCGCATCAGTTCAGCTCCTTGCTGGGCTGGTCACCGGCCGGCGCTTCCTGCCAGCGTGGCCCTTCACGGCACAGGTCCTTGACCGTTTCTTCCCAGGAGTCTGGGTTGCCCAGTTCACGTGCCAGTTCCTTGCGCCGCTCAGTGATTTCACTGTTCAGGTGTTGCTCCAGATTCAGCAGGGAACTCTGGAATCTGGAAGGCGGGCGCGAGGTCGCTCAGGTGCTTCCTGGCACTGGTTTGAGTCCAGGTGCTCAGGTCCAGAGCGCCTTGTTTAACCGCGTCTTCGAGGACAGGATTGCCGTCCAGGCGGACTTCGGGCCAGTTCTTCACATCGAGGACCCGGACGTTGATGTGCCCGTCGTCCTCGTCTTGCCGCTGGGCTTCAACTTCGACTTCGAGCACGATCTTCTGGCTGCCCGCTTGCCGCGCGCTGTACCAGATGTGCGCGAGGTCTTCGGGTTGCTGGTGGCCATAAGTGGTGCCGGGCGATGCGGTGTGATTTGAGCGGCGTATTGCTGCAGTGAGCGCCTGGGCTTCTTCGGAAGAGTACCCGCTTCGCTTCAGCAGCGCCTAGAACGGATCAGCGTCGGACGTGAATGCGTAGTTGGAGTGCTACGTTTCGTGGTCATCCATCACTGCTTCCCTTCTTTCGTCGGTCCGGCCTGGCTGTACCTTCTGAGCTGGAGGTGCCCCGGTTCGCCATCGCAGCGGCATTCTTGCCTCGCGCTTTCATGGTGGCGTCGTAGGGTTTGGCGTGCGCCAGTTCCTCGTCGGTCGCCACGCGGTACGCGCCTGCATCGCGGCCTTCGCCCGGCGAGAAGGTTTTCTCCTTCGTTTCGATGACCAGGCCGTTCTGTTTGAGCAGCCGTAAGCTGGCGGCCATGGTCTGGAAGTGGTGGCCGTAGTGGTCGGCCATGTCCTGCACGTGGAGGGTTCCAGGGTGGTCACGGACGTACAGCCAGGTGAGCTTGTCAAGCGCAGGGTATGACTTGAGAACTTCGGGCAGGATACCGGACTTGTGGGGCATGCCCTTAGTATGCAGAAACTTGAGTTTGGCAAAGTTTGGCGGTGGCCCTGAAGACAGGGTGCTGGGGACGCGCATCATCGGGTTTGAGTCCTTTCCAGCGGCGTTGACGCATGCTAGGTTAAGAGGACGGAAGTTGGTTTGGATCGCTCCTTTTTCAACTTCCTAGTGAGCGCCTTGCGGGTGTGGAAACCAGGTGCGGGGTGTTTCAGCGATGGGCGGCTTTTGGCCGCCCATTCGTCATTCACGCTGCTGCGACCGGGCAGAGCAGGCGCGGGTCGTTCTGGAGTTGCACTCCATTTCCCTGGCGTTTGCGGAGGGCGGCCATGTAGGCCCGGACGTCTGCGGCGTAGTCGCGTTCCACGGTGGTGTGGAAGCCTTGGCGTCCGATGCTTTCCATGTGGATGTGGCCGTGTCGCTTGACGCTGCGTTGTCCGCCTCGTTGGCCGCGCTGCGCTGGGGTGAGGGTCATGGTGTTCGCTCCTTTCGTGTAGGAAGCCGGTGTGGATGGTACTTCCTATATTACTTACTATATTTTTAACATACTAAAAAATCAAGAAAATCGCCCATCAGCGCCCAAAGCCCTTCACCCACGGCGTCGAACCCCGCCCCACCGGAACCCGCCGAAAAGCACTCCGCACCGAAGCCTCGAAATGCGCCAGCACATACGCCTCCCGCTCCCCCTTGGTATTCGTCATAGGCAGCAACGACAGCCAGTACGGACCGACCTCCAGCGCTTCACTCAGCGCAAAACCGTTATCCCGCAACTGACAGGCCAGCCAGAAACCCGCGTCATTCCGGCCACGGCTCCCGGTCAGGCTCAAGGCACGCTCGACCAGCACCAGGTAATCCACCCGCACGCGCTCCGCATCCTCCTGGCTGGGATCACTGAAGATCGGGGCACGCGCAGCCACACGAGGTTCATCCTGCGTTACCTCCGGCGCGCGCTCCAGGCCCAGCAGCTCACGCAGGCGGTACGTCTGCCCGGCCAGCTCCACAACCTCTGGAATGGCCAGCCGGTTCACCAGCTTCTTGGTGGAGAGCCGCTCGTACCGGCCCACGTCTGTCACGGTGGGCGGCAGCACGACCAGGCCACCGTCGCCCCGCACGTCCACGCCTGCAGGCAGGCTCTGCTTGCTGTTGCTGTTGGTGGTGGCTACCGGCCAGCCGGGATGCCGGACGTAGGCGTGATACCCACCGCTTGCGCTGCGAACGTGTGGCTCGATGCCCAGGCGGTGCATCGCCTTCACCCCGGCTCCTTTGTCGAAGTCCAGCGCAACGAGTCCGGAGATCTCCCCGGTGACCATCGCCATGCCCTGTGCTCCATGGGTGATGAACCAGTCGTGCAGTTCGCTTTGGGTGGGCAGTCGTTCGCGGAAGGCCATCCAGGTGGCCACCCATTTGCGGCGGCCGTCATCCCAGTAGCAGTGATCGGTTTTCTTGAGGGCCTCGTAGTGTGGCTGCTTGGCGTAGTTGCCGTTCACGCCTACGGGGATGATGCTCAGGCCAGCTTCGACGTAGTGCTGGGCGGTTCGCAGGAGGTCGTGTGGCGTGTGACTGATGGGTCTATTGTGCTGGAAGCGGGTGGGGGCTGCATGTGTCATTGGCTTCCTCCTATCCCTTAGTATATCGGAAATATACTAAGAAGTCAAGAAAACACCGTCCAGAACGAAGGCCAGGCCACATCAGCACTGGCCTCCAGGGCAAGAATTCAACGAGGCTCCAGAACCAGACTCTTTCGCACCTGCACCTGAGCCATGCCCTTCAGCTGCTCCGCGTCCAGATCCCCTGCCTTCGCCAGCTCCTCCACCCGCTTCCGGTCAATGCTCGCCACTTCCAGCGCAGCCGCATCCCCAAACACTTCCCGGAACCGCTCCAGCGGATACGACACCACCCGCGAAACCCTCACCACAGGCCGGTACAGTTCCGTTTCCGCGTATTCTCCTGCTTCCAGTTCCAGCTTGATCTGCTTGCCAAGCTCGTCCTTTTCGGCCTCCAGCCCTTGAATGGTGTCTCGCAGGGTGGCGTAACGGTCCAGCTTCTCCTGAAAGGTCATGGATGCTTCTGTCATGGTCATGGCGCACCTCGACGCGAGGAATGAGTGGGGGCGCGTGAACGGCCCTGGCTGATAGGTCAGGCTTTGAACTGCACGAGGTCAGGCACCCACCCGGCTTGCTGAAGGGCAGCAGCTTTCTCAAGGATGCGAGCAACGCTTTCCTTCTTCGTACTGCCTGGGGCGATAGAGGGACGCAATTCCTCTGGCATCGTGGCGATCAACGCACTCAGCTGCGCGGTGGTATGGGCGTTCAGGTAAGGCGCAGTCACCTGCCATTCACAGGTCAGTCGCTTGTCCGCTTCAATGGCCTGAGCGACATGGTTAGCGAGACGACCAGGGCGGGTGCGGACGTTTCCCCAGTGGTGCAACTGGTCATGCGTGTGGAAGGCCAGCAGTTCCAGCAGCTGATCGAGTTCCAGTCCCATCAGGGCGTCGTGCAGGTCATTGCCGCGCTTCTCCACGATCATGCTGCACGGCACGTAGCTCTTGAACAGATCAGGACGTTCCACAGTCCAGCGCTTCACCATCGCGTCGATTTCAGGCAGCAGGTCACCAATTTTCGGCGCGTGAGTGGCTCGCAGGGTGATCTCGTGGCTATGTTCGAAAAACGCCTGGATGGTCAGTACGAGGCAGCGCTTATGGTCCTGTGCCAGCTGACCCCACAGAGCGCGGGCGCGGGAGACGTGGCCGATGTAGTGCGCGTCATCCCTGATCGGTGTTTCCTTGGGGCCGCTTTCGGCTCGGTCTTTGGTGCGTCGTTCGGCTTCAGCGTTCCGCTCTGCCGCCTTCGCTTCTGCTTCACGGATGACACCTTCGTGGCGTTTGAGTTCCCCGGTGTGGGTGTGGTAGCAGAGCACCAGGCCCTTCATGCTGTCGGGTCCATAGTGGCGGTACTGCTGCCACGGCAGGCTGGTGATATAGCCCTCTGTCGGGAGTACGTCTACAAAAGCCCAGTCCAGGGAAGCGCGTTCGCTTTCCGCCAGTTCCTCGATGGCTGCGGCCTGGAGTGCCAGGGCTTTTTCGCTGTCCTTGAAGTACGAAGGCGTGACGCCCCACAGATCTTCAATCACACTCAGCCCTGATGCGGCCACATCGAACATGGCATTCTCGACCAAGAGTCTTCCCTGAGTGGTGAGCTTGCGGAGCTGGTCGGCGGTGTAATGGGCCGGATTGTCCCGGACGAGATTGAGTAAGTGCTGCTTGAGTTTGCCGCTGGTCTGGGACAGCACCTGCGCCTGAGCAAGAGAAATGGTGCCGTTGCTGAGGAGCTTGCGGCCATCCTTCCCAAGCCCTTTGGCAAGAATCAGGCGTTGCTCGACGGTACGAAGGCTGTACCCGAAGCGCGTCGCAATCTCGTCGGGCTGCATGTCCAGGGCGTACAGACGCGCAAAGGCGTCTGCTTCGTCCAGTGGACTCATCTGGTCACGCTGGAGGTTCTCGGTGGTGGCGATCTCCAGCAGTTGCAGGTCCGTCAGGGGCTGCACTTTCACGGGCATCAGGTAGTCCGCGCCGACTTTCAGGACGGTACTTTCGCCGCCGTTCTCGTCCACGAGTTCCAGGCCATCGACCAGCAGCCCTACGGCGCGGTAACGGCGCTCACCTGCGGCGATCTCAAAAGCGCCGTCTTCGGTGGGGTGGGGTCGGACGACGAGGTTTTGCAGGATGCCTTTGTGGTGAATGTCGGTGGCGAGTTCAAAGAGAGTTTTGTCGTCGAAGGTCTTGCGAGGGTTGTATTCACTGCGGCGCAGGCTGGACCAGGGAACCAGCGTTACGTCCGATGGGGTGGTTTCGGTGGGGTGGGTGAGGCGGAGTTGGGGCAGGGTGGTGAGTTGTGCTGCGGGTGCGGTCATCTTGGCTCCTTTGTGTAGGGGACGGGTGTGGAGGTGTCTCCTATATCACTTACTATACTTCAAACACATTAAAAAGTCAACAAAACCCAGTAAACCAGCAAAACAGTAAACTGGGTTTTAGATTGCGAGTCGCTGTTGCATCGTTCCTCAATAGCGGTAAAGAACCGCATGTCGCCGGAAGCGCGGCGTCCTCGCGGGTCGCCCCCACACCCATGGGCACGCCCTCGCATTCAACCGCCGCGTCCCGTCTTGCACGGCCTGCTCAACCTCCGCCGCGTCCACGAACGTCATGCCCGCAAACGCTTCTCGGCGCAGCAAACGCCACCACGGCTCGATCAGATTCAGCCAGCACGCGCCCTTCGGAATGAACACGTGTCTCACCCGTGGGTGCGTCTCCAACCACGCCTGTACTGGAGCGCTCTTGTGGCTTGCGAGGTTATCGCTCACCACCAAGATGTCCCCTTCCGGGTTGTCGCGCTCCACCGCCTCCAGGAGCTTGACGTATCCGACCGTGTTCCTCGATGGCCCGCACTGCGTGAGTACCTGTCCGTCTCGCACGCGCAGCGCCCCGTACACCCACGTGCGATCCAGCCCTCGGCTGTACTCCAGGGGCGCTTTCACCCGATGCCCGTCCTTCGTCCAGCCCCCTGCTGGTGGAAAGGTTCTTGGCGACACCGGGCCGAGTTCATCGACGCAGACGGTCGTCGCGTTCACCGGGCATTCGGTGTAGGCCGCGACGACCGCCGCTCTTTTGGGATGAAGTCCGCATCCGGGCTGGTGGCCCATGACCGGGGCTGCCTCCACCGCACGCCTTCGTGTTGCAGGATGCGGCGCACCTGACTCCGACCCACGATGATGCCCTGCTCACGAGCCACCTCGACCAAGGCATCGAGCGTCCACAGGGCGGGCTTCTTGACGTCCACGGCTACGAGTTCACCGCTCGCGTCACGCACGGCACGGCCAGGGGGAGTGCGGCCGACAAGGGTGATGAGTCGACCGCGCTCTTCTTGGGTGAGGCGCGGCTTGCGTCCCGCGCCGGGCAGTGTGTTCAGGCCTTCGAGGCCATGCGCGTTGAAGCGGGCGAAGCGTTCGCGCACGGTTTGGGGGTGACAGCCGAGGTGCTCGGCGATGGACATGGTGCGATGCCCGTCCCAGCTCAAGACGATCGTTTGGGCGCGCTGCTTGAGGTCATGCGGGGCGTGGCGAGCTCGAGCGAGCTGGCGGACCCGAGCCTCCTCGGTGGGATCGAGCGGAGGACGAGCAGAGAGGAGTTTGGGCATCGGGGCCTCCCATCATTCAAACTCTACTCCCATTGAGGAACGATGCACTACCTTGCCGCACCAAGGGCTTGGAGTGCTTTGAGCGTCATGGGAAGGATGGGGCCCAGGTTGAACACTGGCCCACATCAGGATGAAGTAGGCATTCGTACGCTGTTCCTACGGTCGAGTGTCCACGAGCAGGTAACCCAAACCCGTGACGGCCCACTCATAAGCTTCCAATAGTTCTTCCTGATCACGCTCGATCGCGATGAGCAGCCCGTGCTGAAGACGGTCCAGCACAACACTCCTTGTCATCCATTGCCACACCTGCTCGGCTTGGGTTGCCCTTCCTGCCCAGAAAGCACCCGCGACAAATCTGCCTTTATTGCCGTTATACATAGTGTTGAACACCCGAGCGATTTGGTCAGTCGCTGTCGGACCCTCATGACCCTCCCAAATCTCCAGATATGGGGTCAAATCATCAACTGCTTGAGCAATTCCGCACAGTGTTTCGTGAGCCTTACCGTTGTCGAAATCTACGGATTCGTACAACAGTTCATTCCACCAGGCGCCGAGCAACCTTTGTATGGATTCTTGTTCCTGCTCCGGCCACGTGGCCCACTCCCCATACCGGAGCTTGCTCAAGAGGATTTCTACTTCCGTTGTCAAAGCGCCTTGAGTACAAAGTTCCAAAAGACGCGGAAGTGCATATCTGAATAAATCAACGTCACCGACTGTTGTTAATGCATGGTTAGCGTAGGACTCTAAATCTGCCGCTTCAACCTGTCGTAAAGGCTTTAGCTTCAGCGGCCCAATTTCTCGCTCCGGATCACGGTAGGGTGACATTTCGATATCCTCGGGAAGGTGGTAACGAGAAAATACATCGTACACCTCCCGAATCGCGTTGTTCAAACCTCCCATACTGCGAGCCATCTTACGCCTACAACAGGACGTCGGACTGCATCAGCATGATGGCCGGCTGGACCATGCCGAGATAATGGCTGAGCTTGCGTTCCCAGCGGGTGTTCAAGCTCAGCCGGCTAGCCTTCGTTGCTGAGATTCCTATCTTTTAAAAGCGGCCTGGACACACACTGGGCGTTTCCCGAGCCCCTTAGCTTGATGCGTATGGGGTGGGTGTGGATGGTCCCCCTACATCACTTACTATATCTTTAATATACTAAGAAGTCAAGAAAACCCAGCAAACCCGTAAAACGGTAAACCGGCTTATGTAAAGCCACGCGGAGCGGCGCCCCCGGCGCGTCCCACAGCCGAAAACGTCCCTCCCGGTGGGGCTCAACACACGCACCGCCTTCCCCTCTTTTCATCCTCCCCCCTACATTTTCCCGGCGACCGCCGCTGAGCAGAGCGACGCGACGCGCACAGCGAAGTGGAAGGGGTCTGCCCGCAGGGACGCGAGCAACGCGAGCGCCCCTTCTGCGCAGCGAGCACGGCGATACGCTGGCTACGCGGCGGTAGAGGGAAACAAAAACACAGCGCGAGCAACGCGAGCACCATCCCTTCTTCCGGCCCCAGTGGGCCGGCAGGACCCGCCAGCCTTCGAGATCACTGGAAGGACATCCATAGCACGCGGGGGAAGGCGTGCATGCACGACGAGGGGGGCCGCGGAGGCCACCCAGCGGGGGGCGCAAGCGCCCAGAAGCTGCATCCCCGTGCACGCGCGGGGTGCGCCCCACCCTCAACCAGAGAGCAGCAGAAAGCAGCCCGTCACCTCAACGTTCTGCACTTTTCTGCGAACGGATTTGAACTGACGCCCTACCCGCATCAGAAACTGCAGAGCGCTCCTGACCTTAGCTGCCTTGGCGGTCCAGGTACTCTCTGAGGGCCTGTTGCAGCTCACTCTTGATGCTCACTCGTCCCTGTCCTTTTTTCTTCTGGGATTTCTTCTTGGCCACGTGCATCTGCAGACGGCTGGCGATGTCCGCATCAAGGTAAGAAGTGAACTTCACTTCTCCAGACTCCACTGGTACGCTGGACTGCTCAGCGGGCTCAGCTTCTGGCCTTCTCAGCCGGTCCATTAAACCAAATTTCGAGCTTTCGCCCCTGCCCTTACTTGACATGGCTGATCACCTCGCGTGAAATCAGTTCGTAGTCCATCCAGACCAGCTTGGCGTAACGGTCGCCTTTCACGTCCCGAACACAGATCCCTTCCCGCGCGGCCTTACTGACAGCGACGGCGTGACGGATGGAGTGGTGAAACAGGGGGATTCCAGCATTGTCCAGCTCCATGCGCATATCCATGCCGTCACTGTTGGGTGCTGGTGGAACGTCTGCGAGCAGCACGCGGTAGTTGGCGATGCCCTTCTCCAGCAAGGGTTCCAGCGTGGCGACCAGGCCGTCTGAGCTGACGCCGTCGGGTTTGGTGGGGATGATCAGCAGTGAGGAGTTGCGGGACAGCGCAGCCAGCTCGTCGCGGCCTTCACCGCCTTTGGTATCGAGGACCACGTAGTCGTAGCCTTCGCCGGGGTTGTCCTGGTCGATGAAGGCGCTGTAGAGCTGCACGTCAAAGCCCCAGCCGTCGTAGCCTGCCTTTTTGGTTGTCCAGTGCCAGGCGGAGCGGAGTTCTTCGTCGGCGTCTACCAGCAGCGTTTTACCGCGTCCTGCCAGGTGTGCGCTGAGGGTGACGGCTGTGGTGCTTTTCCCGACGCCTCCTTTTTTCGAGGCGACACTGATCACTTTCATAATCCCAGTTTACCAGCAAACCAGCTTGCCGCGAAGCAAGTAAACCGGTATGCCATTAAACTGACAGTGAGGGCTGCAGTACGCTTCAGCCCCTCACTTGTCTCCCGGCCGCCCTGAGAACACAAAACTGCAAAGCATCAAAACGGAAGACGAAGCTAAGACCTCGGCTGGAAGTTCATTATTTCCAACCGCTCACCGGATGACTTGTATCTGGATGGGCAGATCGGGCAGGCTGGCCCAAGCGCTCTCAGCCGTGAGGGCATCAGCGCCGTGATGCTCAGCAGTGGCGAGGCACAGGGCGTCTCCGAGGCTGAGGTTGTAGGGGCGGCGCCGGGCATAGTAGAAGCTGGCAGCATGCTGAGCGGCGCTGGGAAAGGGCACGACTTCGAGCACCTGCATGAGGACGCCGAGGCGGCGGCGCACCCGATCCACGGTGAAAGTGCCATCGCTGACGAGCTTGCCTTCAGCCTCGACGACCTTCACGCTGCTGATCAGGCAGTGCCGGTCGGTGAGGGCCTGGGCTACCACTTCCCAGCCGGGCTCCTTGCGGAAGAAGGCCATCAGGGCGCTGGCGTCCAGCAGCAGGGGACGGGTACTCACTCGTGTCCCTTTGCGCGCTCGGCTTCCTCCCGGCGTTCCTGCAGGAGTTCACTGGTGAAGTCGCGCCCGTCGTCTTCAGCCAGGCTCCCGGCGAGTTCCTGAACCAGCGCGGCTCGGGTGGTGACGCGGATGCCGGCCTCGTCTTCAATGAAGAGGATAGTGTCACCTTCCTTGACTTTGAGGGATTCTCGGAGCGGTTGGGGAACTACAACTCGTCCCTTCGCAGTAATTGATGCGGTGTACACTCGTGATTCCATCGTAGCCCTCCTTTGACATGTGCCACTTAGCTTTTCTATTCCCACCCTACCATCTCCAGTTCCCCTCAGTTTTCCTATCCTTGTGGTAATTTGTATTACAAAAAACCTGATGAGTCGGCAGCGTGCGTCCACTGGAGCATGGCGCCGCTCCAGGCGAGCGAGAGGGACGAGTGGAATAAGCGTCTCGTGACCTCGGCCGTCGAGTTGGATGTTGCCTCTTCCGGTTCATGAGAGGAAATGAGTTCCTTTACTCCTGTTGTAAAGATCCACGAACGGACGATCAAGAACCTTTACAATCCCAGCATGCCCACCCGCCGCCTCACCCCCGGCACCCCCGTCATCACCTACATCCGCGTGTCCGACCAGAAACAAGGGCGAAGCGGCCTCGGCCTCGAAGCCCAGCACGCTGCCGTCCAGTCCTTCGTCAGGTCTTACGGCCTCACCGTCCTCGACGAGTACCGCGAAATCGAAACCGGCACCAACAAACGCACCCGCCCGCAACTTCAGAAGGCGCTCGAACGCACCCGCCAGGAAGGCGCCGTCCTCCTCATCGCAAAGTTGGATCGGCTCGCGCGTAACGTGCATTTTGTTTCCGGGCTGATGGAGTCGCGCGTCCCGTTCGTCGCTGTCGACATGCCAGACGTTGATGACCTGACCATCCACATCCTCGCCGCGGTCGCCGAGCAGGAAGCCAAGATGATTTCCCGCCGCACCAAAGACGCCTTGAATGCCGCGAAAGCCCGCGGAACCAGACTCGGCACTCCCCAGAACCTGACGCTCGAAGCGCGCCGTGCTGGGGCACAGGTGCGACGTCAGGACGCGATCGCCGCCTACGCCCGTGTCGCCGGGTACATCGCGCTGATGCGCCGGGGAGGGGAGACGCTGCGCGGCATCGCCAGGATCCTCAACGACGAGGGGCACCGTACCCGGCAGGGCAAACTTTGGTCTGCCGTGCAGGTCCGCAATGTCCTGCTGCGCAGCGCTCCATCAACACTGGACATAAGGTGACGCCGCAGGAGCTGCTCGAACTCCTCGTTCGTCGAGGCGGCGCAGAACTCGAAGCGCAATTGATGGGTCTATCGGTTGCGGCCTTGAACATGTTGGAGTGCGAGACCGTGGCTGTCGAGCCCCTGGTGCGTTCGAATTGCCACCGTCCGCGACCGCTCGGCATGACGTTTCCAGCCTCAGCAGACCGCTCTGATGTCCATAGGGTCATTATCTAATACGTCCACGTGGAGTGAACGGAGTCCTCCTCTCCAATCGGGTCAGTTATGACCCGATTGGAGGGTATAATCAGGTCATGGCCGCGCCGTACATCCACGAATTACCAGGCTGGCCTGACTTCACCTGGGACACGAACGCCTTCGCACTGCCGCTCGCGCGCGTGCACTTCCGGCGTGGCGCGCTCATCACGGCCATGGCTTCACTCGGCTTCGACGTCCGCCAGGACACCGTACTGTCGGTCCTGGTGCAGGATGTCACCAAAAGCAGCGAAATCGAAGGCGAGCACCTCGACGAGCAACAGGTGCGTTCCTCCATTGCGCAACACCTCGGCATGGACATCGCCGGCCTCCCTCACGCGGACCGTGACGTGGAAGGCGTCGTGCAGATGATGCTGGACGCTACGCAACGCTATGACGACCCCCTGGATGCCGAGCGTCTCTTCAGCTGGCACGCCGCGCTGTTCCCGACCGGGCGCAGTCACCTGCGCAAAATCATTGTCGCCAGCTGGCGTGACGACCGGGCCGGACCGATGCTGGTCCTCAGCGGCCGCGAACCAAAACAGAAGGTGCATTATCAGGCGCCCGACGCCACCCTCGTTCCGGACGCCATGCAGCACTTCCTCTCGTGGTTCGAGGAAGCCAGCCTGGACCCGGTGGTCCAAGCGGCCGTCGCGCACCTGTGGTTCGTGACGATCCACCCGTTCGATGACGGCAACGGCCGCATTGCGCGGGCCCTCACCGACCTCGCACTCGCGCGCGCCGACGGTACCGCGCAACGCTTCTACTCGATGTCCGCCCAGCTCCGCCGTGACCGCAAACGCTATTACGAGATCCTGGAGAAAACCCAGAAAGGCGGACTGGACATCACCGCCTGGATCACCTGGTTCATCGAGCACCTTCAGGCCGCCCTTGATGCTGCGCAGAGCGTGGTGCGCGGTGTCCGCAACCGGCAGGCGTTTTGGGACGCACACCACGACGTCGCGCTCAACACTCGCCAGATCAAGATGCTGAACAAGCTCCTCGACGGTGACTTCAAAAGTAAGCTGCAAACGCAGAAGTACGCTGCTGTGACCGGCACGTCCGCAGCGAGCGCGAAACGCGATCTCGCCGACCTCGTTCACAAAGGCATCCTCATGCCCGCACCAGGAACCAGTGGGCGCGGCACGCACTACCTACTCATTACCGGCGAGTCCAGCTCCAGCTGTACCTGGTGAGTGACAGGCGGCTTACGAGAACGCAGCAGGACACGGAGCCGGTATCTTGTGTATTACTACGCACCGCGAATAGGGGTTGACAGGGTGGAGGTAAAAATGGAAAAGGGACGGTGTCTATGGGCCGTCCCGATCTCAGTTTACTCCCCCTGGTACAGGCTTTTCAACAACTTACCCGCTGGCTGACGCCACAGATGCCCTACAAGCTGCTCCATGCACACGAGAAGATCAGCGATGCCGAGCTGATCGCTGTTGCCTTGCTCCAACGGCTGCATAAGGTGCCGTACTTCAGCCGCTGGTGGGGCTTCCTGAAGCGCAACCACTTCCCGCACTTCCCGTCAGAGGTCCAAGCATGCCTTAGGCTGAGTCGGCTGACGCCCGTGATCGAAGGGCTCGCCACAGAAGTCGAAGCACTGGAGTTCGTGACCGTCGATTCCGAACCGCTCCCGGTCTGCACCTTCAAGCGTGCGCCTCGTTGCAAATTCAGGGGTGCCCAGTACGGCTTCAGTACCTCTGGCCCGGTCTACGGCTTCAAGCTGCATGCCTGGAGCACGCTCAACGGCAAGATTGCCAAGTACGACATTCGTCCGGCCAATGAGCATAACTTCACCGGCGGTTGTGCGATGAACCGAGACTGGGCGGCCTACGGCGGGCCGAAGCAGATTGGATGGTCTGCCCCCTGAGAAGTGGTCCAGCTGAAAGGAGAGGATACGGCCGCGGAAAAGGGAGGATGGATCCATGCCGAAGAGCAAGTTGAGTGACGAGCAAACCATTCAGTTACTGCGGGAAGCCGAGAAGGGCAAGAAAACGGTGGAGGCGCTGTGCCGGGAGTATGGGATCAGCGACGCGACCTTCTACAAATTGCGCAACAGGTACGCGGGCAGCGACGTGCAGGACCTCAAGAGACTGAAGCAGCTCGAAGCCGAGAATGCCCGCTTGCTGAAGCTGGTGGGGCAACTGACGCTGGAGAACAGCGCCATGAAGGTAGTGGTCCGAAAAAAGTTTTAAAGCCCAAAGAGCAGCGCCAGGTGGGCAAGCTACTCATGCAGCAGGGGGTGTCGCAGCGCAGGGCAGCGCAGTTGCTGGGCATGCACCGCTCCAGCTTGAGGTACCAGAACAAGCCGAGATCACCGAGCACGGCGGCACTGACGGCACGAATACGCGCACTCGCGGAGCAATACCCGACCTACGGGTACCGGGGGATTCACGTGGTGCTGCGCCAGGAACGCTGGCAGGTGAACCGCAAACGGGTGCACCGGATCTGGAAGCACGAGCAGTTGATCAGAAAGCCAGCAGTCAAGAGGAAGAGGCTCAGAACGGGAAATAGTGTCCCAGAGCGGGCGGAGTACCCGAATCACGTGTGGTCGTACGACTTTGTATTCGACGAGATCAGCGGTGGGCAGAAACTGAAGTTCCTGACCCTGGTGGATCAGTTCACGCGGGAATGCCTGGCCCTGGAGGTGGGTGTGTCGTTTACGTCGAAGGATGTGCAGGAGGTGCTCGAACGGGTGATGACCTTGCGGGGCGTGCCGGTGTACCTGCGGAGCGACAACGGGCCGGAGTTTATTGCGCATGACTTGCAGATCTGGCTGGGCGTGTCAGGCACAAGGGCGCGTTACATCGAGCCAGGGAAACCCTGGCAGAACGGCTTCTCAGAGAGCTTCCATGCTCGGTTTCGGGAGGAGTGCCTGAAC
Organism: Deinococcus peraridilitoris DSM 19664; assembly: GCF_000317835.1. Lineage (NCBI taxonomy): Bacteria > Thermotogati > Deinococcota > Deinococci > Deinococcales > Deinococcaceae > Deinococcus > Deinococcus peraridilitoris. The sequence goes on along the minus strand of NC_019790.1, from coordinate 37,608 downwards.
CGCGAGGTGTTCAGCAGCCTGCTGGAGGCCAAGGTGGTCTCGGGGGCCTTCCAGCGCTTCTATAACGAGGAGCGGCCACATTCCGCCTTGCAGTATCTGGCGCCGCTGGAATTCAGGCGGCGCTGGGAGGCTCAGCAAGCTGAGTTGAAGGTGGTAGCGTAACACAGGGCCTTTCCTCTACATCCAGCTGGACCACTCAATGGGGACCACCCATTCTGACCAGCATTTATCCTGACGATGAAAATTGTAACTACTCAGCACGAGATCGATCTCGTGCTGAGTAGTTACGATTGCTGAACTGTTGGATTTGCGAAAACGAAGGGTTTCGCGGCAAAGGCGAGTTCGTGATGAACTCAGCGTTCCTGCATTAGGAAAGTCTGCCGCAAAAATCATTCTTCAGGCCATAGACTTTTGTCATGCCCGGAACCCTCATCGGCTACGCCCGCGTCAGTACTGACGACCAGACCACTGATCTTCAACTCGACGCCCTCAAGGGAGCCGGAGTCCTCAAGGTCTACCAGGAGACGGCCAGCGGCGGCCGCTGGGACCGCCCGGAACTTCACCGCATGCTGGAGTTCCTGCGCGAAGGTGACATCGTGGTCGTCTGGAAGGTCGACCGGCTTTCACGCAGCCTCGCCGACCTCGTCCGCATCATGGAAATGATCAAAGCACGCGGAGCAAGGCTCAAATCCCTTACCGAGCCCATCGACACCAGTACCCCCGCCGGGGAAGCGATGATGCAACTCATCGGGGTATTCGCACAGCTGGAACGCGCCAACTTGCGCGAACGCACCCACGCCGGAATCAAGGCCGCGCGCGCCAAAGGCGTGAAGTTCGGCCGACCCAGCAAGCTCAGCGAAGCGCAACGCCAAGACATCATCCGGCGGGTCAGCGCGGGCGACCTCACCGCCGCGGAAGCGGCCCGCCTGTACGGCGTGAACCCCACCACAATCGCGCGTGTCATCAAACGACACCGCGCCATGACAGTCCCTTTCGAAGGTCGTGCTGCTGAGGTCAGAGGGACTCGCCCGTGAACAATTCTGATTTACAGGGTGGCACACTGCCCACCTCGGTACCCCTCGATTCGGCCAGCCTGCTTGACGCGGTTCCGCTTCTCCTCTGGACGGTCAACAGTGCCGGCCACATCACCTGGGGGAACGCAGTCTTTCATAATCTCATGGCCTCCAGCACGACCAGCTGGCAGACCCTGGTGCACCCCGATGACCAGCCCCGCGTTCAGCACTGGCTGACGGGGGAACCCGCGGCTCTCGAAGTACGAATCCTCGACGCGCACGATCAGCCCCACTGGTACCGCCTGCACGCCCAGCCCCTGACCTCCGAACAGCCCGACCAGCCCCGGTGGCTGCTGACCGGCACGCCCATCCACGAACTCAAGCACGCGCAGCATCAGCAGGCGACCCTGCAACACCTCGTCGACGTCAACGCCGACTGCATCAAAATCCTCGACCTCGACGCGCGCCTGCTCAGCATGAATGAAGGTGGGCGCGCCGCGACGGAAGTCGACGACTTCAACGCCTGCGCGAACCTGTTGTGGCCGTCCTTCTGGGCGGAGGACACCCGCCCCACCGTCGAAGCGGCCCTGAACGCTGCACGCGCCGGAGAGCGCGTGACTTTCGAAGCGGCCGCCGAGACCTTCAAAGGCACCTTGAAGTGGTGGACCGTGACGGTGTCCCCGCTCCGCGACCCGGACGGGCACGTCACGCACCTGCTCGCCGTCTCCCGGGATGTCAGCGAACGGCACGCCGCGCAAGTCGCGAACGACGCTTTGCGCGCCACCCTCGAAGAGCGCGTGCGTGAACGTACCCGACAACTCGACGAGGAACGCGCGGCACTCGACGCCTTCGTGGCGTTCACCGAGGCGGTCGGCAGCGAAACCGATCCGCTCAGGCTGGCCGCGCAGGCCGTGCGGGTAGTGCGTGCCAACCTCACGCATCTGAGCGTCGCATACTACGAACCCGAGGGAGAACTCTGGCAGGCGCGAGTCTGGTCAGACGACATCATCCCCGAAGTGGTGGCGGAGATTCGCGCGGGCATTCCGTTCAGCGCACCGAACTTCGCGCAGGCAGTACAGTCGCGAGGGCCGTTGTTCGTGGACGGCTGGAACGCCGACGCCAACCACGTCGCCAGCACCCGCGAGTACGGCGCGGTCGCCTTGATGCCGCTGCTGATCGACGGCATACCGCGCGCCATGCTCGCTGCGGGCACGCAGGAGGCACGCGCGTGGTCCGAACGGGAAAAGGCGCTGCTGCGCGCCGTCTGTCACGGCTTGCACCTCGCGATGGAACGCGCCGCGCACGCCGCGCGCCTGTACGAGCAGAACACCCAGCTGGCCAGCTACGTCGAACAGCTCGAAAGCCGCACCCTTGCCTTGCAGGCCTTCGAGACGCTCACACGTGAACTCGCGCTGGAAGCCGATCCGCTGGCGCTCGTCAAGGGCGCGCAGGACATCGTGCTGTCGCTGCTGCCCGACAGCGTCGGCGCGTACCACGAACTCGACGGGGACACCTGGCGTCTCAAAGTGCAATCGGGTGATCTGCGCGACGAGGCCCTCGCGCGCACGCTGCACGCCGGCTTGCCGTACCGCACGGCGCGGAACCTGCGCGTGCCGTTCGAGACGCGCGAAGCGTACTACCAGGACGCTTACGATCCGCACACTGACCAGCTGCCCGAAGCGTTCCGGCATATCGGCACGACCGCGACGTTGCCGGTGCTGGTGGACGGAAAGGTGCGCGGCGTGTTCGCCGTGGGGTTGTTCGGTCCGCCGCGGCCATGGTCACCCGTGGCGCGCGCGGTGCTGGCGACGGCCGTGCACAGCCTGGGGCTGGCGCTCGAACGGGCTGAGGGCGTCGCGCGACTCAGCGAGGAACGCCGGAAGCTCGGCCTCGCGAACGAGGAACTCGAAGCATTCACGTACAGCGTCTCGCATGACTTGCGCACCCCGGTGCGGCACATCATCGGCTTCAATCAGCTGCTGCGTCGGTCCCTCAGCGGTCAGCTGGATGAGAAGAGCACCCGGTACCTGACGGTGGTGGATCAAGCGGCGGTCCGTATGAACACCTTGATCGACGCGATGCTTGGTCTGTCACGGCTGGGCCAACTGCCGATGCAGTCAAGCCTGGTGGATCTGGACGCGGTGGTGCGCAGCGTACAGCAGGAACTCGAACCGGACGTGGCGGGGCGGGACGTGCGCTGGGATGTGGCGCGCTTGCCCCTCGTGGCGGGGGACGCGGAGATGCTGCGGCAGGTGATGATGAACCTGCTGTCCAACGCGCTGAAGTACAGCAGGCCGCGTGAGATGGCGCACATCGAGGTGTGGTCGGAGGAACGCAAGCGCGAGTGGGTAGTGTTCGTGAAGGATAACGGGGTGGGCTTCGATCCGCGCTACCAGGACAGGTTATTCGGGGTGTTTCAGCGCTTGCATCGTGAGGATGAGTTTGAAGGGACGGGGGTGGGTCTGGCGAACGTGCGGCGCATCATCGGCCGGCATGGCGGGACGGTGTTCGCGGAGCGTCCGGCGGAAGGCGGCGCGGTGTTCGGGTTCTCGTTGCCCAAGCAGCCAGGTGAGGCGTCCTGATCGGTATGAGGTGGGTTGGCGTGCACTTGGCTGCGGCCTCGCTATCAGGGAATACCCTGTCTCAGCGGCCGGTCTGGCGGCCGCGCGCCGAGGGCCGCGTCGGCGGACGACGCCCCAAGCTCAAGCCGCACCAACAACAGGAGATCGTCAACGCTGTCCGCGAAGGCCGCTACACGCCCGCCGACGCCGCGCGGCTCTTCAACGTGCACCCCGCGACCATCAGCCGGCTGCTCGCTGCCGCACGCACATCAACTTGAACTCAGCCGAACTGAATGACCCGATTGATGCTCCTCACCGTCACCCGAGTCCATCGCGACTGGCACGGTCGAGCACCAGAATCTCAGCGTGCTCCTCAGCACCTGCATGAAGTCATCCAGACTCACTGGCTTCGCGACGTAGGCGTTCGCGCCCACCTGATACACCCGCCGGGCGTCCAACGGACTGCTGGAGCTGCTGTACACGACCACCGGCAGCGTCACGAGGTGAGGATCCCGCCGCAGTTCCGTCAGGAGTTCCACCGCGTTCATCCGGGGCATGTTCGCGTCGAGCAACACGAAGCGCGGAATCAGTGCAGGTTGCGCAGCACACGCCCGCAAGTGCTCCAGCGCTTCTTCACCGCCCCGAGTGACGCGGAGTTGCACGGCCGGCTGGAAATCCACGAGTGCCTCTTCAACCAGCAGCACGTCCGCCTCGTTGTCCTCCACCAGCAGGACCTGAACGGCCCCGGTCACGCGTCACCCTCCACCGCGGGGATCGTGAAGTGAAACTGACTGCCTACACCCGGTTCTGACTCCGCCCACACCCGGCCCCCGTGATGCTCCAGCACTTTCCTGACGATCGCGAGGCCCATCCCCGTCCCCTCGTACTGTTCACGCAAGTGAAGACGCTGGAAAATCTGGAAGATCCGCTCTGCATACTTCGGCTCGAAGCCAAGTCCGTTGTCCCGCACCTCGAAATGCCACTGCTGACCTTCAAGCTGAGCCATGACGGTAATTTCCGGCTTCACGTCCGGCTTGCGGAACTTCATGGCGTTGCCGATCAGGTTCTGGAAGAGCTGCGTGAGTTCCGAGGGTGCGCCAAGCACCACCGGCAGTTCACCGTACGTGATGCTCGCACCGCTGAGCTCGATCAGGCCGTGCAGCCTGGCGAGCGCCTCCCGCAGCGGTTCCTCGGCTGGAACGGGTACGAGTGGTTCCTTGATGGTGTTGAGGCGTGAGAAGACCAACAGCTCATCAATCAGCCCCTTCATTCGCTCGGCGCTGCGCGTGACCAACGAAAGGTACTTGCGGCCTGGCTCGTCCAGCACGTCCTGGTACCGGCGGTTGATCAGCTCACTGAATGACGCGATGGTGCGCAGGGGTTCTTGCAGGTCATGCGACGCCACGAACGCGAACTTCTCCAGCTCCGCGTTACTCCGCTCCAACTGCGCCGTGCGTTCCTGGAGCGCGCGGGCGCTGGTCGCGCCTTCCAGCGTGAGGCTCAAGCTGCGCATGACCGTGTCGAGCAGCGCGCGGTCCGTGGCGGTCCAGCCACGCTGGTCGAACAATCCCAGCACGATCACCCCGAGTACCGTGCCACCCACCTTGATCGGCAGGGACGCGGTCGTGCTGATATGACCGACCGTGCTTTCCAGGTTGTCGTGGTGCTTGTCGTACTCATCCTGGTAGAGTGGCTCCCCTGATTCGAAGGGAAGGCGGACGGTGCGTGTCTCGAAGTAGGGTAGGCCGGCGTCCACCTGGCGTTGCAGTTCGTCGCTCTGGAGGTCACCCACCTGGGATTTCTGGCGCCACTGGTTCCCTTCACGCTCCCAGTACACCGCGTACCCTTCAGGCAGCAGGGACAGCACGATCTCCTGCGCTTTTCGAACGAGGGTGTAGCGGTCCGCGTCCAGCGTGAGGTCACGCGTGAGTTGCGCGAAGGCTTCCAGGGCTTGCGTGCGTATCGCCAGTTCCGCGTTCTGCTCCGCGAGTCGTGTGGTCTGCTCAGCGCGTTCGAATGCAAGGCTGAGGCTGCGCGCCACCGACTGGAAGACCGCGCGTGCCCGTGGCGACCAAGCGCGTGCGTGTGGCGAGGCCATGGTAAACAACCCGAAGGGTTCGCCGTGAACGAAGTACGGCCAGAACGCAGCCGCGCCGTACACGTCCGTGCTGTCCGCCCTTTCACGCTCAGCGTTCCACCCGTCCACGAACAGCACGTGCCGTTCGCTCACCGCCCGCGCGAAGCTCGGCAGGTCCGCAGGGAACCCCTGCTTCGCCGCGGCGACCACGGCTGGTGGAACATTATCGGACAGCACGCGTCCCTTCCACAACGTCCCCTCCAGCTCGTAATACCCGACGCTCACCTCACCCAGCGTCGCGCGCAGCACCTCCACCGCCTGACCCGCTAGGGTCTGAGGGTCACTGGTGGCGACGGAACGCTCCGTGAACGCCGCGAAGGCGTCGAGCGCCACGCGTTGCTCTTCCAGTTCGCGGGTGCGCGCCTCGACGCGCCGTTCGAGCTGAGCATGGCTGTCCTGCACCTGCCGGAACAACCTCGCGTTGTCGAGGGCGATGGCCGTCTGCGCCGCGAGGCCCACCGCGAGCTGCTCCGCCTGCGCGGTGAACACGCCCGGCTCGGCGTGACCGAAGAACAACGCGCCCGGTACTTCGCCAGTGCGCGATACGACCGGCACCGCGAGGTAACTGCGCACGGGCAGGTGACCGGCGGGCATGCCGTAATGCGGGGCGTTGTGCCCGTAGCGGGGGTCGCGGGTGATGTCCGCCACCCGGATGACGCCTTCCCCGGCGAACGTCGGACCGAACACCTGGGTCATGCGCGGCAGCGGGTAACCCGCGAAGGCTTCTCGCGCAGCGCCCGAAAGGGTGTACAGCGTGAGGACTTCCTGCTGCTCTCCAACGGTGTTGTAGAAGAACGCCCCGAACTGCGCGCCGGTCAGTTCCACCCCGGCGTCGGTGACGGCCTGCACGAGCTGGTTCAGGTCGAGTTCCGCGGAGATGGTCTGGTTGACGCGGTTCAGCGCTCGGAGGATCTCGGTTTGCTCGTGGAGGCGCGCGTCGGCGTTCAAGCGTTCCAGGACTTGCGTGCACTGCTGCACCAGCGTCTGCAAGAACAGCCGTTCCGAGTCACCGAAGCGGCGCGCTTCCTGGAAGCTGAGGGCCAGCACTCCCCACAGTTCACCCGCGACGATCAGTGGCAGGGACGCGAGGCTGCGGGTCTGGTCGGCGCGCACGCCAATGGTCGCGGGGTACTGCCGGTCGAAGTCTTCACCGCTCACGAAGATGGCGCTGCGTTGCGTGGCCGCGTCGCATGGGGGGATGCCCAGCGTGAGCGGGAAGTGCTCGAAACGCGCGCGGAGTTCCGGCGGGTACCCAAGCTCATCCACGAGGCGCAGGTGCTCGCCGTCAGGGGTGGGCGCGACGAGCGCCGCCATGTACGCGCCGGACGCCGCGACAGCCTGCTGAACCAGCACCTTGACGACGTCACCCGCACTGTGCGTTTCCGCGAGTGAGGTGGTGACGCTCTGCAAGGCCGTGGCGCGTTGCTGCTGGGTGATGCTCTGAAGGCGGACAGCCAGACCAGCAGCGCTGGGCGTGACGTGCACCCGCACCCACCCTTCGTACGCAGGGCTGTAAGCTTCATACTCCACACTGCGGCCCTCCGCGCGAGCGCGGCGGCTCTCCTTGAGCCAATGCACGCTGAACGCGTGAGGGAAGTCCTGCTCAAGCGAACAACCGATCAGTTCCAGGGGCGAGCGGTGAAGCAGCGTCCCGGTGGCGGGGTTGGCGTACGTGAAGCGCCCCTGCGTGTTCAAGGTGAAGGTAGGGTCCGGGCTCGCGTCGAGGAGTGGAAGGAGCGCGTCGGTAACGAGCGGGTCGTGAGGCAGGGTCATGTTCGCGTCTGGCGTCCCGGCGTGAAGGCCGCGGTGAGCCACTCCTCTCGGAAGGGGGAAACGCTCTCAGGATACTCGTTCTTCAGCCGCTGGCACGTTCATGGTCATCGTGCTGCAATCGGTCCACTCCGCAGGTTCAGGCGCGGCTGTCGGATGGCGTGAGAAGAGAGATTCCTTCAGGGCGGATGGTTACCGAGTTTGCAGTTGGCGTGGCGCCTTCGAGCGGACGGTTGGTTTTCTGGTCGACAGAGGAGACGCGGATGTACCGATACGCTGGCCGTTGCTTATGCTGTACTGCTGACGTCAGGTTGAGATCTTAGACCTTCGGCGGCCAGTGTCAGGGAAACCAAATTACAAGCCTATCCTGACGCGCGTTCACTCTGCTCTTGACAGTCCATTTGGGGTATACCCCAACCTGACGATTTTCGAGGACGTGAACGTCGAGTATTGCTCTCTAACTACGAAAAGGCTTGGAGCGCACAGATGCCCCTCGGTTTAAGAGCCCCAGTGCATACACCGCCTGTCCCTGCACCCTCTATGCTGCCCCTGATGCCTTCCGACCAACACGAGCTCGCAGGCTACCTGCTGAACGCCTACGACAGCCAGCTCCGAGAAGAGACCGAGATGATGTCCGCGACGAGCGTCGACCGCGACGGCCCTTTATGGCGTGGAAAGTTCGACACGCGCGGCTTTGTGTCGTACCGGAATCTCGGTGGCCTGACCGGAGAAGTGCTCGACGACCTCATCGCTCGAACAATCGAGCACTACGCCAGCGATGAACGTATCACCTCGTTCGAGTGGAAGACGCGCGGGCACGACGCGCCGCCAGACCTCCCCGAGCGCCTAGTCGCGCACGGCTTTCAGCCCGAGGACCCGGAAACCGTGATGCTCGGCGAGGCCAAGCTGCTCGCCATGGAAGTGCCGCTCCCACCGGGCGTGCAGCTGCGGCGCGTCGACGACCAACTCGACCCGCTGCCTGACCTGACGCGGGCAGCAGCCGCGCAGGAACGCGCCTTCGGCTTTCCGTTTGGTGTGAAGGACTTCGTGCGGCAGTTGGAAAAGAAGCGCGGGCTCATCGAGATCTGGGTTGCGGAGGCGCAGGGCGAGGTCGTCTGCACGGGGCGGCTGGAAGTGGTGCCGGGCACTGAATTTGCGGGCATCTGGGGAGGTGGGACGGTGCCCGAGTGGCGTGGTCAGGGGATCTACCGAGCGCTCACCGCCGAGCGGGCGAGATCTGCGCTCGCGCGGGGTGTGCGCTTCATGCACAGCGACTCCACGGAGTTCTCGCATCCTATCCTGCAACGCAGCGGCCTGCTGCCGGTGACGACGACCACACCCTACATCTGGACCCGCGGGTAGGCTCACGCCAAGTAAGTTTAGATGATGCTCGTATCCCAACTTGGACGCAGTCCGACAACCACGACTGCTTCCCGCTAAAAGGACAGGCGGTCGTGCAGGCGCAGGACGAAAGCTTGTTCCTCGGCCTGCACGGAGCCTGGGAGGTTTTCCGGCTTCCCAGGCGCTGCCCGTACGATTTGACATGCCCCAACTGAACGGGTGCATCGCTGGTCCGGACCACTGTCGCGGCACTACCGTGATGACCACTCCAGCGCACGTTGCCCCGCCCTGACGTACTCGCCGCGCGCCTGCATCATGCCGAACCTGATGTCTGCGAGGGCGCGACAAGCGGCATACCACCGAACGCGCCGCATACCCCGCTCGCTCACACGGCCGTAGGTTTCCAGCACGTCGTGCAGCAACGCCATCCCGCCCCAGTGCAGGACACCGGCAAGGTCGAGCGCCGGATCCCCCAGTTGGGCATCACTCCAGTCGATCACTCCGCTCACCGCGCCGTTCGTACCCAGCAGCACGTGCTCGGCGGCAAAGTCACCGTGCAGCAGCCGTCTACGGATGCCCCTGCTCGAAGGCGGGGACGACAGCACGTCCTGCCACTGCCCCAGGTGGGCCTCGTCGACCAGCTGATGGTGCGCTGCGAAGCGCAGGTCGCTCACCGCCACACGCGGCCACTCCCCGGCATCTTCCTGCACGGGAACGCCCAGCTCGGCTGCTGCCTCGCTGCTCACGTCGTGAAGTCGCCGCAGGAACCCGCCAATACTATCCGCCACGCCTGGCGGAGGTCGGTGCGCAACCTGTAATGCCGGCGTTCCTGGCAACCTGCGATACCCAGCGAGCAGTTGCACGTCATGCGCACCCCACTGCCCAAACCACCGGTACTCAGGAATGGGTAACGGCAACTGCGGCGCAAGCCATGCGGTGAGCTGCACTTCGACGTTCAGTGCGGCAGCGACCTCAGCACGTTTCGGGAAACGAAAGATGTATTGCCCACCGACGTCGAACGCCACGTGGTCGGTGCCTTCACCGAGCCGGGTGACACGTAGTTGGGCGAGGTCAGCGAACTGGGTGGAGATGATCGAGGTGATCTCCGCGTCAGTGAGTTCATGTTGCGGGACGTGCTCAGCCGCCATGCGTGAATGCTACTTCCGCCCGCGCATCGGCTGCCCAGTGCCCTGCATTCCTGGTGGAGGGTATACCCCAGCTCAACATCTCATTCTTCATGCGCCAGTTAGCGATTACCGCATTTCGCTAGCGATCGCCCGAATGCCGCGAATGATGATGGCTGTTCCGTGCCGCCATTCGGGACTGGTGGCCGATGTGGCCCCGAGGGCGTAGCCATGCAGGTAATCAACCAGCAGATTCGTGGCGTGTCGGCGAGATGAGGCGTCGAGCGGCAAGTCACCCATCGCCTGCTGGAAGAGGTCATCGAAACGCCGGACAGGTTCATGGACGTTGAGGCGGCCTGCAATGAGTTCGCCGACGAGTTCTGGGAAGCGCAGCACGATCTGGAGATAGGCCTGCGCGAGGTGTTCGACGCGCTGTTCCAGTGGCTGGGCGGCATCGAACGGTGGGTGGAGCGGGTCGAGCGCCGTGAATACGGTCGTCACCATCGCTTCCAGTAGGGCCGTCTTGTTTGAGAAGTAGTGGTACAGCGCCATCGGGTCGACCTGGAGTTGCTCGGCGAGGGCGCGCATGGAGAACTTGTTCCAGCCGTTCGTTTGGAGCAGTTGGATGGCGGTGCTGGTGATGAAGTGCTGGTCGAGGTCGGTGCTGCCAGTGGGGGGGCGTCCGCGGCGGCGTCTGGTGGGCGCAGTCATGGCTTCCATTTTGGCAGAGACCATGGCACTATATCTACACTGTAGATTTGAGGGGGAAACCATGAACCAGCCACGCGTCTCCGTCTTCCTCGGCCTCAGCCTCGACGGCTATCTCGCCCGAGACGATCACAACCTCGACTGGCTGCACACCACACTCACACCCACCGATACCCCACAAGACACCGGCTACACCAGTTTCATCGCCACCGTCGATACCCTCGTCATCGGCCGCAACACCTACGACACCGTCCTCAACTTCGACGCATGGCCCTACCAGGGCAAGCACGTCGTCGTCCTCACCTCCCGCCCTGCCGAATCCCGTCATGGCGAAACGTTCTTCAACGGACCGCTCTCAACCTTGCTCCGTGAGCTTGGCGAGCAGGGCTTCAGACACGTGTACCTCGACGGCGGCATTGCCGTCCGCCAGGGCCTTGACGAAGGTCTTGTCGACGACCTGACGCTGTCATGGCTTCCGATCATCCTCGGGTCCGGCCGACCGCTGTTTCACCGTGGGATGAGCGAGAGCCGCTGGTCACTCACCGGCAGCCGTGTTCTTGAAAACGGACTCGTGCAGGGCCAGTACCAGCGAGCTGATCAGAGCTTCTATACACCAGGTGGACACTCAATCTGATTGACGAGGAACGAGGTGTGCCGCTAGCGCCAGGTAGAGACTTCACAGCGTCTCATCACTCAAGGCGTCCAAGTTCGCCAGCTGGGCCGCTTCGAGCCGCCCGAGTCGTCGAAAGCGGCTCACGGTTGCTCACCCACGACCCGCGCCACTTCAGCGTCAAAGGCCATCAAGGCTGACACGTAGTGCACCAAGTCAGGACAAGGGCAGCCTTCGAGCTGCGCCAGGTCCAGCCACAGTCATCAGCCCTCAGGCAAGCCTTTCGGGCATCACACGGGGCTGGAGTGGGCAGGGTATCCGGTGAATCCAGCGGCTCAAGCCAGGGGTACACCTGGTCAGAGAGTCCCAGAGAACGACGATCGGTCGCATTGGTCGTCACTCCTCGCAGTACTCGTCGAGCTGATCGTCATTGACGATGTAATACCCATCCTCGAGCGCCTCCGCGGTCTCCTCCAGGTACGCCGCGAAGTCCTCATAGTGTGGCCCGCTCGGCCCGACCTCATGATCCATGTCGATCACCTGTCCCACGCGCCCAGCCGGACCCGGGTCAAGATCCAGGCAGGCGCCGTTCGATGCACCGTCCCGGTCGATCGGCACCCACCCCCGCCACCACCAGGACCGCTTCAGGGCCGGGTTGTCCTCCACGAAACCGTTCGCTTCATCGAACGAGCCGTCCTCCAACAGATTCGTCCAACTCTCCCAGCTGCTCCGGATGCCCTCGACAGATTCGAGTTCACCCTGCGGCCACCACGGGTCAGGAATGCCGTCGTGCCGAAGCAGGGAAGCGCGGAATGCTGCGGGAAACGTCACGTCCAGTTGCTGCTCCAACTCGTCAATGTCCGCGTCGCTCGTCCCGCCTGGCAACTCCCACTCCGGGGCGTTCTCCGCGTACCAGCGTTCAATACGTTCCCACGCGGCGTGCACGCGCTCAACTTCACTCGACTCGCTCTGCGTCATGCCTCGCATCATTTCAGATGCTGCCTTGACCATCCGCGCAGAACCTTATTGCATCCGACCGGAAGGGCATGAACGACACCCTCCACGGCGTCCTGGCGCACTCTTGCCGCCCTCATGCCACGATTTGAAGGGTAGTCAGGCGTTAGCGATTACCGACAAAGTGCTCACGTCTCCCTCTCCAGCTCGAACAGCGCCTCAGATCACCTGGCTATGAACCCCAATTTTCGGCTCTGCGTCAACCTCGGTGCAGCGAGGAGACAAGCTGAGATATGGATGCGCTCCTGCTGGCCCTGCTCCACGCCGTCTTTCCCAGCGGCCTCAAATTTCGTGACCTACAAGTAGAAATCGGGGCTGAACAGGTCCATCTCCAGGCCGCGAGTACCTCAGGCTCGGCACCTTGCCCACAGTGTGGAACAGTCTCAACGCACCGGCACAGCCATTACTGCCGCACACTGCGCGACGTCTCCTGGGCTGGGTTCGGTGTCTTGATTAAGCTCGATGTGCGGCGTTTCCGGTGCCGTGACGCCCAGTGCTCCTGTCAGGTCTTCGCCGAACGACTTCCAGCACTCACGATACCCTACGCCCAGCGCACGACCAGCTGTGCCGACTGCCTGCGGCGACTGGGAACGGCGCTGAACGCACGGGGTGGTTCCCGGCTCGCTCACGATCTCCACGTGCCCGCCAGCCCCACAACCCTGCTCCGCGTGGTGCGTCAAACTCAGGTCGGAACGGCAACGGCGAAGATCATCGGCGTCGACAATTTCGCTTTTCGGCGCGGCCATACTTACGACACGATCATCGTCGACCTCGACACGCACCAGCCAATCGACGTGCTGCCTGACCGCTCGGCGCAAACACTTGCCACCTGGCTGCGGACGCATCCGGAAGTCGAGACGGTGGTCCGCGACCGCTCCACAGATTACGCTGCTGGGATCAACGAAGGGCGGCCTGAGGCGCAGCAAGTATTGGACTGCCCAACGGGTCGGGCGAAGCCCGCCCCTCGACTGGCACGTCCTCAAAAACCTTCGAGACACACTCGAACGTTGGATTGCGCAGCATCAGACGCTGCTGCGTGACGTCACCCTCGACGTCGTTCCTCGTACACTGCCTGTCACAGCTGTGCGCGAAGAGCAGCAGAAACGGCGTGAGGTGATGTTTGAACGTGTGCACGAACTTCGAGCCGAGGGGCACAGTATCCGATCTGTTGCACGCGAACTTGGGTGCAGCCGCTGGCTCGCCCGACGTTACGTGATCGCTGATGCCGCACCTGCTCGCGTTCGTCACGTTCGTGTTCAGAGCATCCTCGATCCCTTCCGAGCGCACTTGCACGACCGCTATGAACAGGGGTGCCGGAATATCGCTGAACTCTTGCGTGAAGTGCAGGCGCTGGGCTTCACGGGCTCCCGCAAGAGTGTCGCCCAGTGGATGTACGCCCGGAAGCGGGAGGAGACTGCCCGAGCCGAGTCCAATCAGAAGGAGCTCCAGCACGACAGGCTCGCTGCGCAGCGGCGTGTTCCACTGAAGCTGTCACCCAAGGAGTTGATGAGTCTGGCGTGGCGCGAGGAGCATCAGCTCACGGCTGACGAGCAGGAATGCTTTGCGGCGTTGTGTGTCCGGCTTCCGTTGCTGTACGTCGCGCGATCTCGTGTTGAGTTTCCGTGCCTTGCTGCACGAAAAGCGTGTGCAGGACGTCGAGGGGTGGTTGGAACGCGCCAAGGCGAGCGGAGTCCATGATTTGAACTTGTTTGCTGTCGGTATTGAGCGCGAGAAAAGTGCGCTGAACGCCGCCGTCCAGTTACCGCTGAGCAACGGACCTGTAGAGGGCGTGGTGAACAAGGTGAAGCTCATCAAACGACTGATGTACCAAGGTTGTGGAGACACGTCACTCGCGGCAAGACGAGCTCCGGGCCGCCCCGGAGCGTGCGGCCACGTACGGCCGAGCGTCGTTCTCCTTCTTGCGCTCTCGCATCCTCTTGGCTGACTCCCTGCACCGAGGTTGACGCAGAGCCAAACCGCGGGGTTCACTCCAGACCAGTTAATACACAGACTTTAGAGTCGCGTGGCGGCATCCTACGCAGCACATCTCGAACAGGCGGCTCACAATGCATGGTGCCCTAGCTGAAATCTCCCCAAGACGTCAGCTGACACGACTTTTCTTCTGCCGCCGCATGGCCTTGTCGGCGTACATGCGTTCGTCTGCAACTTTAACGACCGTCACATCAAGACCATCTTCAGGCCAGCAGGCAACACCGGCACTGGCCGATACGCATGGAAAGCCACCTTCCCGAACCTTGGCCAAGGCGGCACTCACCCGGGCATCCACCAAGTTACGGATTCCTTCTCTGGGCCGAGCCATGAATGCCGCGAACTCATCCCCACCGAGCCGAAACAATTGATCCTCAGCACGAAACGACGACTCGAGCGCTGCTCCAAACGACTTCAGCAGAGCGTCACCACGGGCGTGCCCCTCGCGATCATTGACGAGCTTCATGCCATCCAGATCAATCATCACCACTGCAAAAGACTCGCCATTGTTCTTCGTGCGTTCGAGGACCTTCTCGAGTTGCTCGTCAAAGGCACGGCGGTTCCCAAGCCCGGTCAGGGCGTCCTGAAAGGCAAGACGTTCTGTCAGCGCGTGCTGCTCTATACGGTCCGTGATGTCCCGCAGCATGATGACCTGCCCGACAGGGCGACCGCTATCTGACCGTACAGTAGAGGATGTGATCTCCCACACGGCCCCGTCGGTCGTGCGCCATTCCTTTGATGTACCCTCGGTGAACGGAAACCAGTGCGGGAAGACCTCCCGCAGTTCCCGATCCATCAAAACCGAACGCGCTGAGCCCAGGAATTCCTGTGCCCTTGTGTTGAGGTCAATGATCGTACCTTCGCGATCCACGACAATCACTGCTTCAGGCAGATGATCGACAACGTGACGATGTGCGACCGGTGCAGCTCGTAGCAGCCCGTAGCGCGCCATCCCCCATACGATCGGGATTAAAGTCACTGAGAAAGCAATTGGCGTGAGGTTGACGCCGCCCATAATACGAACGCCGACCAGGTACGTGAGATCACTGATCAGGACCAGCGCAGCCCCGTACAGTAGTATCAGCACTTGCCCGCGTTTCTGACCTCGAACGACACGCAACGACATGAGCAGCCGGTACACACCCCAGAACCCGATGAGGTTCGGGTAGCCAGCGACTCCGAGCCAGAACAGAAGACCACGCTCGAGGCGTATCTGACCGTCGGCGAAGGAAACGCTGGACCATACGAGGCCACTTGACCCATTCGTCCAGATCAGTGCGAGTATGAAAGCTGGAATCAGCAAGAGCACAAGAGGGCGGGCACCGGAAAGTTCCGGTTGCTTTGGACACAGGGTGCGGTCTATGAACACGAGCCACGCCACCGGGAGAGTGAGGATGCCAAGGAACTGAGCGCGAATCCAAAACCAGCGGGTCTCCGGATCAACGGCGAGGAAGGCTAGTGAGTCCCCTGCCAGCCATACACTGTTGGCAAGCAGCATAATGAAAAAGGTCCGTGGCACGACATGCGCGAGTCGGTGTGCCATCTGCCCGATCATCAAGAGAGAGACGGTAATGGCCAACAGAGGCAAAAGGGCGGACAGCGATAGAGAGTAGATCATGCACAGTCTCGTAAAGGGGCTTAGATGGAGACTAAGCAAATTAAGATTAATTTATAATATCTCACACTAGTCTTACATTTTAGCCGAGAGCTACAAGTCCGACCTTGCCCCACGTTTCGGCCGCTGCACGCGGACGCACGATGTGACGGCCAGCTGGCGCCTCTCCATCCCAATCGCTCTACGAACGCAACAACGAATGGTTTGAAGATCTCCGCGCCAAACCTACATCAAGGCGGGCGCCTCCATAGCGTCCGGATCGTCCCACCCTCGACAAGCCCTGCAATCTACCAGTGGATGTCTGTTGGTAGTCCGTTGTCTTGGTGGAGGCGCATGCTGAGGGATGGAAACCATTCCCCAAGAAGTACCAGAGCAGCTTGACAGCTACTGCAAGCTGCTGGATTCAGCGTTCACTCAGACCGTCCAGCGAAGAGCCTTCAGAACCTACCCGCAAGGCCTGCTGCTAGGCGCCGAGCGTAACAAAACCGCGACTGTCATCGCCAACACCGAGAGGCGGCAAGACCGGCAGCGAACACCACGCTGCCCAAACGTGTTCACACCTCAAATGGACGGTGCCGAGCTCCTCGTGTGGCTTGTTACGTCGGGTGTGTGGCTGGTTGGAGCCATTCGTATGGCTGCAACGGTACTGGCGTGCGTTCTCTCAGGCCGCGCCGCCTCGTGCCTTGAGGGTACTGCTTGAGCGGTGCCGACGTGGCCACTCGCTCTGCCTCTTTGTCACTTGATAGGAGAAACATCGTGCTGCTCGACGTTAACCTACAAAGACAACGGACTGCCAATAGTGGTGGGGTTGCTGGTGCTGCTGACCAATCCGCAGTTGCCATTCATCAACTGGCGTTCGAGGCGTTCTCGGCGTTTGGTACGGTGGGTCTTTCGATGAACACCACAGTTGAACTCAACACGGCAGGGCAGCTGGCGATTATTTTCCTGATGTACCTCGGCTGCATCGGCCTGCTGACTTTCGCGATTGCCTTAGCGATGTACGGGCAAAGGCCAGGCTCTTCCTGGCCTCAAAGGCATTCATCCGTCTGGCCGTGCCGTTCTGCCACTCCACCGCTGAAGTGTTCGGCGTCTGACACCCGAGTTGCTCGGCCTCGGCGTCCACCCTCGAGCATTTCCCGTGAGCAACGCGCTGGAGTACTTCCACCACCTTCCGTCCCTTCCGCCGCTTGATGATCAGCACGTGGGCGAGCGCGCGAGGCGCCCAGAATCGCAGCTTCTTGAAGCGCCCTGTGATCCTTGTCGTGGTGGTCGGTACGGGACGCCGAACACCTCGGGGAACAGTGACTCGTACACGGCCCAGCCATCGGTGAACAGCACCAGGTCATGTGGGTTGGCCAGTCATTGCCGGGCTCCCAGCAGCAACCTCCCTTCCAGATCCTCGTTGCGCTGGCCAAGTTCGCTTTGCACCAGGAACTTACTCCTGGGTTCGATAACGGTCGCCTCCCACAGCTGCTGATCTCGCCTTGTGCGAATACTGGAACTTCACCCACGCCGTGGAAAGCTGCGGGGAACTGGGGTCAAGCTTAACGGCTGTTTTCCGGTCGTTGGGGCTAGAACGCGTCCAGGTACTTGGAATGGCTGGTGGTGCTGGGCAAAGTGAAGCGCAAGGGCCCCGGGCAACCGCGCTTTCGGCTGAAGAAGTTGGTGGGTGACAAGGGCTACAGCTCTCCCAGCTTGAGGAACATGCTGCACCGCCGTGGCATCAAGTCGGTCATCCCCACCAAAAGCAATCAGGACAGGCAGGATGACTTCGACAAGGAGTTGTACCGGGAGCGCAACAAAGTCGAGCGGGCCATCAACCGCATCAAATGGCATCGCCGGGTGGCCACCAGGTATGAGAAGCTCGCCTGCATGTACGGAGGAATGATCCTCCTTGCCTGTATCCTCGAATGGCTCTAACGCGGATACGGATCAGCTGAACGCCCCAACTCTTGGTTGGCAAACACGCCGTCGCAGGATGTGCGCTACGCTGCCGCAGCCAACCTCAGGCGCAGACTGCTTCCGAGCTTCACACCATGGCCTTGTGAGGCGTGGCCACGACTCGCGAGATGCCTTCGGGAGTGTGCACGAGCCAGTCCGGTCGGGCGTCTTGCAGACGCGTGAGCGTGTCGACTCCCCAGCTGACCGCGATGACCTGCACGCCCACCTCACGGCAGGCGTCCACGTCGCGCTGCTCGTCGCCGACGTACACCAACTGGTCTGCCGGCACGCTCTCGTGGTGCATCAGGCGCCGCAGCAGGCTCGCCTTGCCGAAGATGCGGTTACTGCAATACACGCGTGACACCATCGCTTCGAGGTCGTAGCGGCGCAGCACATCGCGGATGTTCTCCTCGTTGTTGGTGGACAGCACACAGACCCGCATACCCCTGCCGCGTAACTCTCGCAGCAACTCCGGAACGCCGTCGTGCAATGCGACGCGCGAGGTGACCGCGCGATAGGCGCGCGCGACCTGCACCATCAGGCCAGGCAGGCGGTGCATGGGCACGCCCAGCTGTTTGCTGCGTTCACGCACGCTCAGGCCGCGCAGCAGATGGAGGTTCTCCGGGGTCATTTCGCCGAAGCCCTGCTTTCTGGCCACTTCGTTGTACAGCTCGACCACCAGGTGCGGAGAGTCGGCGAGGGTACCGTCGAAATCAAAAACCACATGTGAAATCATGTTCAGCTCCTTTGGACATCGCACGTCCATCAACCTCATCAGCAACACTTGATGGTGACAGGTGGCACTCGCGTCGACCTGCGCCTTACGGCGTAGTGAACGATTCACGCAGCAGTTCGAAATCGGCGTTTACAGGACTGCTAAGGGTGCGCAGGAACGCCTCGTTCTGTACAGGTGAGGGAAATGCCGATACGGAAGAATGGGCTGTAGCACGACCCTTCGGTACCGGACACCTTTAGGTTTTGGTTGTCCTGAACGGCATTTTTCTATTTCTCAGTTTTAAGGGTCATCTGGCCCAGCAGCAGAGCGGCATCAAGGGGTTGTGACCGCCCACGATGCCGCTCTGCTCGATCCTACCAGCCTCGCTGAACTCCTCAAACGTCACTCGCCGTTCTTGCGCATCTACACGCTCAGGAGAGTGGCCGATGTGGGCTGCGCCCTGATCCTTGCTCAATCCACCCGCCACGTCCGCCTCGCCCCGCACCTTCCTGGAGCTGCCTCGTTGGAAGCAAAGAAACGCCGGGTAGAACGCTGTCTCCAGGACGAACAACTGGATGCAGAAGTCTTCCTGTGCTTATTAATCTCCCTGCTTCCACCCGGCAAGCTGATGTTGGCCTTGGACCGCACGAACTGGGAACACGGCGAGGCCGACCTGAACCTGCTGGTGCTCGGCGTCGTGCTCGAAGGCTTCACCCTGCCACTGGTCTGGACTGCGCTTCCACACGGAGGAAGCAGCAACACAGCAGCACGGGAACGACTGGTGGCCAAGCTGCTCAAGCACCTCCCAGCCAAGCGCATCAAGGTGCTGGTGGCCGATAGAGAATTCCTGGGTGGGGATTGGTTCTCGTTCCTGCGGAAACGCAAGATCAAGCGTTGTATTCGCATTCGGCTCGACACCAAAGTCGATGACCTGCGCGTGGACGCAGCGTACAAGCACGTGCAGCCGGGCCAGGTGGTGGGGTTGTTGGAGAAAGCCAATGTGTACGGCAACGTCATGCAGGTGGTCGTCACGCGGACCAAGGACGGGGAGCTGTTCGCTCTCGCCACGGATTTGAAGATCTGGGAAGCGCGCACCGCATACCAGCTCCGCTTCTCGGTGGAATGCACCTTCGCTGCACTGAAGTCACGAGGGCTCGGCTTGGAAGAGAGTCACATGACCAAGGCGAACCGGCTGGAGCGCCTGTTCGGCCTGCTCACCCTCGCCTTCGCCTGCTGTTTGCGTGTGGGTGTATGGAGGAATGGCCTCAAGCCCATCCGTCGGAAAAAGCATGGACGCCGGGCCGTCAGCGTCTTCCGTTATGGCTGGGAACTGCTGGTGAATGCTTTGCGCTGGGCCTTACCCGACTTCCAGACTTACCTCGCTCTCCTCAGCCAACCTTTTCCCGCTCTAGGAGCCACTGGAGGCGAAGGTGTTATGTACTGAGGACGTCACCATCCCTGCCTGAGCCGCTCTCAGCTCTCGCTCAGCGCTTGACATACCAGGTTCCGGTAATGAAGCGATGACCTCGGTGTGGAATGGCGCATACTGATCAGAGACGTGCGTCTAGAAGGTGACGCCCAGCTCTGAAATTGCAGCGTATGTTAGCTACACCTAAGCGGAGGAACCCATGTCGGATCACGAGCAGAAAGTTAAAGTTGAGATACCCAAAATCAAGATCATTGCCCCAGATGGTGGAAACGATGGCGCAGCCTACAGTGGGGGCGCAGGTCAGCGTCGCCACGCACCACAGCTCCAGATGGCCCCCACCACCCGCAGCTTTCTGGGCGGTCTGCTTGTCGGGACCGTGGGCCTCAAGCTGCTGGGCAGCCGCGATGCCAAGCGGCTGTACGCCCACCTGATCGCCGGGGGTATGAAGATTAAGGACACCCTGGACACGTCCGTCGAGGGCGTGCGCGCCTCCTACGACGATGTGATGGCTGACGCCCGCAGCATCTACGAAAAAGACCGCAGAGAGCAGAAAAGCCGCGAGTATGCAGACCTGAGCGGAGATGGCGAGAACAACGCCCCCGATCTCGTGGACGCCGAACTGGTGGAAGCGAGGGCCATGCAGCCGAAAAAAACTGCTCCAGCCAGCAACAAGGGAGACGCCGAGGACACCGGCAGCCAGTGAGCCTGCGTGCGTTTTAAGGTTGAACACAGCGGGCCGGGCCGTTTAAGAGTTTCGTCGAACTCTCCCTTCGGCCCGGCGGCCCGCAAGGTCTTACGCGAACGGCTGCTGGACTTGCCAGGCGTCACGCGCGTGACGGTCTACAAGTACGGCAGCGGTCTGGTTCTCGAATACAGTGGCTCACGCGCCGCTCTCCTGAACGCGCTGCAACGCCTGGAAGTGCTGGACCTCTGCCAGGATTCCAGCGATATTGGCATCGCGCCGGAAGAACGCGAACTGTTCGACGTGTTCTACGAGGCGGCGCTGCGCCGGGCACTGACGCACACGCTGCTGCCGCCTGTCGTGCGCGCCCCGATCACGTTGATCAAATCGTTGGCCTTCATTCCTCCCGCCCTGCGCGCCCTGCGTCAGCGCCGTCTGACCGTGGAAGTACTGGACGCCACCGCCATTGTCGTCTCGCAACTAATGGGCGACTTCTCCACCGCGTCCTCCATTATCTTCCTGTTGAATCTGGGCGAGGATCTGCAAGGGTGGGTAGAAACCCGTTCGCGAGAGCGACTGGAGGGCAGCCTGTCGTTCCTCAGCCACAGCGCCTGGGTCATCACCGAGAGCGGCGGGCTGAAAGAAACGGCTATCGAAGACGTGCGGGTGGGAGACCACGTTAGTGTCACGTCAGGCCGGGCCATTCCACTGGACGGGGAGGTGCTGCGTGGGCGCGGGATGGTCAACGAATCTACCCTGACGGGCGAGCCGCTGGCGGTGCATAAGACGGTGGGCGATGCCGTGTACGCCAGCACTGTGGTGGAAAATGGCGAACTGATCCTGCGCGTCACCAGCCTCGCCACCGAGAACCGCATCAGCCAGATCGTGCGCCTGATGACCGGGGGTGAGGATTTCAAGTCCCCGCGCCAGCGCCTCAATCAGACCCGCGCCGACGCGCTGGTGGCCTACAACTTCCTGGGGGCCGCCATCACCTATGCCCTAACGCGCAGCGTGACCCAGGCGCTGCTGTTCCTGCTGGTGGATATCTCGTGCGTCCTCAAGATTTCGACACCCATCGTGGTGATGACCGCCATGCGACAGATGGGCGATCAGCAGGTTCTGATCAAGGGCGGGCGCTTCGTCGAGGAATTCTCGCAGATGGACACCTTCGTCTTCGATAAGACCGGCACGCTGACCACCACGCGCCCGCTGGTGATGGACCTGCTGATCTTCGGAGGCTTCTCGCGTCAGGAGGTCATTCGGTACGCGGCGTGCCTGGAAGAACACCATTACCACCCCATCGGCCACGCGGTGGTGGAGCAGGCCGAGCGCGAGAACATCCCGCACGCTGAGATGCACGGCGAACTGACGTACATCGTGTCGCACGGCATCCGGTCGGAGATCGACAGCAAGCGCACCGTGATCGGCAGCCGCCATTTTGTGATCGAGGACGAGGGTGTGCCAATCACAGCGGAGCAGGAGGCGGTCATCGCCGAGCAGGCCCAGCGGTACAACCTGCTGTACTTCAGCATCGATCAGCAGTTGGCGGGTGTCTTCTGCATTGATACGCCGCTGCGCCCGAATGCCCGGCAGGTCATGGACACGTTGCGGGCGCAGGGCAAGCATCTGGTGATGCTGACGGGGGATCAGCAGGCCCGTGCCGGGGAACTGGCTGCCGAACTGGGCATCGAGGAAGTCCACGCTGAGGTCTTCCCCGAAGACAAGCACCTTTTTGTGCAACAGCAGCAGCAACTGGGCCGCCGGGTGGTCATGGTGGGCGACGGCATCAACGACAGCGCGGCCCTGCACGCCGCCGACATCGCCGTGGTGATGGCCGAATCCGCTGATCTGGCGCAGCAGGTGGCCGACGTGGTGATCCTGTCCAACGATCTGGGCGCACTGACCGAGCTGGGCCACATAAGCCGGAGCCTGGAACAGCGGCTGACCGGGCTGTATACGGGGATCATCGGCGTGAACGGCGGGTTGCTGGCGCTGGCGCTGTTCAACGTGCTGCCCGGAAACCTGCTGGCCCTGCTGCATAATGCCTCCACCATCGGTTTCTCGCTGTACGGCCTGGGAGATCTACACGTGGAGCGGCCCGCGTTCCCGAATGAGGGGGAGTCGCTGCCAGCATCTGAAATGCGCTAGAGATCATCCGGATACTCACGACCAGGGGAGCACGCGTGCTCACGCACCTCTCCAATGATGCGTGGTTTGAGGGGACGCTAGGAAAGGAACAGCACTTTCAGATGGGTCGTCTGCGCGCCATTGAGACCGGGTGGGGATGACAGCGACACCGTCGCGTGCGTCACTGGTGCGATTGCAGGAGCGCGCGGCCTGAGCGGGTGGATTGAGCAAGGATCAGGGCGCAGCCCACATCGGCCACTCTCCTGAGCGTGTAGATGCGCAAGAACGGCGAGTGACGTTTGAGGAGTTCAGCGAGGCTGGTAGGATCGAGCAGAGCGGCATCGTGGGCGGTCACAACCCCTTGATGCCGCTCTGCTGCTGGGCCAGATGACCCTTAAAACTGAGAAATAGAAAAATGCCGTTCAGGACAACCAAAACCTAAAGGTGTCCGGTACCGAAGCACGACCCACTGCTCATCCGAAAGATTAAGCGATACGGGAAAAGAGGCTACCAGCATTCCCTGGATCGCCATATCCCTTCACTTTGCAAACACGCCTTTTCAGCACTATCTCGGCGATTAACACTGTGCCCACGAAACCAGAAACTGTCGCAGCACCCCTGAACACGACTCAGTTTCGTCCCATCCCCGGCGTTCTCATTAACTACACCGAAGCCATACGCCTCAGCCTAAGCCGAATCCTCCAGGAACAGAACGACGAACAGGACATTCATCTCAGCGCCCGCGGTACTCGATCCCGCCCGACTCCAGACGAGTGAGGCCTAAACAATTGTTTCACGGCCGCTACTCCGGGTGACTTTTCATTTCCAGCCCACCCATGTGTGGCATGTTCAGGCCCAGAAGAATCAGGTTCGGCAAATTTCGGTCGAGAAGTGCTTGTCACGCTGCGTCTATGTTAAGAAGCGGAAGATTCGGTAGATAGTATTGCCGCTCCCAGTAACGCTGCTTCCTCAAAGTTCATGCTTTGAACGCAGCGCACTGGATTCAAGCCACCTTGCAGCAGATGGCCAAACAGAGCCCATGACCGCGCAACGTTCCCGCCGACGACCAGGCAATCCGGGGCGAAGCACTTCACAACCGGAAGGAGAATGTGCATCAGGTGTTCACCGAGTTCTGTGAACGCGTCGCGGGCAGCGTCGTCGTACGCAGCTCGCTCGCTGATCTCCTTCGGCGTCAACGTCGCGCCAGTTCTCACATGGTACGCTCGGGTGACGGCCTGTCCATTCGCGTACTCCTCGGCGAGGCCGTTAAGGTACGGCAAGCTCCAAAGTTCCCCTTGGGCTGGAACCCCGTCACCTTCGGTCACGATGCGGCCGTCACGAATGAATCCGGATCCCATGCCCGTGCCAAGCGTCAATCCAATGACACTGGAACACCCGCGCGCCGCTCCGGCCCACCACTCCCCCAGCGCGAACAGGTCCGCATCATTCGCAATTCGGACTGGCATGCCAGCCAAGGGAGTCCCCACCCAGGCTTCCTGAAGGTCGTGCAGGATGTTCCGCTCGTACAGTGCGTGGAACTTGTGCTGCATCAGCGACACCCCGGCAACATAATCAAATGGTGCCGGCATCGCCATCCCAATTCCGGCAATGACCGCGTATGGTTCGACACGCGCGGCATCCAATGCCGCATGAGCCAAACCGGAAATGATGGCTTCCCGGTTCGCCTGCTCGTCAATGGATCGACGGGTGAGGGTGGCCGGGAGCAACGCGCGGGATGTCAGGTCGACAACGGCGGCAGTGATGTGGCTACCACCAACATCGAGTGTTAAGGCGAAGCGGAATGGCGGATCCGAGGTCATGTACTCTCGCATGAATTCACCAGTCTATTGACGTAACATGCAGCGGAAGTCGTTGACGTTCGTTCCCGTCGGCCCGGTTTCCACCAGATCGTCTAGAGCGGCGAAGAAGCGGTGCGCGTCACTCCGCTCAAGGTAAGTTCGAGGATCCAGACCAAGCGCTGCGGCGCGCTCCAGGGTGTCCGGTGTGAGAATGGCGCCCGCCGCGGAACTGCTGCCATCAATGCCGTCCGTGTCGGCCGCGATTGCATACACGTCAGGCGCTTCGAGCGCCAGCGACAGCAGGAATTCGAGGTTCCGACCGCCACGCCCGCCCCCAGGACGAATGATGGTTGTGGTTTCCCCTCCGCTCAGCAGCGCCTGCCGTGAGTGAAGGAAAGTGGCCTGCGCCGCGTGCGCTTTCGCCGCTTCAATGGCTGGCCCGGTCACGTTTTCCTGCCAAATTCGCGCTTGCCAGCCGTGTTGCTGGAGGCAGTCTGCTGCGGCGCTGAGGGCGGTGGCTGCGCCAGCGATGACGCGGTGCTCCACATGATCGAAGATTGGATCGCCTGGTTTGGGAGTTTCGGGCTGGACCTTGATCACGCCGCGCACCAGTTGAGCGCGCACGCTCGGAGCGCGGATGCCGTAATGGTCGAGCACGGCCAGCGCGTCCCTGAAGGTGGTGGGGTCAGGCGCGGTCGGACCACTCGCGATGGTCGACACATCATCCCCGACCACGTCGGACACGACCAGTGCCAAAACCCGCGCTGGATAAGCCGCGCGAGCCAACCCGCCGCCTTTGATCGCCGAGAGATGTTTGCGCACCGTATTGATCTCATGAATAGAGGCGCCGCACGCGAGCAATTCCCATGTCAACCGCGCTTTTTCATCTAGAGTGACGCCCGTCGGGGCGGACACGAGCGAGGAGGCACCGCCGGAAATGAGGCACAGGACGAGATCGCTTGGTGTGAGGCCCTGCACGGTTTGCAGGACCAGTTGCCCCGCGCGGGAACTCGCTTCACTCGGGGCGGGGTGTGTGCTCCCGAGGACAGTGAGATTCTCTACGTGCGCGGGGAGTTCCTCCTGACGTGCGACCACCAC
The DNA here is from genome assembly GCF_000317835.1 of Deinococcus peraridilitoris DSM 19664. Classification (NCBI taxonomy): domain Bacteria; kingdom Thermotogati; phylum Deinococcota; class Deinococci; order Deinococcales; family Deinococcaceae; genus Deinococcus; species Deinococcus peraridilitoris. The sequence continues at coordinate 11,935 of NC_019790.1, read as the reverse complement.
GCCGGTCGCGCGTCCCCCGAGACGCTGCTGGACGGTGCTCGCCATGCTGAGTGCTGCTTTCCCGATGCTGATGATTACGGTGCGGCCTTCGACCTCGGGCAAGGGAACGTCGCGCAGGACGCGGGTCGGATGTCCAGCTTGGATGGCCGCGCGGAAGGCTGTGGTGAGAGCCTCGCGTGGGTTCATTTGGTCCAGGCGAGGTCGATCGCGGCAGTCCACGTGAAGTCTCTTCCTCCAAGCCCTTGACCCGTAAGGGGATTGAAGTACTCGTAGTACCCGTTGCGTTTCACGAGTTCGAGGGTGTCGAGCTTGACGCGGTCCGCGAGGTCGTCGAACCCATTGCGCCGCAAGCCTTGCTCGATCATCCAGTTCACGACGGACCACACTGGCCCACGCCAGTAACGTTGTGGTTCAAACGTGTAGTGGTTCGGGTCGGTGCTGGGCACCATAAAGCGAACCTGTTCCGCCCAAGACGCGAGGGTGCGCGCCAAGTGATCTGCACGGCCTTCAGGCAGGTCACCGGCGTACAAGGGCAGGAAGCAGCTGCTGGTCATGACGTCGGTACTTTCCCCGGTGCGCTGGTCGAGCATTTGGTAGGCGCCACGCTGATCGTTCCACAGGCGCTCCAGTCCACGTTGACCCAGGGTGATCCACCCTTCGATCTCCGCGGTGGGTTCGCCGAGGCGCTCAGCAAGTACACGCAGGTCTTTATCGGCGCGCAGCATGATGCTGTTGAATCCCGGCGAGGTGACGCACAACGGGCTGGTGTTCACGATTCGCGCCGGGTCGTAGTTCATGGTGCGGAAGTGGTGAACAAGCGTCATGTACCGCTCGTACTCGGCGTGCTTGGGACGCTGGCTGGCGTCGACGTGGTTGGTGTCGCGCCGCTGGAAGGATGGGAGGTCCGCTGCGACCATGACGTTGGCGAGCGCGCTGTCCCACGCGGGGCTGTTGTCCTCCCCGCTTTCCCACGGGTGGACGATGCTGATCAAGCCGACCTGCTCCGGGTCGCGGTAGGTGTGCATCCAGCGGTGAAAGCGCAGCAAACGCGGGTAAAGTGCGCGGAGTTGCTCCGCGACGAGCGTTTCGTCCTGCGCATGCTCCAGGAGGTGACGCGTGATGGTCGCGAGCACCGGTGGGTCGGTGATGCCGCTGGTGGGCGGCTGGTGCGGAGTGCCCCAGGCGTCCGGGCCGGGGAAGTAATTGTCGTCCGGACGATGAAAGACGATGTGCGGCACCATCCCGTCGTCCCATTGCCCCAGCATCAGGCTGTGCAGTTCCTGCCAGGCGCGCTGCTCGTTCAGTTTCTGCCAGCCAAGCGCGGTGAAACCGCTATCCCACATCCATTGAAACGGGTAGAGGTTGCGGGTGGGTACGCTGTAGCCACCGCGGTCGTTTTCGTGCAGGATTTCCGCGGCGCTGAGTGGACGGGTGGTCATGCGAGTTGCTCCTGAGGTGAGGTCAAGGCGAAACCGGTTTCCGGGTCGAGCCAGCGGGTTCGGCGCGCGTTGGGCTGAAGGTAGAGCGTGTCGCCCGTTCGGACGCTGAGGTGCGGGTCGGCGTTGATTTTGATCAGCTGATCATCGAGTGAAGCGGTGATCAGCAGGTGGGGCCCGAGGTGCTCGACCAGTCGGACGGGGGCGGGCAGGGCGTCGCTGGTGGCCGTGAGGCTGATGCTGAAGTCCTCCGGGCGGATGCCCATCAGGACCTCGCGGCCCGCTTCGTCCGGGACCCGGAGTGCCGCATTCGCGGTTTGCGCGTACTTCTGACCGGCCTGCTCATGCACGGGGAAGCGGACGAAGTTCATGGGTGGGTTGCCGATAAAGCCACCGACGAACGTGTTCGCGGGTTCCTCGTAGACTTCCACGGGTGGGGCGTACTGCACGATGTGCCCGCCGTGCATGACGGCGATGCGGTCGGCCAGGCTCATCGCTTCCACCTGGTCGTGCGTGACGTAAATGGTGGTGGTTTTGGTGCCTTGCAGCAGCGTCTTGAGTTCGGCACGCATTTCGAGGCGCAACAGCGCGTCGAGGTTGCTGAGCGGCTCGTCCATCAGCAGGACTTGCGGCTCGACGGCGAGCGCGCGAGCGACGGCGACGCGTTGGCGTTGCCCGCCGGACAGTTGCGAAGGGTAACGTTTCAAATATGGTTCGATGTGCATGAGCGTCGCGGCACGCTCGACACGCTCGTTGATGAGTTGCTGCGGGGCGCGTTGCATACGCAGTCCAAACGCGACGTTGTCGAACACTGTGAGGTGCGGGAAGATCGCGTAATTCTGGAAGACCATCGCGATTTGCCGTTGACGTGGCGCGAGGTTCGTTACGTCACGCCCACCGATGAAGACGCGTCCGCTCGTCGCGGTTTCCAGTCCGGCGATGATGCGCAGCAAGGTGGTCTTTCCGCAGCCGCTCGGACCGAGCAGCACGACGAACTCCTGGTCTTGCACTTCCAAGTTGATTTCAGCGAGCGCGGTGGTGTTCCCGAACACGCGCTGCACTTGTTCAACGCGAATTTCTGCCATGCGATGACCTCCAAAAGGCAAAGGGAGCGGTAGGGTTCATCGGCTGGAGATGCCCCACAAGGTGAACAGGTAACGCCGAACGAGGAACAGGAACACCACGGCCGGGACGATCAGGATGAAGCCACCGGCGAAGCGGAATGGCAGCGGCGCTTCATTCAGTGACGTGAGCAGCAGGGCGGGCAGCGTCGGGTTCCGCAGCGTCAGGATGGTGGATGCGAACACCTCGTTCCAGCTGATGGTGAACGCGAAAATCGCGGTGGCGGCCAGACCGGGCAGCACCAACGGCAAAACGACCTTGAAGAACGCCTGGATCTTCGTGCAGTTCAGCGTCCACGCGGCTTCTTCAAGTTCAACGGGGACGCCCATGAACAGTCCGGCGGTGACGAGCACCGCGAAGGGCAACGCGAGGGCAGTGTGCACGAGCGCCACCCCGATCAACGTGTCGTACAAACCGAGCTGGATGAAGCGTACCGCGAGGGGAATTGCGAGGATGGCGAGGGGAAACGCGCGGGTCAGCAGAACCAGGAAGCGGTAACTGCCACTGCCGAAGAACTGGTAGCGCGCGAGGGCGTAGCCGGCGGGAGCGCCGAGCAGCAAGGCCAGCACCATCGTCATGATCGCGGTGATCAAGCTGTTCCAGAAGGCGGGCAGCACGCCTTGCACGGAGAAGAAGAACTCGATGGTCTCCAGGCTGAACGGGAGTGGGAAGGGGGGTTTGGGAAAGGCGTTCACGCCGGCGCTGGTGCTGAAGGTATTCACCGCAACGAGGTAGATCGGCAGCAGCACCCACACCACTGCCAGGACGGCCAGCGTGAGGTACAAGGGGCGGTTCTTCATACGGTCGCTTCCGGTTTCACGCGAATGAGCTTGAGGTACGCGAAGGTGAGCAGCAGCGAGATCGCCATGATCAGCACGCCGTACGCGGCGGCCACGCTGGCGTTTTGGTACGTGCCGTACCAGTTGTAGGCTTCCCCGGCGAGCACCGGCAGATTGCGTCCGCCGAGCGCGCTGACGACGGCGAACACTTCCAGTGCGGCGATGGTGCGGAGGATCAGGGCGTTCTGTAAGCTGGGTTTGAGCAGCGGCAGTGTGATCTTCGTGAAGCGCTGCCAGGGCGTGGCGCCGAACACGTCCGCGGCTTCGGCGTACATGCGTGGGATCAGTTGCATGCCGGCGACGAGGATGACCAGCATGATGGCCGTCGCGCGCCATAACTCTGCCAGTATCACCGCGAGGAGCAGCGTGGTCAGCGAGTCGTAACTCAGGAACGTCAGGGGCTGCTCGATGGCTCCGGCGCTCATCAGCATGCTGTTCAGGTAGCCGCGTTCGGTGAAGATTGCCAGCCAGGCGATCCCGGCGGCGATGTCGGAAATGCCAAGCGGAATGGTGAGGACGTACAGCAGGGTGTTCCTGCCCCGCTCCATGCCGCTCACCAGGCTCGCCAGGCCGAGGGCGAGCGCGGCTTGCAGCGGCACGACGATCACAGTGAGCAGCAAGGTGTTGCGCAGGGCGTCGCGGAAGTTCAGGTCGTCCGCCATGCGCTGGAAGTTCTCGGTGGTGAGACTCCCGGTGGTGCCCCGCACGGAGAGCAGCACCGCTTCAATCAAAGGCCAGGCGAAGAGCAGCAGTAGAAAGATGACGCTTGGCGCGAGCAGCGCGTACGGCACCCAGCGCTGGCTCCGCACCCGGGCGGCGGGCGTGGTGACCGGACTGAGGAGCGCCGGTCCCTTCCCGCCGACTGGAGTGCGGCGACTCATTACTGAACCTTGCAGGTGTCTTTGGCGACCGGGTCAGGCGCCCAGCACGCGGCCTTGCTGGTGTCCAGAACCCGCTGAAGCTGACGGGCTTGCGTATTCAGTGATGACTGGATGTTCTGGTTGCGGATGATCATGCGTTGGAAGGCGTCCACGTAGACTTTGCTGAACTCGCCGTCCTGCGCGCCGAGCCCGACGGGCAGCAGGGCGGCAATGCTGCCCTCGCCGGACTGCTTCTCCACAGCCTCCGCCATGATCTTGATGCCTTGCGGGAGGTTGGTGGGGAGGTTTCCGCGGGTGACGGGGAAGAATCCCGTTTCACGCAAGGTCTGCGCTTGCGTCTCGGGTTTGGTGAGGTGCTTGATGGTCACGACGGCGCCCGCGCGGTTCGGGGCGCCTTCGGGAATGCCGAGGCCCGCGATAACCGGCATGTAACCGCGCCCGGCCGGTCCTTTGGGCGCGGGGAACGCGACGAAGTCGTTGGGGCGCTGGGTGAAGGCGTCCTTGAGGCGCGCCGCGTGATCCCACGCGACGAGCACTTCGCCGGACAGCAGGGGTTCTTGCATGAAGTTGTAGCTGGCACTCTGCGGGTTGGTGTACTTCCAGATGTCCTGCATGTCCTTCCAGGCTTCGGCCGCTTGGGGACTCTTGAACTTCTGGACGTAACTCCCGGTGTACGAAGGGAGCAGGTAGCCTTGCACGTAGCGGTGAATCAGGCCGTTCGGGCCGGCGGGGAACCCGAGGCGTTTCCTGCCGGTGGCCTGCTCGATGTTCTTGCCCCACTCGGCGAGTTGTTCGTACGTGAGGTCGTTGAGGTCCGCACCTTTGGGCAGGTACTGCAAGGCGTCCTTGTGGGCGGCCATCAGGTAGGTCGCCTGCGCCCAGGGGATGTACTTCTGGTTGTTCGTGCCGAGCTTCCCGAGGGAGACCATCGAGGGAATGAACTTCACGTTGTTGAGGTCCTTGAGGACGTCGTCGACGTTGTCGAGCGCAGCGGCGGCTTGCAGGGCGGTGAAATCCCCGTGGAGGCCGCCGGCGAGGCTGACGCTGGGTTTGCCGGACTTGTTCTCGGCGATGAGGCGGCTGACGAACGGGGCGTTCTCCTGCCCAAGGAACTCTACTTTGACGGGCGCGTCCTTGAGGATCACGTCGCGCATGCTTTGCGCTTCCTCGAGTTGCCGAAACTGAGTGCTGGCGAACAGCACTGAGTTGTTTTGCGCGAGGGCGATGCTGGCCACCGTACCGAGTCCCATCAACCACCATTTGCTGTGCTTCATACCGTCCTCCTTGGACTTTGAATGGAAACGAAGGGCCGACGACCAAAGTGCGGAACTTCAGTCGTGTTGCGGACGTGACGAGGATGGAATGGACCTAGCCTGTCGTGGAGAGTGAGGGGAAATCGCCGCTGAGCTCGTGTGGTCCTCGGGGTGGGTGGGGACTGGAGCGTGGCTTGCGCGCAATACCAGCTCGGGAGCCCACAATTCTTGCAGCTCAGCTGGGGAAACGCCGCTGAGCAGTTGAAGCTGCATTCTGGCAAGGTGTTGTCCGGCCTTACGGGAGGAAGTGCTCAGGGTGGTGAGGGGTGGATTGCTGTAGCGGGCGAAGGGGAGGTCCTCGTACCCGATGACGCTAACGTCCTTCCCGACTTGCAGGCCGAGGTCCGCGACCCCGTGCATCACACCGAAAGCCGTGAGGTCGTTGACACAGAGAAACGCGGTTGGCGGGTTTGGTCCTTTGAGCAGCACCTCGGCGGCGCGGTGGCCGCCGACCTCGTCGAGGTCGCCGGTGAACAGGAGCGCTGGGTTGAGTTCGAGGCCGGTTTCGCGGAGGGCCCGGACGTAACCGGCGTGGCGTACGGCGTGGATGCTGAGTGGCTCGGGCGCGTTGATCAGCGCGATTCGGGTATGACCGAGTTCGAGCAGGAAGCGCGCGGCTTCATAAAAGCCTCGCTCGCCGTCCACGTCAAGGTAAGCGTAGGGAACGTTCGTCTTCGTGCGTCCGTGCGTGACGAACGGCACACCGGCCGTTTGGAGAAAAGTGACGCGCTCGTCGTGGACGCGTGTTCGGACGACGATGGCGCCGTCGACGCGTTTACCTTGGATCATGCGTCGGTAGTACTCCGTTTCCTGCGGGCCTGGAGGGCAGGCGGTGACGAGCAGGTCGAGGCCAGCTTGGGCGAGCACTTCACCGATGCCGGCGATCAGTTCGGAGAAGAAGGGGCTGGCGAATTGTTGGGGGGGTACCGGGAGGACCAGCCCGATGGCATCTGACTTTCCCAAACGCAGACGTTGCGCGGCTCGGTTGGGTTGGTAGTTGAATTCGCGGGCCGCCTCGATGACACGCTGGCGTGTTTCTTCATTGACGTCGTTGTATCCCGCTAGTGCCCTGGAGACGGTCGTGGCCGACAGTCCGAGGTGGTGGGACAGCCTTTTTAAGTTCACGGCCGCTCCTTTTGCTCGTTTGGTGGCTGAATCGTAACCCAAATCGTTTTGGAAAGTCAACCCAAAACGATTTGGAGGTCTAATCGGGGTGAAGACATCGCACTGGGCGATGATTCGCCGCTCCAGCGTCCCCAGGTTATCCGCGAACGGCCTGCGGCTTTGGGGCCGAGGGTCACCCCGCTGCTGGTCACGCACCGTCGATGGGTGAGGTAAAAAAAGGAACACTTCCGCCGTTCGACAGTGAAGGCGAACCAACTACCGTAGTCACGAACGTCAGCCGAACCTCAACCGACCTGTATGATGGGCGCCAGCCTGATGCACCCCGTGACCGGATAGTACGACCCGCAACTCGTCCTGCTCTCCATCCTCATCGCGAGCCTCGCGTCCTACGCCACCCTCAGCGTCGCCGCCCGCATCCAGCTCAACGCCCGCCGCCTGCTCGCCCCGCACCTGCTGTTCAGCGCGCTCGTCATGGACGTCGTGGTGAGCGCCCCTGAGGCGGCCGAGGAAGCCTACGCGCACCTGCACGCCGCGATCGAGGAGGCGGGGGCGCGCGGCGCGCGTTCACGTGGGGAGCTGCCGGTCGTGCTGGGGCAACCGGGGCTGCTGGTGCAGTTTTGGCTCCTTCCCTGACGTCAGGCTGGGGTATACCTCAGGTTCAGGCCGAACGGTACGGGGCGGCTGAGCGCCGCAGTGAAAAAGTCCTGCATGTCTTCACACCCAACACAAGGCTGACGGATTACTTGCCGGGTTTCCACGCTGGCGCGAACGCATCGTTGGCCAGCAGCGTCAAGCCACTGCCGTCCATCGTCACGCGCCACACGCTCGTCGTACCGTCAATCTCCCGGCCGCGAGACCGGTCGAACGCGATCATCCGCCCGTCCGGTGAAACGCTCAGCTGCCCGGCGTACTCGTTCGGGAGGTTCGTCACGCGCGACGACTTGCGGCTGGCGAAGTCATACCGGAAAATGTTGGACCGGCCCACCTCGTACTCCACCACCTCCTCCGCCGAGTACACGAAGCCGGACCCGTCCGGTAGCCACGCGAGTCCACGGATCCGACTCCGGCCGTCCGTGATCTTCACGAGTGGCGCCCCCATCCGCTTCGCGCCTGCCTTCACCCGGTAGATACCATCCCCCGTGAAATCCCAGCCCTGCACCAGGAGTTCACCAGCGAGCGCAGGTGTGGGTCCGTACGCGGCGTGCAGTACGATGTCCGGACCGTCCTCGGCATTCACCACGAACTCCCCGAAATCCAGGGGCGCGGGATTGGCCGGCACGCGCCGCAGGCTGGCGAGACCGTACGCGTACGCGATGTATGTTCCGGACGGATGCCATGACGCTGAGCGGGGCTCCAGTCCAGGCTGGAGGGATGAGATGAACAACGTATTCGTCGTGAGCTGCTTTCCCCCTTGCGGTTGAACGGCCGTTCCAATGAAGTACGCGCGGTTCAAGCCGGCGATGAGCGTGGCAACCTGCCCGGAGTCCTTCCCCTTCGTGAGTGCCGCGACGTTCGGTACCGTCACCGTGGTGCTGCCCCCGGCAGGAAGCGACACCGCCTGAGCACTCGGCGCACCCTGGAAGTACAGGAAGCCTGTGAAACTCTCGAAGCCCACGTTTTTTACTGGGACACGCACTGTCGCTTTGGGGTACCGGGCGAGGTCGGCGCAGGCGGGTGCCTGCGTGACGCGCCGGTGACCTGAACCGTCAGCACGAATGACGAAGACATCCGACAGGTTCATCGAGCAGTGATTTTCGTGCGTGCTGCTGAACGCCAGTTCTTTACCGTCAGGCCGCCACGCCAGGTCGTAGATCTTGATGGTCTTGTGCGGGTCAGGCTTCTCGAATGCCCACACCCGGCGGTCGTTCGTGCCGCGCGCGTCAACCATCCTGATTTCCTGTTCGGTGCTGGCACGGACGTACGTGACCAAACCGGCAGGTGATTGCGCGACCGACGCCCCGGGCAGGCACAGCAACGCAAAAGCCAGGGTCCGAAGGGAACGTGAAATGGGACGCATGGTACTCCTCCTCTGGATTGAAGGGCGTAGTCGTGCTGCGTGAGTCACTCACTGCCCGAACGCCAGTTGAGTGTGTCGGGTCCTCGCGTGGCCCGCCTTTCTGTCGGTGAACTGGACGGGTCGTCTTCTCATAGCGTACGGCAACAACGAAACTTCCGCACCAGCAACCCGGACATCGAACCCCAGTTGGGGATGACCAACCGCCTCGACCTCAGCAAGCGAAGGCCGTACCGCGTTGGTGTACGATAATCGTGTTTTCAATTCAGAGTAGCGAACGGGGAAACAGCCAGGACTCGCCGGGTCCCTCATTCATCCCCGCGCTCAAGGGGTGATGCTCATGTCCGTCCTCCGCCGAGTTGTCCTCGCCATCCTCATGGTGCTGCTCACCGCCTGTGGCGGTTCCACCACACCACCCGCCAAGGACGTCGGTACGGTCACCCGACCCACCGGCAGTCCCCTGAACGTCACCGTCACCCTTGACGCCACCAAAGCCGTCAAGCAGACCATTCCCATCCAAGGCGGCACCCTGAGTGTCACCGCGCAGGACGGTACGGTCTACACCCTCACCATTCCCAACAACGCCCTCGTCGCCGACACCGAAATCACCATGACCCCCATCACCAGCGTCACCGGCGCACCCGTACAAGGCGGCAAGGTGTACGGCGTGAATCTGCAACCCGCCGGTTTACGCCTGTACCATCCCGCGGTCCTCAGCATCGCCCCTCCAGGCGGCAGTGACAAAGAAGCGATTGGGTTCGCCAGTCAGGACAACGGCAAAGACTTTTACCTGCACCCTTTGGCGCTGACGGCCGGGTTGAAGATGAATTTGCTGCACTTCTCCGATCACGGGGTCTTCTACTGCTGTGAAAATGCGCCGTTGATCGTGGTGAATAACCCACAGACGCCACAACCCATCGAGTCCGTCCCGGGAGACTGGGAAAGTGAACTCGCGCAGATGATGGAAGAACTGATTCGTCACGAACGAGAAGCGCAGCAGCGCAACGAACCCGGCGATCCGCAGTTCGACATGAAGCTCTCGGCCATCATGAACACCTTCTACAAACAGGTGATTCAGCCGATGCTCGGCCAGATCACCACTGACTGTGATTACGCCAAGGCGAACGTCGCGAAGGTCCTGTCCTGGAACCGTCAGGTGGCCTTGCTGGGTCTGGATGACGACCTCACCACGCAAGTGACGAGCGTGACGAACGCGGTGGTCACGGGGATGGAGAATTGCTGGAAGAAAGCCACCGGTCCTTGCGTGGACCCAGGTGATGCGGTGCAGTTCGCTGAGGTGGTGAAGGTCGCCCGGATCAATCAATTGCTGGGTGGGGACAGCGACAAGTACAACCCGAATGATCCGGAGTTGCGCTGCGCCTGCGGCGACCTGATGAATACCGCCAAATGGACGGGCAGCGCGAAGTACACCTTCAAGCAGACCGCTACGGATGGCACGACCACCGTGATGGTCCAGCGAAGCGTGGATTTCACGTTCAACATCCTCAACCGCTTCGACTACGGCCGGTACGCCTTGTGGAGTGGCATTACCGTCACGGGAGGCACGGAGTCGGTTCATGACACGTACCACATGGACCAGGCTAAGGTGAGTGTCATCGGCAGCGGAACGCCCTCGGGAGCGAATGTCTCGCTGACCATCTACCCGGAAACCTGCACGTACGCGTTGATCTTCCAAAATTCCATCAAAGGAATGCACAGTGCAGGTATCCAGACCTCAACGCTGAATTTCGTGCGGTTGCAGGACCTCCCCGTCCCGAGTGCGCCGGTGCTTTCCGGGAGTGTCAGTGTGCCGTCGGTGATTTCTCCTGGTGCAATTCCGGACTTCAGTCATTACATGTTCGCTGGTCACTTTTCGAGTGAGTTGGCGAAGTTGACGAACAATACCTTCAATGAACTGCAGGTGACCTGGAGCTTGACCCCTGTGAAGTAGCAGGTATGGCTTGTCAGTCCAAGCCGACCGGCTTGAGCAGGAGGAGTGTCACGGCGCCGGCATAAGCGGTCGGGCGTCCGTCCGCCGGATCGAGCATCTCCGAACCCGGCTGTACCGGGCACGAGGCGTGGCAGGCACAGGTGAACCGGGCGCTGCACGCGCACCGCACGAAGGTTGGGAGACGTTCAGGTGCATCACAGGTGAGCATCAGGTGAGTCCGGTAGAGTGAGTTCGTTGGAGGGTTGCGGTGGCCCCTTGGGTGGGTACCGCAACCCTCCACGCGACTTCACCATGCCACGCCTGCGCGCAACTACCCTGATCGGCCTGCCCGTCACCTGCCCGGACGGGACGTGCCTGGGCCAGGTCACGCAGGTGTTCTTCAACCCTGCCACAACGGCCGTGATGATCCTCCAGCTGACCGGAGAACACCACGAACAGCTGGTGCTGCCCTTCGAGGCCATCTACGAACTGAGCCCAGCAGCCGTCGTGGTCACCAGCGCCGACGATCCAGCACCCGTGAGTGCGTTTCCCCAGGCGGCGGCGCTGGTCGCGCAGCAGCGTCCCTTCCAGGAGATCGAGGTGCACATCAAGGGCGTCTCGGCGTGCACGCGAATCCGTGACGTGGAGTTCGACGCAAACTCAGGTGAGGTGCTGTCCTACGAAGTGGCCGCAGTCGCCACCTCAGGAGAGCGGTTCATGGTCGTCCCCGCGTCCTCGGTGCGGCTGAACGGCAACAACGCCGATATTTATGGTGACGTCGCTGCGCTGCTGAACGACGTCCTGTTCCTTAAGCCCGACACGTGGCAAGCACACGATGACGTCCCCTGAGGCGACTGGTCGGCCTGTCCCCACCGCGCTCTTGTGCCCGGAACACGGCACGCCGCTGACCTCAAAAACTGGTGTGAATGTGCTTGAAGTGCCAGGTCGGGTCTCCTGCTGACACCCGTTATGTTCGCCGGCAGCAGAAGAACACGGGATGGCTGACCGCGGTACAGCATGATCGCCAGGCTGCTCATTTCTTTACAGTACCCGCCACTTTCGGTTCCGTGGGGCTCAGCGGTGGGGAAAACTGTCCCCGTCCGCAGCGGGTGTGCTGGTTTGACAATGTTGGGGTTGGCGCAGCCTCGCCGGGCATGCTCCTTCTCAACGATCTCGCGGTCCTGGTGGTCAATTTCAGGCTGGGTTTCTCCTGATACTCAGCCTGGTTGTACTGGGCCATCATCTCACTCCCGTCTGGCACACGCATCCTGACGC
>NC_019789.1:452500-556630 GCF_000317835.1 Deinococcus peraridilitoris DSM 19664 | reverse complement strand
TACATTCCACTTACCTTCTTGCTCGCAGCGCCCAGCGCACCAGCCCCACGCCGACCGCAACGCCTGCCGCGAGGGCTCCGTAGATAACCGCGTTACGCGTTATGTACGAGATCTCCCTGGGTGCCTGCGGTTGCTCTCCCCGTGGCCCTTGCGTCCGCCGGACGCGCCACAGGGCGCCAGTGTGGAGGGGCATACGAATCCCACCCACTTCAGGCGCGATCTGAATCTGGCCCCAGTCCACGATGTACAATGCGCCGTCCGGTCCGAACTGACAGTGCGAAGGGCGTTCCAGACCCAGCTGCGGGAATTTCGAGGCGGGACCGGCGATCTTGTTCACCGCGAAGTCAAACACGCGTCCGGTATTCATCTCAACCCGCACGACCTTGAAACCGCGCGGTGAGGGCGAGCGGGCCGTGACGGGTGCAATGTCCCCGAACAGCGCGATGAACGCATCCCCGTAAAACCCGAAGCGTTCATCCCGGCAGAAGTCCAGGCCGTTCACGCCCGCGTGATCATCGAACGTCGCAAAGGGCTTGGGCGGGTTCGGATTCGGGTGGTTCGCAATCACCGGCTCTTGGCCCCGCCCCCTGAAGCGCGGGTCGTCCAGGCGAACACCCCCCGCGAAGTCCGGCCAGCCGTACCACTCGCCCTGCTTCACTTCGTACAGGTCCTCGGTGTCCCCGATGATCTGCCGGCGGCTGCGCTCGTCGATGTTGTGCTCCGTCGCGAACAGCCGTCCATCCGGGTGGAAGGCGACCCCGTACGGATTGCGGAAACCCCAGGCGACCAGTTCGAGGTTGCTGCCGTCCGGATCACAGCGCAGGACGGAGCCGTTGCACTTCACGGTGCCCTTGATCACCTGCCCGGGGTGGGTTTCCGTCCCGTAGGGCACGTACGCGCCAGTCTTCACGGTTTCCCGCAGGCTCCCCAGCACGTTCTGGGACTCGTAGTTCTGCCCGGTCAGGATGATGTCCGCGCCGGGGCGGTCGTGGAAGTCGGGGAAGAGCCTGAGCCACTCGTACGCGTAGTCATCCGGGCCGACCACCGCGAGGTTCGTCGCGGTGCCCTGACCGAAGTAGATCTTGCCATCCGGCCCGACCACCGGGTAGTTGGCCTGGTGATCGCCGCGTCCCGGCAGGTCCGTCACGAGGTCCTCGATGCTGCCGTCCTCACCCAGCCGTGAGAAGGTGTCAGTGTTCATGAAGTAAAAGCGGCCCTGATGCCAGCACGCGCCGGTGAAAGCGCCCGTCTTGATCCAGCGTTCCTCTGGCAGGTCGAAGAACGTCTCGTACTCCCCGGTCTGCGTGTTCACCTTCAGCACGCGAGGTTTCGAGTCGACCTTGTGTCCCGCCTCGCTCACGTAGCAGTTGCCCTGCTCATCGAAGCAGCAGTGCACGGGGGCATTGAACCCAGTGGCGACAACCTCCGCTTCGAATCCTTCCGGCAGCAGGATGTCTTCCGGGTTGTAGCGGCGATTCCCTTTGCGGGTGATGTGGATCTTGCTGAGGATCGGGTTCGCCGTCTTGCCCACGTACGCGAGGAGCGTGTCGACCATGGGAACCGTGGGGCTCAGGGGGCTGGGCTGCTTGCTGGTCGGCATGAATTCCTCCTCAGGGGCTTCCCGCGGTGAGTGGCACACGCCACAGCTTCCCGCTGCCCGCCAGGGCGTTCACGCCCTGCTCGCTCATTTCGAACTGCCCAAAATCCAGCACGTACAGCGCATCCCCACTCGGGTGGAAGCGCACGTCGATCGGGCGGGATAGGGATTCTTCTACGAATGGGTGCAGGCTCCAGTCGCTGGGGTCGACCCGAGCAACAGACCGGCCGGCTTTCGGTCCAGGCGGGGCGGTCATGGGCGCCTCGTCGCCAAACAGCGCAATGAAGAGTTGCCCGGCGAACTGCGGAGCGTGGGCGGGCGCGACGTCGAACTTCACCGCAGAGGTGTGGGTGGGGAAGTGCAGCAGGGGCGCTTCTGGTGGGGGGAACTCGTGATGGTTGGCGAGGACGAACTGCGGCGCTGGACCACGCGTGGGGTGGAACTTCGGGTCCGTGATGGGTTCATTCCCGATGTAGTCCGGCCATCCGTACCAGGCGCCCGGCCTCACTTCGATCAGGAGTTCAGGAACGTTCCCGACCGGCCGGCTGCCCCGGTCGTCCGCGCCCTGGTCCGTGGCGATGAGGCGCCCATCGGGGAGGAAGCCCAGACCGTAGGCGTTGCGAACACCCCACGCCACGAGTTCCAGTTCACTGCCGTCAGGGTTGCAGCGCATCACCGCGGCCGTGCAGGGCAGCCCGGCGGGAACGCGCTGTCCCGCGTGGCTGGATGTGCCGAAAGGCCGGAACGCGCCGGTCGTGGCGCGCGCACCGTTGCCTTCGAGGGGATTTTCGGTTTCGACGTTCACGCCGGCGAGGGTCACGTCGTACCCGGGGATGTCACGCGCGTGGGGAAGGCGTTTGAGCCAGCCGATCTCGTACGCGTCCAGCCCGATGATGCCGGTGTTGGTCATGGCACCCTGGCTGAAGTAGAGTTTTCCGTCCGGTCCGACCGCGACCATGTTGGTGTGGTAGTTGCCGGGACCGGGGAGGTTATCGAGGATAACCTCCCAGTCGCCATCCGGGCTGAGGCGGCTGAGGCGGCCCGGCTCGCCGGGAGAGCCGCCCTCGGCAATGTACAGGTTTCCCTCGTGGAACGTGAGGCCGTTGACGGGTGGGCGCAGATCACCCAGCAGCAGGGTTCTCCTGCCGTCCTGTTCCAGACGCAGAATCCGCCCGCCTCTCGGTACGCCACCCCAGGGCAGGCCGGATTCCGCGATGTAGGCCGTGCCGTCATCACCGAACGTCAGGCTCGTCGGAAAGGACAGACCTTCGGCGACCAGTTCCGCTTGCGGGTGATCTTTGACGCCTGCCTGCCCTGAAGCTTCAGTAGCGGGCCGCACTTCTGGCTCCCGCGGTCTGCGTGATGTCGTGCGGCTGGGGTGGATGGAGTTCACGGTCCATGACACGCAGCACGGCGTCGGTGACCATTCCCAGGACGACGTGCTCGACCAGACCACGCGCGTGCGCCTGCCAGGGATAGGCGCGTGGACCGCCGGACAGCTTCAGGAGCGGATTGGCGATTTCATCATTCATCATGAACAGACTCAGCCCGTACACAACGCCTTGCCCTTGCGATAACGTCGGCAGCCGGTGACGCAGCACCCCGTACAGCGCACCGGGCATCACACCAAGCGCAAAATGCACGACGATGCCCCATGGATTCGGCTGCTGTGGAATGAGTTGCTTGCCCAGGGCGTTCGCAAGTCGGTTGGCGATGACATGCGCGGGGTCCAGTCCGCCGGGGCGCGCTTCGATTTCCCGTTGCAGCGCGCTTTCGTCTTCCCGCAGGTACATGTACCAGCCGATACGGTCCATCACCCAGACGCCTGCGGCACCGGCGACGGCACCCTTGATCGCTTCATTCAGCACGTGTGTTCCTGCTGGCTGCATAGGCTCCTCGTTTCTCTGCCTTCGTTGGCCCCCGGATGACTTCAAAGTCAGCCCTTCGCCGTGATGCACCGGCCCCCGCAGGTTCAGGTTTCACCGTATGTGTCACCGGCATGGATCTTGTGTAGACGCCGTAAAGCGCGGTTTATTGAACTGGCTGACCTGGCGCTTCGCGTGGTGACCGGGCAAGCCCCTGGATTGCTCACCCGGTTCTCTCATCACGCGGCAGGAACTGTCACCTTATGAGGGACGTTCCGGGTCGAGCAGGTGATCGAAAATGACGCTGGTCGCGAGCACCTGCACGAACTTGTCAACGAGGTCAATCACCCACTCCTGGCGCGACCACTTCCACGGCTTGGCGAGACCAAGCAGGGTGATGTTGACCACGTCACTCGTGTAAATCGCGGCGAACGTCACCGCGATGGCCGGCATCCCACGCAACCCCTTGTACGCCGCGACCCCATAGGCCGCGCCCCACATCGCTCCAAGCGAGGTGTGGGCGGCGTAGTTGAGGCGCCAGCGTTCCTTGTCGTTTTTGGGTTCGATCGGAAGCAGCCTCTGGGCGAGCTGCGCGGGGGCGTAACTGTCCTCCCGCTTCGTGATGGGCATCTCGACCAGCTTCTGGAAGGCGGTCATCACCACGCTGCCAGCGATACCGGCAAGCACGGCTCGGCCCAACATCTGCGTCAAGGACGCGTTGTCACCCTGGTACGCATGTTTCATCGGTTGATCCCCCTCGGCGAGTCGTTTCGGCCATGAATCGGCTTCTGGCTTGGGCTTCTTTCACGGTGGCGAGCCACGGTCTTCTGGTGTTTCATGGTGAGCTCGTTTCTCCCAGTACGCTTGTCTCGACGTCCCCTCAAACTTCAGTTGGTCCTCTGACTAAGACTAAGCAGAAGCTCTCCCCGTGTTATCCGATCACGCTTCATGCCATCTTGAGCGCCAGCAGGGGAGGCGTGCTGCGCAGCAAACGAGAGCAGGTCATCACCACCACCTCCAGCTGTACCGGATCAGAGGTGTGTGCATGACCACCCTGAAAGACGTCGCGCGAACAGGAATGCGATCCGGAAAGCCGCTCGGGAATCTTCGCGTGAGACGCGCCGCCACGCCAGCGGCAAGGGCGCCAGGAAGGACCACGCGAGCGGCAGGAACACCAGGGCGAGCGTCACGCCAAACACGAGGGAAGTCATCTGGAACGCCATGCGGCCTGGCGTAGCGTTCTCTGGTGGTGACTGGGGGAGTACCTGCATGGGCGTGCCTGGCTGCTCAATCTTGCTGGGGGTTACTGGCGCTTCAGCCAGGCTTTCATGTCGATGATTTCGCGGGACTGCTCCACCAGGATGTTCCGCGCGATTTGCAGGACGCGCGCGTCATTCGATTTGCGCACCACGAGGTTCGCCATGTCCAGGCCGTTCGCGTGATACTCGATCAGCCGCTCGATGTACGCGCGTTGCGGGTCACCACCCTGCGTACCCTGCGGTGCTGGCCCGTCCATGACGCCATTCCCCTGCCCGTCCATCATCTGGCCCATTGCGCCCGCTCCGCCCATTCAGCCCGTCTGACCGGCGTTGGTGCTTGCATCGAGTGCTTCGGGCAGCTCGCGTAACTGCTGAATCTCCGTGCGTTGTGACTTCACGATGCCCACCGCCCACGCGCGCACTTTCGGGTCCTGCGCGCTGCCGGCGAGTTGCTCGCTGGGCGCGATGACGTCCCGGTGATGCTGAATCATTTGCCGTGCGACCGCCGGGTCAAATTCCCGCCCTGACACGTTCGCCAGTCCACCGGCGTGCATGCCGGAGCCGTGCATCATCTGCATCATGTCCTGCATGGTCCACGCGCCCATCGGCTTGGTCATCATGCCGCGCATGCGCATACCCCAGACGCTGAGTGCGGGTTCGTCTGCGCGAACACCACCCCACCCAGCGTCACTCCTGCCGTCAGTACCGCAAGCAGTGTCTTTTTCATTTGATCACCTCGCCGGGAGTCTGGGCAGGCGCTGTCAAATGCCGATAATGCTGCACCCCGGGGAGCCCCGAAGGCGCACAGCTCAAAGAAGCCCTTCCCGGTACGCGTTGTGAAGCGCACCCTGCTCGGGATGAGAGGCGCCACCCGTGTGAACGTGCGGTTCTGCGGTTCGCGCCTCGTTGGTCCCTCACCTTCACAGCAGCCAGTACACGAACGTGTCGTACAGGCCGGCCAGCAGGAACACCCCGCCCGCAATCGGGGTGGCGAGGCGGCGCCAGGTGCGCACGGCACGCAGGTACCGGCCCTGCCCTTGTGCGTTCCCGCCGGGCAGGAACGCCGCGAAGCCCAGCAGCGGGAGTGTCATGCCCAGCGCGAACACCGCGGGGTACAAAAACCCCAGGGATGAAGTCAGCGCGAGCGGCACCGTCAACCCGAAAAACAACAGAAACAGCGTCGGGCAGAACGCGAAGCTGAACGCGAGGCCCAACGCGAACGCCCCACCGTTCCCCGGCAGGGTCCGCGCGCGGTTCTCCAGGCGGGCGGACAGGCGCGCGCCGAACTCGAAGCGGGGCCGCAACCAGCCCAGCAGGACCAGGCCGATGATCAGCGTGAGTGGCCCGAGGACTTTCCGCACGCCCAGCAGGACAGGCCCGGGCGCTTCGAACTGACCACCGAGGGCGTACATCACGAACGCCCCGACCACGGCGTAGAACACCACCCGCGCGCCCAGGTACGCGCCCGCACTGGCGAGGGGGCTGCGTGAGTCACGGCTGACATACGCGAGGGCCGCGGCGCCCGTGGAGAGCTGGCAGGGTGCGGTGGCGGCCATCAAGCCCAGCAGCAGTGGCGCGAGAAGTGGCACGGTCGTGGTGAGGCGCAGGCTGTTCAGGGGCGTGGCCACCAGCGCGTTCAGGCCGCTGCCTTGCTGGTACAGCCAAAGCGCCGCGCCCCGCAACTGCGGGTGCAAGGACGGCCAGGCCAGCAGCACAGCGACGAGCAGGCCACTCGCCAGCCACCAGGCCAACGGGACGCGCCTCCAGCGGCTTACTTGATCCAAGTGCTCCCCCCATCGGTGCTGCGCTGCACCCTGCCACTTTCACCCACCGCAAAGAGTTGCTGCTCGTCCTGCGGGTCTGCCGTCACCAGCCGCGCACCTTCCGGGAAGGACAGGTCCTGCCAGGTGGCTCCCTTGTTCTCTGAGCGTGCCACGCCGTTCGGGCCGGCGATGTACACGTTGCCACTGACCGGGTGAACATCAAGCCCAGCCGCAGCGGCAGGTGGAGCTTCGCTGGCGGTCATCCAGCGGACACCGTCATCGGACACGATCAGGCCCTGGTTCATGGTCAGAGCATACAGGCGTGGCGTCTCGCCGGGACCAGCGGCGAGCGACATCGCGCTCGCTGTACCAGACGACAAGAACTGCCAGTCCTGCGCGTTCTCACTGCGGTACAAGCCGCGACCCGCGATGTTCGCGTACCACACGTGCGGCTTGCTCGGCGCGACCGTGAAGCCGTGAATGTCGGTGCCGGGCAGGTTCCCGAAGCTCACTTTCCGCCACGTCTCCCCGCCGTCCTCACTGACGTTGAAGACATCATGTCCGGCCATCACGATCTTCTCGGGCACCACCGGGGAGGTGCTGATGGCCATCGCGTCACCGATCCCGTTCGATTCGCTCCAAGTGCGGCCGCCGTCCTCGCTGATCGAGACTCCCGCGTGCTCGCCATACAGCAGCTTCCCGTCAGGAAGGACGCGCAGGGCGTGATAATCCCCGCCGAGTACCCCGACACTGGAAGTCGAGCCGGGGTCTTCACTGCTTGCCACCCAGACAGCACCGCCGGTAATGCCGACGACGGTGATGGCGAGGACGCCGAGAAGTAACTTGTTGTTCTTCGGCGGCCTAATGCTCCCCTGGCGCTTGGTGTTCTTCGTCGTCATGCCTTACTCCCGTCCGATGGCCATGGCCACCGGCGTGGCAAGGGCGGTTTCTTGCCTGGGGCTGTTCAACTCACGGAGTTGCGCGGTGAGGCGCTCCTGTTGTGACTGCATGTCCTGCAACTGCACGTGCAGCTGCGCGATCTGCTCTTCCCTGGAAAGGGTCTTGCCGGGCGCGCAGCAGGAGTTCTGCGTGGTGCCTGCTGATCCGGCAGCGGCAGCGTTGGCTTGCGCGTTCTGCTGCATTTTCCCCATGCCTTTCATCATCAGCAGCATCGACAGGGGGCAGATGGCGGCCACCAGGAACGGCAGTGCAGCCACGGCCACTGCCGGGGAGACGAGGACGAACAGTCCGGCGGCGACCACCGCGAGTCCGACCATGACTTTCCAGTTCAGGCATTTCTTGAAGATATTCATGCTTGCTCCTTGCGGTTTCCTCGTTCATCGGGGCGTTGCAGGGCGGCGAGTTGGCGCGCCACGTCTTCCTGCCGGGCGTTCAGGTCCTCAATTTTCGCGCGCAGTTCTGCGGGCATCACCCCGGTGGCGCCTTGCCTTGGGATGAATTGACGGTGCTCGGGGTCGCGGTGGAGCCGGGCTTCCCGCGCTTTGTCAAACCAGGTGGTCAGGTTCGGCCAGAACCAGATGAGCAGCATTCCGACGATGAAATACGGAACGTGGTGCGCGAGCGCGAACTGCCAGAGTTCTCCTGCACTCATGGGGCCTCCTTGATCGCGCACTGTAGGCAAATCGTGTTAAATGCCGATAAAGCGGGTGGGACCGCGAGGTGCTTCTCCATTCACTGATCCGCGGCGGGTACCCGCGCCTGCGGCTGGGCGCTCAAGCGTGCAGGACGTCACGCACTTCGCAGAGCTGGCCGTTCACTTCAAGTTGCAGCGTAACGTGCGTGATGCCGTACTGCTCGCTCAGTTCACGCTGCGCCTGGATCAGCACCTGGGTCGCGTCAGCGCGACCTTCGATTTCCAAGTGGGCCGTGAGGAGCGGCTGTCCAGCGGTGATCGCCCAGACGTGCAGGTCGTGCACGTCCAAGACCTGGGGGAGGCTTTTCAGCGTGGAGCGCACGGCGCGCACGTCCGTACCTTTGGGCGCACCTTCCAGGAGCACGTTCAGGCTCTCGTTGAGCAGGATCCAGGCACTGCGGATGATCAGCAGGCCGATCAACGCGCTCACGATGGGGTCGGCGATGGCGAGGCCGGTAAACAGCACCAGCAGGGACGCGATGATCGCCCCGACCGATCCGAGCAGGTCGCCCAGGACGTGCAGAAACGCGCCGCGCACGTTCAGGTTGTCCTGCTGTCCGCCGTGCAGGACGTAGGCACTCACCAAGTTGGCAATCAGCCCGGCGACGGCCACGGCGAGCATCACGCCACCCTGCACTTCGGGAGGCTCGGAGAGGCGCTGGTACGCTTCCAGCAGGATCCAGGCGGTGAGGATCAGCAGCGTTGCCGCGTTCACGAACGCCGCGAGGATCTCCACTCGGTAAAAGCCGTACGTCCGCTGGGGTGTGGCGGGCTTGCGAGCGAACCACAGCGCGAACAGGCTGAGCGCCAGCGCGGCCACGTCGCTCGCCATGTGGCCCGCGTCCGACAGCAGGGCCAGGCTGTTGGAGATGAGCCCGCCGATGATTTCAGCGATCATGAAGGTCGCCGTGATAATCAAGGCGACGGTGAGGCGTTTCTGGTCGGCACGATGAGCGTGCCCTCCCGGGCCGTGGTTGTGAGGGTGAGCGTCGTGATCGTGCGGGTGGTCGCTCATCGCTCCTCCTGACAGGATGGTGGGCGTTTCATTTGGTGCTTCCGTCACTCAGTACATTGTTCGCCCACTGTAATTGAACGGCGACGCAGAGGTAAGTCAGGTAGGAGCAGGAGGGATTCATACACCGCACGGTGGCGCCTTGCACCATCAGTAACCAACAGGCGCTGGACCCGAGGAACACCTGCTCAGCCAGGCAAAGGAGGCGAGACCGCCCAGGGACCCTGTCGATCCGCCGAACACGCCCTTCACCAGAACACCCTGAACATGCCGAGCGGTCCCCTGGTGGGACGGCTCGGCATTCGAAGTGGCAGCAGGCGTGGGCTGTTACGACTGGCGGTGCTGCGGGTGAGGGTCCTGGCTCAGCCACTGCTGGTGAAGCTGCTCGTGGTTGAGTTTCAGGTGCACGTGCTCGTCCACGTGATCCACGGCGCTGAGGGGCAGCCAATGGTGCTGACCGTGCTCATCACGGGTGACCTTGATGTACTCGCCGTCGATGCGGTCCACCAGGCCATGATCTTTGTTGTCGGCGCATTTGATCGGCATGTGCTCACGGATCGCGTTGTTCATCGTCATGAAGCACCTCCTTCGCGGCTTACGCTACCGCCGCGACTTTAGAAAGACGTGACCACAACCCAAAGAAATCTTGCCGAGGCGCTCCACTGGGCTTCAGCTTCGCAAGGACCCTGAACCTCACTGCCCAGCGTTCACTCCGGCAACGTCAACGGCCCTGCCCGCACGTGACCTCCTGGTCCTCACCGGAGCTCGCCTCCCACCTTTCGTGCTGTCGCGGTCCCGCGTCCCACAGCGCCCACAGCAGCGCCAGGAACCCCACCAGGAACAGCAGCGCGCACAACACGAACGCCGCGTTCACGAGCAGCTCCATGTCATCCGGCGGTTCGTCATGCTGCGCAGAGTAACGGGCACGTGTTAAACGCCGGTAAACGCCGCATGGTCACGCGGTCCGCTGGAGGGGAAGGTGCACCGTAAAAGTCGTTCCGGTATTCCGCTCGCTGCGCACGTGAATCTCACCGTTCATCGCTTCCAGCAGGTGCCGGCTGATGGTGAGGCCCACACCCGCACCCAGCGATTCCTCAGCATCCCGCGCACGCGACTTGTCCGAACGGTAAAACCGCTCGAACACGTGCGGCAGGTCGGACTCGGTAATACCCTCTCCGGTGTCGGTGACCTCCAGCACTCCCCAGGGCCCGCGCGTCTCGATCCTGACTGTCACACCCCCACTCACGGTGTGCCGCAGCGCGTTCGACAGCAGATTCACCAGCACCTGTGTGAACCGGTCCGGGTCGGCCAGCACCAGCACCTCCTCGGGCGCGTGCACGCTCAGCGTGAGGCTCTTGCGCTCGAAGGACCGCGCCAGCTGCGCGACCGTCGCGCGCGCCACCTCATTCAGGCTGACCGACTGCACGTGAATGGGAATGGCGCGGTCCTCCGCGCGGGTGACCAGCGACAGGTCGTCCACCAGCCGCTCCAGCCTCCGGATTTCACGGATGATGTCCGGCCCGGCCTCCTGAATTTCGAACACGCCGTCGAGCAGGCCTTCGGTGTATCCACGCATGCCTGCCAGGGGCGTGCGCAGTTCGTGTGCGACCGTGCCGATCAGTTCCCGCCGGCGGGCCTCGGTCGCTTCGAGCGCCGCGGCCATCTGGTTGAAACCACGGGTGAGTTCCCCAAGCTCGTCGTGGTCCCCTTCCGGAAGGCGCTCTCCGTAGTGCCCCGCGGCAATGCGGGTGCTCGCCTGGCTCACGCGCCGCACCGGTTCGATGATGCGGCGGCTCACGAAAAAACTCACCAGGAAGGCCAGCAGCAGCGTCACCAGACTCGCGACGACCAGCGCGCTGCCGAACGCGCCGTTGAAGCCTGCGGTGAGTTGCCGGCGCATCTCCGGGATGTTCTGGATGCCGAAGGTCTGCACCATCTCGTCGATGTGCTGCCGGTAGAAGAGCGGCGCGGTCAGCTGCGCGATCAGGATCAGCATCGCCGCGGCGAGCGCGATCACCGCCAGGTACGACAGCAGCAGTTTCAGACGCAAACTCAGGCCTGAAAGCCGCGTCCTCACCTCGCGCTGCGGTCTGTTCATCCTTCCGGGATGGAGAAACGGTAGCCGATGGTGCGGACCGTGTGAATGAAGCGGGGCGCGTCTCCCCGCTCGCCCAGCTTGCGCCGCAGACTTACCATGTGGACGTCCACCACGCGGTCCACGCCCGGAAAGTCATTCCCCCAGACGCGGCGGATCAGCTCGTCACGCGAAAAGACCTTCTCCGGTTGCTGCGCGAGGGTGTAGAGCAGATCGAACTCGATGGCGCTGAGGTCCACCCGTTGGTCGCCCACGTGCACCGCACGCGTCACCGGGTCCACGCGGAGGTCGGCATGCTGGAGGGACGCGGGTTCCTCCTCGCCGGCCGTGCGGCGCAGAATGGCCTTGACGCGCGCGACCAGCTCACGCGGGCTGAAGGGCTTGACCACGTAATCGTCTGCGCCGAGTTCGAGGCCCAGTACCCGCTCGAACTCCTCGCCACGTGCGGTGAGCATCAGGATCGGTACGTTCGATTTCTCGCGCACGCGCCGGCACACTTCGTAGCCGTCGAGCTTGGGCAGCATCAGGTCCAGTACGATCAACGACGGGCGACCCGAGGCAAACTCCTCGAGCGCCTGCTCCCCGTCCACAGCGGTCCGCACGGCAAAGCCTTCGCGTTCAAGGTACGCCGTGGCGATCTTGCGGACGCTCGGCTCGTCATCCACCACCAGCACACGGGTCACGCGGTGATGATATCGCGCTGGAGACACTGTCGGCGGTCACGCTGAGAGTTGGGTTTTGAGCGGGTGCGCGGCAGGTGTGCCGGACACTCGAAAATGGTCTTCGGGCGGGTTGCAGTGTCGTGCCCAGGCCTCGTAGTTGCGTTCCATGCAATAGGCTTGAGAACTTGACAACAGTATTCAAATAGTTTATTGAATATAAGAACAAGGTGAAACCTGGCAAGGAGTTCCGCATGTTCCTCCGCACCTACCCCCACCACGACCCCATCGGCATCTCCTACCTCTTCGGCTGCGTCGGCAAAGGACAAGCCGCCGTCATCGACCCCATCCACCCACCCCAGCACTACCTTCAGCAAGCCGCTGGACTCGGCGTGACCATCAAGTACGTGATCGACACCCACCTCCACGCCGACCACCGCAGCACCGCCCGCGACCTCGCCGCCGCGTGCGGCGCCCAGTACGTCCTGCACCAAAGCGCCACCACGAGCTTCACCTTCCATGCCGTTCGGGACGGCAGCATCCTTGAGCTCGGCAACGTCACCGTGCAAACCTGGCACACCCCCGGCCACACACCCGAGCACCTCACCCTGCTCGTCACCGACTACACCCGCGCCCCCGAACCCTGGCTGGCCTTCACCGGGCACACCCTGATGGTCGGCGATCTCGGCCGTACCGAACTCGCCAGCGATCCCGAAAGCGGTGCCCGCGCCCTCTACCACAGCGCTCAGCGACTCAAGACCCTGCCGGACTACGTGCAGATTTATCCGGGTGCGTTCAGCGGCAGCGTCTGCGGCCGCAAACTCAGCGGGAATCCCATCAGCACCATCGGCTTCGAGCGACGACACAACCAGGCGCTCAGCATCGACAACGAGGACGCCTTCGTCCGCCTGATGCTGCAAGACATCCCACCGCGTCCCGCGAACTTCGAACGCGTCCGCGCGCACTACAGCGGTCTCACAGTGGTCTCTTGAGCATGCGCACCACGAGCGCAGTCCCCCTGCGGCTCGGCCTCAGTGCGAACGCCCGGCAGTTCTGGCTGCTCGTCGCCGTGAATGCCTTCGTCGGAGCGATGATCGGCCTGGAGCGCACCGTTCCACCCCTCATCGCCGAACAGGAATTCAACCTCACTTCCAGCAGCCTGATCCTGTCGTTCGTTGCCGCGTTCGGCCTCGTCAAGGCCATCACAAACCTCTTCGCCGGGCGCCTCGGGGACAAGTACGGACGCCGGCCCGTTCTGCTCGCCGGTTGGCTGCTCGCCCTGCCCGTCCCCCTGATGATCATGCTCGCCCCCTCCTGGTCGTGGATCATCGCGGCAAACCTCTTGCTCGGCGCCAGCCAGGGCCTTACCTGGAGCACCACCGTCATCATGAAAATCGACCTGGTCGGACCGCAAGGCCGAGGCTTCGCGATGGGCCTCAACGAAGCCGCCGGGTACCTAGCCGTCGCCGCGTCCGCGTACCTGACCAGCGTCATCGCCGCGAATTACGGCCTGCGACCCGAGCCGTTTTACCTCGGCGTGGCGTTCGCCGCCGCCGGACTCGCCCTCACCGCCTTGTTCGTTCGGGAAACCCTGCCGTACACTCGTCTTGAGGCCGCCCACTACCGCGTTGCAAATGCACCCGCCGGGGCTACACCTTCACTGCTGACGCTCCTCAGGGAAGGCGTCTGGAGGAACCGCGCGCTTGCCAGTGCCAATCAGGCCGGCCTGGTGAACAACCTGAACGACGGCGTCGCCTGGGGCCTGCTGCCGGTGTACTTCGCCGCGCAGGGCGTGCCGCTCGTACAGGTCGGCCTCATCGCTGCCACGTACCCGGCCGTGTGGGGCTTCGCCCAGTTGCTCACCGGCGCCCTCAGCGACTCGTGGGGACGCAAGGGCCTCATCGTCACCGGGATGCTCGTGCAGGGTGTCGCTTTGCTCGGGATCGCCCTGCTGAACGGCTTCGTGCCCTGGATGCTGTCCGCCGCCCTCCTCGGTGTGGGCACTGCCATGGTGTACCCGACCCTGCTCGCCGCCGTGGCTGACGCCTCGTACCCCACCTGGCGCGGCACGGCTGTTGGCGCGTACCGCCTGTGGCGAGACGGAGGGCTCGCGGTTGGAGCGATCCTCGGCGGACTGCTCGCCGACGCCCTCAGCATTCCTGCCGCCGTGCTGATCGTCGCTGTGCTGACCGCCGCTTCAGGGTTGCTGGTTGCCGTCCGCATGCCCGAGACCCTTCCGCGTCCAGTACCATCGGAGGTGTCGTGAGCGATCACCGTCCTTTCAAGCGGGACCTGTACGAGCAATTTGCCCAGGTCGGCAAGGCCCTCGCCAGCCCCGCGCGCCTCGAACTGCTCGACCTGCTCGCCCAGAGTGAACGCACCGTGGAGGAACTCGCGCGTGAAGCGGGCCTCAGCGTCGCAAACGCCAGCCAGCACTTGCAAGTACTCCGTCAGGCGCGCCTCGTCGACGTCCGCCGTGAAGGCACCTTCGCGCATTACCGCCTTGCCGGCCGGGAAGCCTTCCAGGTATGGCAGTCCCTGCGGAACTTCGGGGACGCCCGAGTCGCGGAGATCCGGCAGGTCGTCCGGACGTACTTGAGCCAGCGCGACACGCTCGAAGCGGTCACCATCGACGAACTGCGTGAGCGTCTCGACGACGTCGTGATCCTGGATGTCCGACCGGAAACGGAGTTCCAGGCGGGTCACATTCCAGGGGCGCGTTCCGTGCCCGTCGAGCAGCTTGAGGATGTCCTGCCGGAACTCCCTCGTGAAGGCGTCATCGTGGCGTATTGCCGCGGTCCGTACTGCGTGTACTCGGACGAGGCCGTGAATCTGCTCCGGCAGCGGGGGTTCGACGCGCGGAGGCTCGACGTCGGCCTGCCGGACTGGCGGGCGGCGGGACTTCCCGTCGAAGTAAACTGACTGACCACGAGTGCGAGGGCAGGAAGACCTTCCTGAAGTGGAAGCAGCCTTCCTCGCGTGCCCTTTGGTGCAGTGGCCGGTCACGGGCTTAGAGTGACTGAATGAGCGATCTCCTGGATGTGCTCGTCATCGGCGCTGGGCAGGCCGGTCTCGCCGCCGGGTATTTCCTGCGTCACACGAACCTGCGCTTCCAACTGGTGGACGCCGCGCCGGAAATCGGTCACGTGTGGCAGACGCGCTACGATTCCCTGCGGCTCTTCACTCCCGCCAAACGCAATGCTCTGCCCGGCCTGCCCTTTCCGGGTGACCCCGAACACTACCCCGGCAAGGATGACGTCGCCGGGTACTTGCGCGCGTACGCGCGGACCTTCGCGTTGCCCGTGCAGCTTGCCACCCGCGTGACGCGACTGCACGCGCGTGACGGCACGTTCACCGCGGTGACCGACCGTGGGGCGCTGCGTGCCCGCCAGGTGGTGATCGCGGTGGGGGCGTTCGGCGTGCCGTTCATTCCACCGTTCGCGCGTCACCTCGACCCGGGCGTACTTCAGCTGCACTCCAGCGCGTACCGCCATCCCGCGCAGCTGCCTGCTGGGCGGGTGCTGGTAGTTGGCTGTGGGAACAGCGGCGCGCAGATCGCCGAGGAGCTGACGCGTACGCACCAGGTGACCGTTGCGCTCGGGCGCAGGCAGCCGCGCTTGCCGCAGCGTCTGCTGGGCCGTGACATTTTCGACTGGAGTGACCGGGTGAGGTTGTTCGACCGTTCCGTGGACACCCCACTGGGCGCGTTCCTGCGCGGGCATGACCCGCTGATCGGCACCAACCTGACGGCCCGGAAACTGAAGGTCAGACCACGCGTGACCGGCGCGGTCGGGCGCGTGGTGCACTTCGAGGACGGGACCGTAGCGTCCTTTGGCGCGGTCGTGTGGGCCACCGGCTACCGCGGGGGGTACGCATGGCTGGACCTGCCCGTCCTCAACGATCGGGGCGAGCCGCTGCACGCGCGGGGCGTGACGAGCGTGCCCGGCGTGTACTTCCTGGGATTGTCCTGGCAGCACACCCGCTCGTCGGCGCTGCTCGGCGGGGTAGGGCGCGACGCCGAGTACCTCGCTGAGCGGATTTTCGAAGAGCACCACCGCCGGTCCGCGCGCGACGGGTGAAGCACGGCTTTACCCGCATTTAACAGGGTCGTTCTAAAGTCAGCGTGTGCTGCTCGTGTCTCTCTCGACCCTCCTGCCGCGCGAAGTGCTGCCCTGGCTGGTACGGGTGGTGGTGCTGCTCGCCGTGCTGGGCATGCAGGTGTCCGCGCACGCGTTCCTGGTGGACACCGACCCGCGCGGCGGCGCGCGCAAGCCCGTCGGTCCGCCACAGGTGCTGCTGACCTTCAGCGAACCGTTCGCGGTGAACTCCCAGCGCGTGCGCCTGCGCACGTTGAGTGGGAAGGAGGTACCCTTGCCCCCCGCGCAACCCACCTCGGGCGGGCGGGAGCTCACCGCGCCCCTTCCGCCGCTGGACGAGGGTGTGTACGTGGTGGAGTGGCAGGTGCTGGCGTCCGACGGGCACCTCTCCGCGGGTGAGTTCGCCTTCGGCGTAGGGAACGCCGGAGCGGTTCCCACCGAAGCGCTCAGCAACGCGCAGCGCGTTCCCTGGCCTCCCGTGGTGGCCAAGGCGCTGCTGTTCCTGGGGCTCAGTTTGGCGCTGGGCGGGTTGATCAGCGAGCGCTTCGTGTGGCACGGCGCGCGTACGAGGCTGCCTCCGGCGTTCGTGGCTGCCGGGCTATTTCTCGCCGTGATCGGCGCGGTCGTCCAGCTGACCCTGCTGCTCAACGCGGAGGGAGTCGGTGGAGACGTGGGGTGGCGGGTGCTGTCCACTCACGCCGGGCGGGTCACGCTCCTGACGCTGGCCTGCACGGTCGTCGCGTTCCTGCCGCGCGGTCAGCAGCGGGCGTGGCCGGTTCTCGCTGCGTCCGTCGCGGCCAGTCTGGGTGGTCACGCCGGACAGCAGGGAGGCGTTCAGGCACTGCTGGCGACCGTTCACTTCCTGGCGGGGGCAGTGTGGCTCGGCGCACTCGCGCACTTCGCGCGCGTGATGGGCGCGCTGCGCGCCGGTGCATGGCAGGCGGACCTGCCGGGCCTGATTGCCCGGTACGCCCGGCTGGCCGGCTGGACGCTGGCGCCTCTGCTGCTCGCGGGGGTACTGCTCGGCGTCAGGCAGTTCACGACACCCGGTGAGCTGCTCGGCACGGCCTACGGGCGGACGCTGCTGGTCAAGCTCGGCGTGGTCCTCGGTGTGCTGCTCCTCGCGTTGATCGCGCGCCTGCGCGCCCTGCCCGCCTCACCTGGCAGATTGACACTGCTGCGCACCGTGACCTGGAGTGAAGCGCTGCTGCTGGGCGGGGTGGTGGTACTCAGCGCCACGCTCGTGACCGCCTCACCACCCAGGACCCTCGCGAGCGCGTACACGCTGGGCGCCCCGCCCCTGGAAGGACCGGCCGTGCGCGTCGCCGGCGGGGCAGGCTTCCTGACCGTGTACGCCGCGGCGACCGAACGTCAGCTTCAGGTGCAGGTGCTCAGCCCGCTCGGGATACCCGCGGAAGACGCGCGCGTCAGCATCGACGGACGCCGCCCGGACGGCCGGGGCCTCACCCTGTACCCTCGCTCATGCGGCCGCGGGTGCTTCGAAGTCACGTACGACTGGCCGGACGGGACGACGCAGCTGACCATTCACGCCAACGACCCGCAGGGCCAGGGCGGTCGTGCAGACCTGGCCGTGCCGTGGCCGCCGTCCGCGGACGCGAACGCGCGCCTGGAACGGATGGTGAGAACCCTGCGGCGCCAGGAGCGTCTGATCGTGCACGAGCAGGCGACCAGCGGCCCAAACCGGCGGTCTTACTCGTACCCGATTCACGTGCGGGATTTCCTGGCCTCCGATGCGCACGCCGGCGGGGGCGGAGTGGACGTGCGCGAACTGCCAGGCGGCGGCGCCCTGACGCGACTGTCGTTGTTCGTGCCCGGTTCGAACTTATGGTACGAATTTCAGGTGGATGACCACGACCGGCTGCGGCGGCAGGTGATCGTCGCGCCCGGCAACCAGTTCGAGCGTCGTATCGAGTACCCTGACGAGCGGTAAGCGGCACGCGGCTGCCGCGCCCGGTGACGTCGAACTCACCGTTCACGTGGGTGCTCCTGGCGGTACGTTTCGGGCTTCCCGATAACAGAAAAGGAAGGGATTCACGTCGTCCGGGCCTCTTCAGCTTGAAGCCCGCCTGACGGGCTTCCCGTTCGGACAGACCTACCCAACCGAGCTGCGGGTCGGTGAACACTCCCCACGGAGCCACCCGACCCTTGATGCTGAGGTCGGCATGCCTGATGACGTTCTGGTAGATGATGCGTGAATCATCCCGCGCGGTATGCGTGAACATCGGTCCGCCCCGCACGTCACCCAACGCCCAGAGACCCGGAGCGGTGGTTTGCAGCCGGTCGTTGATCTTGATGAAGCCACGCCCGTCGAGGTCCACGCCCGTGTGATCCAGCCCCAGCCCGTCGGTGTTGGGAACGCGGCCTGTGGCGATCAGCAAATGGGTGTGACTGAAGCTGCGGTCCTCGCCGTTCACGCTGGCACTCACTTCACGTGTCCTGCGCTGCCTTCCGCGCGTATGGCGCGAGCGTTCGCGATTACTTCGATGCCTTCAGCTTCCAGTGCTTCCTGGAGAGCTTCAGCAATGTCCTCGTCCTCACTGGCCAGCAGGTGCGGCGCGCTTTGCAGTATCGTGACGCGGCTGCCGAAACGGCGGTACATCTGCGCGAATTCCACCCCGATGTAGCCCCTCCGACAATTACCAGCGGCGGGAGGTCACGGAGTTCCACGGCGCTGGTGGAATCCAGAAATAGAACATGCTCCAGACCTTCACTCTGCGGGACACTGTTGCGCGTTTCCACGAATCAAAGTGACGTTTCGGTTCTGCGCGACATTGCGTTCCGACCCCTTGCGGACGCTGCGTACCAGCTCATCCTTGCGGCCTACCACTCGGCCGAGGTTCACGAGCACGTCGGGTGTTTCCACGCCCCACCGCTCGCTCAGGTATGCCTGATGCGCGACGCGCGGAAGCGATTATGGTTTTGGTGGAGATGGAGCGTCGAGTGAGACAGGTTCCTCCCAGCTCCGCCCGTTCGATCAACGCGACCCGCAGGCCCTTGGAGGCGAGGCGGTGCGCGAGCGGCACGCTGGCCACGCCGTCCCCTCAGACGATCGCGCCATAGTGTGCACCGCTTGCTGACCAAGGGCCTCCCTGCTTCTGCGCGTCCACCTCGCCGATTGGGCCGCTGGGACGGGCAACGGCTCCGAAGGTAGCTTGATCGCGGTATCCTTCGGTCTTGTTCACGTCAGGCAGAGGTGAGCGTAAATCGTCGCTGGTCATTCGGATCTGCTGGAACGCGAGGCGAGTGAGGCGTGTGGAACAGGAGCGCAGCAGTCGCCTGAATGATTCGCTGCTGGCTGGGGCGCCCGATCCTCCTTTTGGAGCAGGCGCGTACCAAACCACATGGCAAGTATGAAATACAAGCTCGCCAGCGCCATCGTCCAGGCCATGTTCTGACTGAGGAAAGTGACGACGGCGCCCCCACCCAGTCCACCGGCAAGCAAGGCGATCAATACGGGCAGATGGCAGGGGCACAGCAGCAACGCACTGCCGAGCAGCAGGGAGCGATGCAAGCGCTTCATTCCTGCGCCCTCAAAGGTGGTGGTTTGGCTTCTCGCAGCCGGGTGAGTGCTTTGTTCACGTTCCCGAGGCAGCAGGAGCCTTGCGGATTGTTCACTTCACAGCCGCAACGTCCTGCTTTGATGTGGTCCTGGATGACGCGCGGAATCTCGTGCGTCGACTCGTCGTGCGCGGCCAGTTCGAGGTTCCTTCTGGTGTACGCGAAGCAGTAGCAGACCGGGACGCTGTCGCCTGGATCCTTCTGGTAGACCGGTACCTTCACGTCCGCTCGACTGTACGCGCGGTGGTCGCTGAAGTACGTGACCTCGCATGCCGCGTCAGGGCAGAAGCGGTAGTGCTCGGCGGGTTCGAGGGTGGTGAGCGCGTGAGGGAGCAGGAGCGCCTTGAGGGTGATGAGCTTGATGGTTTTTCCTCTCGCACCACACGCCGGACAGCTTGTCAGCGCCTCGCTGGTGGTGCAGCAGCTGGGTTCGTTCATACCCTGAGGCTAAACACTCCCCTTTGGGGGAGAGTCAAGCGTCAGGCGGGAACCTCAAGGTAGACGCAACCCGCAGCATGGCACTCGGGGTCAGGATGCTCGTCCGCCCATTGCACTTTTGCTTGCAGTGCAGCTTCGAGCGCCTGAAGTTGCGCAATGTGTGCACGGACGTTCACAAGGTGCGCTTCGAGTTCCACCTTCACGTGACCGCACGGTTTGCGACCGTCAGCGCGGATCGCCAGCACGGTGCGCACCTCCTCCAGGGTAAATCCTGCCGCTTGGGCACAGCGGATGAAGCGGGCCTGCTCGATGGCCACCGGGGGGTAGTGCCGGTACCCGCTGGGCTGGCGCTCACAGGTGAGCAGGCCCAAGTTCGTCCAGTACCGCAGGGTCTTGATGGTCTCATTGGTCTGAGCGGCGAGCTGGCCGATCGGGAGGCTCGCGGTGTCGGTCATGCTTCCATCGTGCACGAGTCTGCGGGAGTCGAACGTGAGGTGCGGGCATGTCCCTCAACGCCGAAGCTGCAAAAGCGTTCGTTGTTGCGGATGCTATTGCTGCCCCGGAGCCCCAGTGCTTCCCCTTTCGGGGAATCAAGCGCTCCAGCATTCACGAATTAAAGCAACCCGTTCGTAGGAAACGGCTTCGCAAACAAGTACCCTTGCGCGACGTCACAAGGCTGTACTTCCCGGGAATGTCGTGGCAGCACACCCGCACTTCAGCGCTGCTCGGCGGGGTGGGGCGCGACGCCGAATTCCTCGTTGAGCGGATCTTCGAAGAGCACCACCGCCGGGCTTTATTGGCATTTAACAGGGTGGGCGTACCCTCACGGTGAAGGGCCGTGCCTACCGAGCGCGGCCACAGGAGGGAGCGACATGACGAAGCAGGGAAACGTGTCCGTACAGGCGGAGTTGCCGCTGGAAGGAATGACCTGCGCGAGCTGCGTCCGCCGGGTGGAACGCGCTCTGGAGAAACACGACGGCGTCGTCAGCGTGCAGGTGAACCTTCCGCAGGAGAAGGCGTACGTGCAGTACGACCCCGCGCGCACGAACGTGGAGCAACTCCGTCAGGCCGTGCAGGGCAGCGGGTACGACGTGCGCCTCAGCACCATGGACCTCACCGTGGAAGGCACCCAGCCGTTCACGGACGCAGCCGCCCTGCACCGGACGCTGCTGGACGCACCCGGGGTGACGCACGTGCAGGCGGACCCGCCACAACGAACGGTTCGCGTGACGTACGTATCGGGCGTGACAAGCTTCGCGGACGTGCAGGCGCACGCTGAAGCGGCCGGGTATCACCTGGCGCGTGAGGGCGCGCAGGAGGATGTGGATCCGCAGGTGGAAGCGCGCGCGCGCGAGTACCGCCTCCTGATGGCGAAATTCTGGTTCGCGGCGGTCGTCGCCGTTCCAGTGTTCGTGACGATGTTCATGGAGCTCAGCCCGGCCTTTGGGGAGGCGCTGATGGCGTACCACCGCGTGATCGGCATCAGCGCGTCGGTGCTGACGTTCGCGGTGCTCGCCTGGTCCGGCGGGCAGTTCTTCAGCGGCGCCTGGAATAACCTGCGCAACCACAACGCGAACATGGACACGCTCGTGGCGCTCGGCACGGGTTCCGCGTGGGCGTACTCCACCGTCGCGGTGCTCGCCCCCGGTTTGTTCCCCGCGGGCACCGCCGGGATGTTCTTTGACGTGGCGGTGGTGATCATCGCACTGATCGTCCTGGGGCAGGCGCTGGAACTGCGCGCGAAAACCCGTTCGGGCGCGGCGATCAGGAAACTGCTGGAGTTGCAGGCGAAATCCGCGCGCGTCGTGCGCGGCGGGCAGGAAGTGGAAGTGCCCGTCGAGCAGGTTGCGGTAGGGGAGACCGTCATCGTCCGTCCCGGCGAGAAAGTCCCGGTGGACGGCGTGATCCTCGACGGGCAGAGTGCGCTCGACGAGAGCGTCGTGACGGGCGAAAGCGTACCCGTGGACAAGAAGAACGGGGACAGCGTCATCGGGGCGAGCCTGAACACCACCGGCGCGTTCACTTTTCGCGCGACCAAGGTGGGCAAGGACACGGCGCTCGCGCAGATCGTACGGCTGGTGCAGCAGGCGCAAGGGTCAAAAGCGCCCATCGCGCGGCTCGCGGACGTGATCAGCAGTTACTTCGTGCCGGCCGTGATGATCATCGCGATTGTCACGTTCCTGGTGTGGTTCAACTTCGGCCCGGCGCCCGCGCTGAACTTCGCGGTCGTGACCGCCGTGACGGTCCTCGTCATCGCCTGCCCGTGCGCACTGGGCCTCGCCACCCCGATGGGCTTGATGGTCGGTATTGGCAAAGCCGCGGAGAACGGCGTGTTGATCCGCAACGGTGAAGCACTGGAGACCGCTACGCGGCTGGACGTGATCGTGCTTGACAAGACCGGCACGATCACCAAGGGCAAGCCGGAACTCACGGACGTCCAGCCGCACGGAAGCTACGGAGCGGACGAGTTGCTGATGCTGGCGGCCGTGGCGGATAAGCGCAGCGAACACCCCCTGGCGGAAGCCATCGTGCGTGGCGCGCGCAATCGGAATATCGACCTGGGTGAACCGGAGGCGTTCGGTGCCGTGCCCGGTCACGGGGTGGACGCGACGGTGGCCGGGCGGCGTGTGCTGGTCGGGAACGTGAAGCTGATGCAGCGCGAAGGCATCGACGCGGGCGTGTTCGAGCAGGACGTCGCGCGCTTCGCGGACGAAGGGAAAACGCCGATGTTCGTCGCAGTGGACGGCGCTCCCGCCGGGGTGATCGCCGTCGCGGACACCATCAAGGAGGACTCGGTAGAGGCGATCAAGGCCCTGCGCGCGCTCGGGTTGCGGGTGGTGATGATGACCGGTGACAACGAACGGACCGCGCACGCGATCGCCAGGCAGACGGGCATCAGCGATGTCCTCGCGGAAGTCCTGCCGGAAGACAAAGCCCGCAACGTCGCGGCGTTACAGAAAGAGAACGCTGCTGGCAAGGAACGCGGCGGGCGGGGCGCGCGTCTGATCGGCATGGTCGGGGACGGCATCAACGACGCTCCCGCCCTCGCGCAGGCGGACGTGGGCTTCGCGGTCGGCACGGGCACCGACGTGGCCATCGAAGCGGCGGACGTCACCCTGGTCGGTGGGAGCCTGCGCGGCGTCGTCACCGCGGTGGAGGTGTCACGCGCGACACTGAAGAACATCAAGCAGAACTTGTTCGGCGCGTTCATCTACAACCTGCTGGGCATTCCCATCGCGGCGGGTCTGCTCTTCCCGTTTGTGGGCATTCTGCTCTCCCCGATCCTGGCGGGCGCGGCGATGGCCCTGTCGAGCGTGACGGTCGTCACGAACGCCAACCGCCTGCGTTTCTTCAAGCCCCGCCTCGCGGAGGTGAAAGCATGACCGCCACGCAACTGATCGTGAACTTCGCCGGGCTCGGCGTGATCGCCTGGATCGTCTGGTGGTTCTGGCTTTACAAACGCGACAGCGTCCAGGCACAAACACAGGAGGGAGGCATGCAGGAAATTGACGTGACCGTGAAAGGCGGGTACCAGCCCGCCCTGATCGAAGTGAAAGCCGGACAGCCTGTCAGGCTGAACTTCACGCGACGCGAAGCGAGCACCTGCGGGGAGGAAGTCGTCCTGCCCGCCTTCGGACAGCGCGCCCACCTGCCGGAGAACGAGACCGTGACGCTGGAAGTCACGCCGCAAGGGCCGGGCGAGTACGAGTTCACCTGCGGAATGAACATGTACAAAGGCAAACTGATCGCGAGGACCTGACGTGATGGGCATGATGAACATGATGGGCGGCGCGTGCGGCATGAGCATGCTGCTCACCGCGCTGTTCTGGATCGCGCTGGTCGTCGCGGTGGTGTTCCTCGCGCGGTACGTGCTGCGTCAGTCCAGCCGCAGCGGCGAAGCGGACCGGGCGCTGGAAATCGCGCGTGAACGCTACGCCCGCGGGGAGATCAGCGACGAGGAATTCCAGCGCCTCAAACGCGGCCTGAGTTGAGGAACACCACGTTCCCGTATTGGAATTGAACACGCGAGTGACGTGATGACGCGAGCGCCGAGCAGTGCCGCGCTCGCCGGTGAGGTGCTTGCTGAGAAGATGGATACCGCCGATCCTGTCGGCATTGCTGGTGATCGTCCTGGCGGCCGCGCTGCTGCGTGGGGGTGCGGAAGGTGTGCCCCTGCTCGGTCAGGCCGCCCCGAACTTCAAGCTGGAGACGCTGGACGGCAGTTCGCTGGAATTCGCGCAACTGCGCGGCCGGCCGGTGCTGATCAACTTCTGGGCGTCGTGGTGCCTTCCCTGCCGTGAGGAAGCGCCCCTGTTGCAGGAACTCGCCGCTCGTCAGGACGACCGGGGCCTGGTGGTGGTGGGCGTGGTGTTCCAGGACACCCTCAAGAACGCGCGGGCGTTCCGTGACGAGTTCAACCTGACGTTCCCCAGCGTCTTCGACCCCGGCTCGCGCACCGCCATTGATTACGGCGTGTCCGCCATTCCCGAGACGTTCTTCGTGGACCGCCACGGGGTGGTGCGCGCTTTCGTGCAGGGAACCCTCACACGCGAACACCTCACGCGGGAGCTGCCGAAGATCGGCGTGACGCCATGACGCGCCTACGCCGGGGTTCTTCATCACCGCTTGAGGTTCGCGGGTCTTTATCGCCGCTGAACACGAGGTGGGTACGGTAAGCGCATCCCGGCCAGGCCGGAGAAGGAGAACCCATGAAGAAAGCCGTACTGACCGCCCTGATCGGCAGCAGCTTGCTCCTCGGCTTCGCGCACGCACAGACGAGCGACACCCCGTCCAGAGGGCCCGGCGCGTCCCATCACGAGCGCATGCAGACCGGCATGCAGCACATGAACGAGCGCGGCATGACGGAAATGATGCAGCACTGCCAGCGCATGATGGAGCAGCACTGAAAGGAAGGCGCCCCGCGTGATTCACGCGGGGCGCCTTCCTTTTGTTCCGTCAATCTCCCCGGGTGTCCGTGTGCCAGTCACGCCGCATGTGCAGGCGCAGCACCATCAGGATCACTTCGAAAACCGTGGTGAGGACCCCGAAGACATCCCACGCTTCCACCTCGCCTGCTTTCGGGCCGAGCAGGACCTGCGGGCTGGTCATTCCCGCGCGGGTGCGGCCGGGCCGATCGTGATGTTCCTGCTGGCGAAACTGATCGCGTACACGCTTCTGGGCGCGCTGCTCGGCGCGCTCGGGTCGTTCCTGGCGCTCACGCCGCTGATGCAGGCCGCCCTTCAGTTCACGGTGGGCGTGTTCATGATCGGGAACGCCTTGCGGTTGCGGAACGTCCACCCGGTCTTCCAGTTTTCGTGATTGAACCGCCACGGCGCGTGACGCGCTTTATCCGCCAGCGTTCCAACCGTCCGGGCGATCCGGCCACGCCACTGTCCCTGGGCGCGTTGACGGTGCTGATTCCCTGCGGAGTGACGCAGACGGTGATGGCCCTGGCGGTCGCGTCGGGAAGCGCGTGGAGCGGCGCGACGGTGATGTTCGCGTTCACGCTCGGCGCGTCCCCGTTGTTCTTCACCCTCGTGTACCCGGCCACGCGCCTCGGCCGGCACCTGAAGGGCGTGTTCTTGCGGGTCGTGACGTGTCCCTGCTGCTGGGCGTGTACGCCCTGAGCGGTGCGCTGGGCCCGCCGGGCGTGAGGCGTGGTGCACCTGAATGTTTTCCTCACTGAGGAGTTGCAAGAGTTCCGTGTCGTGTACGAACCACGCGCTCGTCATCTGCCCGCGTTGTACCAGAGGAGACGCGTTCCGGGATGCTGCTTTTCGTATCCTTCCTGAAGGCTGTTCTCAGTAAGGCTTCATCTTGATCGCTGACTTTAGACGATTGTCCTTGCTCATCGCTGTTTGTTCGACTGATGCGTTTTTACTGTTGCTTTATGCGCCCGGCTTAACGTCAGTACTGTCGTCCAGGCGACACAGCGATGAGTGCTCACGCTCTTACGCTGAACCTGACCAAATCATGAGAACAACAGGAGGAAAGATGATGAACAAAAGAAGCAGAAACGCCCTGGTGGTCACCCTTACCCTCGCCACAGCACTCATCGCCCAAACCGCCCTGAGCGGTGGAACAGAAGGCCCGTCAGCCAAGCAACAGTCCAACCAGCAGCAACAGACCTCCACCGCCCAGGGCGTCTTCGTCCTGCCGGACGGCTACAAGATTGAGAAGGTCGTGGACGGTCTCACCTACCCGACCGCCCTCACCTGGGACGATCAGGGGAAAATGTACGTCGCCGAGGCGGGCGGTGGCTTCCTGGAACAACTGAGCGCCTCACGCATCATGCTCATCGAGAACGGCAAGGCCAGACAAGTCGTGAACCTCACCGACCAGACCCTGCATGGCTCCGGCACGAATCGCGGGGTGCACAACCCGGTGGTCGGTCTCGTCTGGCACGACGGCGCGTTCTACTTCACCCACCGTGACCCCAAGGACCTCACCGGCGCGGTTTCACGCGTGACCAAGGACGGGAAGATGGAGCGGCTCCTCAGCGGCTTCATCGACAGCCAGACGGAACACCAACTCGATGACATCAAGATGGGCCCGGACGGAAAAATGTACCTGCTCTCCGGTCCTGCTGCGAATGCCGCCGTGGTCGGCCCGGACGAGAAACCCTACCTGATACGCAGTCCCAAAGCGCACACCACGCCATGTAAGGACATCGTCCTAAAAGGCCTCGACTTCCAGTCGGAGGACTTCCGAACGGAACAGAAGGGAGACATGGTGCGAACGGGCGCTTACGTTCCCTTTGGCACCGAAACAACACCCGGTCAGGTCATCAAGGGACGCACCAAGTGCGGTGGCGCCATATTGACCTTTGATCCCAAGGACCCGGAAGGCACCCTGGAGGTGTACGCCTGGGGAACGCGTAACCTGATCGGGATCGCCTGGGACGATCAGGGGAACGCGTATGCCGCGGAGAACGGCTATGACGTGCGCGGCTCACGGCCCGTCAACGATCAATACGACGCGACGTACCGCATCAAGAAGGGCGCCTGGTACGGCTGGCCTGACTTCTCTGCGGCGAAAGAGCCCGTGTCACTTCCCAAGTTCGCTCCACCAAAAGAGCACCTGGCTGAAGTGTTCGTCAACGGGAAATCGCAAGGCAAGATGGTCGGTACCGTCATCGACCATCAGGCCAGTGGACTCACCCCACCGGATCCCGCCCTGGTGGCGGGCCTGCACCCGGTGAACTCCTCGCCCTCCATGCTGGACGTCGCACCGGCGTCATGGGGTGACTGGGCAGGTCACATCTTCGTCGCTGAATGGGGTGACCTGGCACCTCCTACCAACCCGCTGCGCAAGCAACCCGTCGGCTCGCGCATCGTCCGGATCGACCCGAAGACCGGCCAGAAGCAGGTCATGCCCTTCATTCACAACCGGCGGCCCGGACCTGCTTCCACGCAGGGCGCGAAAGGCATGGGGCTGGAGCGGCCCTTTGACGTGAAGTTCGGACCGGACGGCGCGATGTACATCGTGGATTACGGACAAGTAATTACGGATATGGAGCGGGCGAAGCGGGGGCTACCACCCCATGAGCCGCAGGCGGGTACGGGCATCATCTGGAAAGTGACCAAGAGCAAATGACGCTGCAATGAACTGCTGACTGACGGGCAGGGAGCCGCTCCCTGCCCGTGCGCTGTCAGGAGCAACAGGCGAAGAAAGAGACGCATGAGCCAGGACAACCTGAAAACAGGGCGCCTTGAAGGGAAAGTCGCGGTGATCACCGGCAGCGACTCCGGGATGGGCCAGGCCATGGCCGTCGAGTTCGCCCGCGAAGGCGCGGACGTCGCCGTGACGTACCTGCACGACCAGCAAGGCGCGGACAAAACCCGCCAGGAAGTCGAAGCGCAGGGACGACGGGCCATCGTGGTACAGATCGACCAGCGTGACGAACAGCAGGTCGCGCAGCTTTTCCAGCGCACCCGGCAGGAACTCGGCACGCCCTTCATTCTCGTGAACGACGCTGGCGTCGACTCCACCGGAAAGCAGGTGGCGGAGATGCCCCCGAAGACTGGGAAAATGAGCT
The DNA here is from genome assembly GCF_000317835.1 of Deinococcus peraridilitoris DSM 19664. Lineage (NCBI taxonomy): Bacteria > Thermotogati > Deinococcota > Deinococci > Deinococcales > Deinococcaceae > Deinococcus > Deinococcus peraridilitoris. The sequence continues at coordinate 528,574 of NC_019789.1, read as the reverse complement.
GCTACTCACCGCCGAACGCTCTCACGCTCCAGAGGACATCGTCAACCACATTTGAAGGACGCCGGATATTTCCGTGGCTCAAGCCCGACGTGACTCATGAATCCTGGTTCACATCCCACCCGGTGATCGTCGATAGCGACAATCACTTTGCCGGGCTCCTGCGAGCCGGCAGTCGTAACCTCATTCGCGCACAGCGCCCAACGCAAGGCGACATCGATGCTCTCCCGTGCCAAAGCTGAGTATCCAGCGGGTAGGGTGGAATGATGTGGAACCCGACAACTGAAGACCCAGGCTCCGAGGTCGCCTTTGAGACGCTGCTGGACTGGCGCAGGAGGGTGAATCACCTCTACGCGCGAGTGCATTCGTTGCTGCCCACTGACCCCGTCGCAGCCCACGCGCTGTGGCGTGCGGGCCGTGACGAATTATTCGCGCAGCACCCACAAAGCCCGCTTGCCCGGCAAGCGCGGCTTGGCTTCCAGGGCCTGCACGTCTGGCGGTACGATCCCGCTTTCGCCTTCACTGCCGTCATTCAGCCCGTGGAGGAGCAGCGCCTTGAGGTCCTCACCTCCACCGGGGCGCCGATGCCCCTCGTGCGTTTCGGGCAGGTGACGTTACCCATCGGCAGGCTGGAGGTGTTCTGGATCGACGTGTACGGCGGGGGGGTGTTCATTCCGTTTCGCGACGCGACGAGCGGTCGTGTCACTTACGGAGGTGGGCGGTACCTGCTGGACACCGCCAAGAGCGCTGACCTGGGTTCGACGGCGGGCGGGGAGCTCATCCTCGACTTCAATTTCGCTTACCACCCTTCGTGCTTCTACAACGACGCGTGGAGCTGCCCGCTTGCCCCGCCAGGGAACGTGTTGAGCGTTGAAGTTTGCGCTGGTGAGCGGGCCTCCCCTGTAGATTCCTGAAGAGTTGATTCCTGAAGAGAGCGTGGAGAAGCCGTTTTCATCTTATGTCGTCTGGAGAACACTAGAAGCGCCGGGCAGGCGATACAGTTCAACATCGAATCATTGGAGGTTCTGATGAAGCTGAAACATTTACTCGTACTGACCGCGCTCAGCGCCGGGACTGCCCTCGCGGCCGACCCGATCACTGTCGCCAGCAAAAGTGCAACCGAGGGTCAGCTGCTCGGTCAGATGATCATCCTCACCCTGGAGGACATGGGCCTCAAAACCGTCGATAAAACCGCCCTGGGTGACACGGGTACATCACGCCGCGCCCTCACGTCCGGCGAAGTCGACATCTACCCGGAGTACACCGGCACCGCGCTGAATGTGTTCTTCAAGGATCAGAAGTTCGACCCGTCCCTCGCAAAGAACGCGAGGAAGTCCTACCAGACGGTCAAGGAACTCGACGCGAAGAACGGTATCGTGTGGCTCGCTCCCGCCCCCGCCAACAACACCTGGGCCGTCGCGCTCCCCCAGAAATTCGCCAGTGAGCACAAGATCGCCACCCTGGCCGACTTCGCGAAGTACGTCAACGGCGGCGGGAACGTCAAGGTGGCCGGTAGCCCGGAGTTCTTCAACCGTCCGGACAGCTTCCCCGCCTTCGAGAATGCCTACGGCTTCCAGCTGAAACCCGACCAGAAACTCATCCTGGCCGGCGCCACCACCCCGCAAACGCAGTCAGCGGCGGCGAACGGCACGAACGGTGTGAACGTCGCGATGGCGTACGGCACCGACGGGAGCCTCGCGGCCCTGAAGCTGGTGGTGCTCAGCGACCCGAAGGGCGCGCAGCCGGTGTACCAGCCTGCCCCCACCGTGCGCGCCGAAGTGCTCAAAGCCCACCCGGAAATACGCGCACGCCTGGACAAGATCTTCACCAAGCTTGACCTCAAGACCCTGCAGGACTTGAACGGCCAGATCGCCGTGGAAGGCAAGAACGCGCGTGATGTCGCTCAGACGTACCTCAAGAGCAACAACCTCATCAAGTAACCGCCCTGCCCGTTCACCGGTAACCCTTGAAGCTTAACGTCACTCGCCACGCCACGTCCGGCCATGGAACAGTTCGCCTGATCCTGCTGGGCGTGGCGTTCATGCTGATCGGGGTCCTCCTGCCCTGGGTGATGCTGCGGCCCAACCGCCTCGCCGCCGGTGAAGCCGTCCACCTGGGCAGTCCCGCGTGGCTGCTGGCGCTCGCCGCGCTGGTCATCGCCGCCACGGCACGGCGGTCGCTCTGCGTGGTTGTGCTCGCCAGTGCCGCACTGATCAGCACCTTCGTGCTGTTCGGACACACCGCCGAACGAATCCTCGCAGAGCAAGGACCCATCGCGCGGGCATCCGCGAGTTCCGGGGTGTGGCTGTTCGGTTTGGGTGCGGCGGTGACGCTGTGGGGTGGCGCGTTCGAGCAGCGCGCACGTGGGGCGCCATATCGCTGGCTGCCCTGGTTGTGGCTGCCGGTGGTGGCCACGTTCGTGCTGCTGGGCGGGTTGAGCGGCTGGTCCGTGTGGCAGGAGGGACGCGTCGAGGCCGCACGGTTGACGCAGGAAGCGGCGCAGCACGTCCGCCTGGTCGTCACGGCGCTCAGCTTGGCGCTGGTCATCGCGGGACCCCTCGCAGTGTGGGCATCGCGCAACGCCCAAGTGGCCGGGGCAGTGCTGTCGTTCGCGGGTGCCGTTCAGGCGTTGCCCAGCCTGGCGTTGCTGGGTTTGCTGATCGCGCCACTCGCCGCGCTCGCCAATGCCTTTCCCGCGCTGCGCGAGCTGGGTGTGGCGGGAATCGGCGTGGCGCCCGCACTGGTCGCATTGACGCTGTACGCCCTGCTGCCCCTGCTGCGCAACGGCGTGACCGCCTTGCGCGGCGTTGATCCCGCGGTGCTCGATTCGGCGCGCGGGATGGGCATGAGTGACGCGCAGCGCTTCTGGCGCGTGCAACTCCCACTCGCCCTCCCGGTCTGGCTTTCAGGTGCGCGCCAGGCGACAGTGTTGCTGATCGGCGTCACCGCCGTCGCCGCCCTGATCGGTGCGGGTGGGCTGGGCGTATACATCTTTCGTGGTCTGAACAGCGCCGCCCCGGATTTGATTCTGCTCGGCGCGATTCCCGCGACCATGCTGGCGTTCCTCGCCGACGCGGCGTGGCGCCTGCTGGAGTGGCTGCTGGTCCGGCCCGCACGACAGCCATGAACGGGATCAAGGGAGGCGGGAAGGAACTGGCATGACGTCAATCGAGCTGCACCAACTGGACAAACAGTACGGAAGCGTATACGCGGTTCGCGACCTGACCCTGCACTTCCCGGAGGGACGCATCACGGCGCTGCTGGGCCCCTCGGGGTGCGGGAAAACCACCACGCTGCGCATGATCAACCGCTTGGTGGAACCCACGGGTGGGCGGGTGCTGCTCGGCGGACGCGACACGCGCGAACTCAAGGGTGAGGAACTGCGCCGCAACATGGGGTACGTCATCCAGCAGGTAGGCCTGTTTCCGCATTACTCCGTCGCGCAGAACATCGCGACCGTCCCGCAACTGCTCGGCTGGGACCGTGCGCGAATCACCCGGCGCGTGGATGAACTCCTCGACCTGGTCGGCCTGCCCCCTGACGAATTCCGCTTGAAACGACCCGCTCAACTGTCTGGCGGGCAGGCCCAACGCGTCGGGGTGGCGCGCGCCCTGGCCGCCGACCCGCCGGTCCTGCTGATGGACGAGCCGTTCGGGGCGCTCGATCCCATCGCCCGCGAGCGGGTTCAGGACGAGTTCCTTGCCATTCAACGGCAACTGCACAAGACGGTTGTGCTGGTCACCCACGATCTCGATGAAGCCTTACGCCTCGGGGACTACATCGCCCTGATGCACGCCGGTCAACTCGCGCAGTTCGGCACGCCCGACGAACTGGTCCTCACGCCTGGCAGTCCCTTCGTGGAACGCTTCCTGGGAGACGACGCGCACATCCGGCGCTTGGCGCGCAAGACGGTGCGGGACTTGATGAGCCACGAACGCGCCAGCACTGCTGGTCCGGGGATCGACGTGAACACCAACGCTCGCACCGCCCTGGCCTGGATGCTCCGCGAGGGCGTCGCGGAACTGCGCGTGATGGAAGGCGAGCGCACCGTGGGTCGCTTGACCCTGCGTGACCTGGGAGGGGCGTGAAGCAGCGTACCGCTCGGCGCGGACATCGCGCCAATTTACGACCGAGACGAGTCGGGCGCGTGCCCGTCAGCGTGCTGGTCTGGCCGGCATTATTGCTGGTCGCGCTCATCCCCGGGGTACTGCCCGCCCTGCTGGCGCCCCTCAACGCCGGGCAGTTGCCCCTCACCGACCGGCCGTTGTGGCGACTCACGGTGGAGCACCTTCAGCTGGTCATTCTTGCGGAATTTATGGTGATCACGCTGGGTGTTCCGCTGGTGGTGTTCGTGACGCGCTCGGGTAACCGGGCGTTTCTCAGCCTGGCAGAAACACTGGTCGGACTTGGGCAGACGGTACCTACCCTGGCAATTCTCGCACTGGCCGTTCCCATACTCGGCTTCGGTATGGCGCCAACCCTGCTCGGCCTGGTGCTGTACGGCTTGGTACCGGTGGTGTCCAACGGTATCGTGGGCCTGATCGGCGTGAATCTCGCGGTGCTGGACGCTGCGACCGGGATGGGCATGACCAAAGGGCAGCGGTTCTGGCGCGTCGAACTGCCGCTGGCCCTGCCGGTCTGGTTGGCCGGTGTCCGGACCTCCATGGTTTTCAACGTGGCCGTCGCAACGGTCGGTGCTGCACTCGGCGCAGGCGGCCTGGGACTGCCGATCATTCTCGGGTTGTCACAACAGGACACGGCGCTGGTCTTCCTGGGGGCATCAGTCGCGGCCCTCCTGGCTTTGTCACTTGACGCGCTGCTGGGCGTGCTGGTCGCGTTCACGGAAAGACACGCCCGATAGCACCGAGCGGTGAGCCTCAGTACCTCGAACAGCAAGGGCAGAAGTTCGTGGTGCGCGCAGCCCACCTGGACCGTCGAGTGAAGTCAGACTTCAAGCAGCCAGCCCGACCGGTACTGGAAGTCCTGAAGGACGCTCCTCTGTTGGCGACCATGCAGGTGAGCCGGCTGCTGTTCGACGAGAAAGCCAAACGGCGCCTGGACGTGCAGGTACAGGTGTTTGGCCGGCAGGTCTTCTTGCCCGATGCCACCACGGCTTCCCTTGACGGCGGTGCGCGTCGATGCGGGCACGAAAGTGGAAGGCTGAGTGCTGTTCAGCAACCTGCGCTTTCCTGACACGGCCTGGAAGGACCGGATGGAACTGACCCGCAGGATGGTGCTGGTGTACCGGCAGCGGTTTTCGATTGAGGATGTCTTCGCCTGGACCAAAGGGGCTTTGGACTGGGAGAGTGTGCGCGTGCTGGATGATCAGGCGTTGCGGGTGGTCGTGGCGTTCAGCTGGATCGCTGCGGCGTTTGTGTTCGAGTTGAGCGGAGAAATGGACCAGCAGGAGGTGTTGTTGCTGGCGGAGTTGGGTGGCGACGTGGGAAGGAACCGCCAGGGAAGCGGGCGACGGCCTTGGGCTTGGAGCGGCTGAGCGTTTACCTGAGTGTGTACAGCGCATTCACTGCTGTCGGCAGGAGCCGGGAGTTGGTTGCTCTCACCGCCAAGTTGTTCGGCTCAGTTGGCGGCGTCCAGCAGAACTCCAACGCTCCGTAATCACGAAGATGGTGATCTGGGCGCAATCAGCAGGCCCGGTGATGACGCTCGGGTCACTGTCGGGAGGGGGTTAACTTGAAGTTCAACACCGCGGGTTGCGCTTTGAGGGAAGAGCAACGCCACTGTGTTTGAGGGTAGGACTGGTAGCTTGTGGTCGCTTCGACATCTTGAGGTTGGTAACCGGGGGCGGAGATGGTGAAGCGGTAGGTCCCTTCCGGCCACCCGAACGCGCACGCGACGGTGCACTTGAGCGTCTCGCCGTCCAGCATCACGTTCCTGGCGGCGTTTTGGGCGCGTCCCGTGAACAAGCCGGAGGTGTCACTCAAGTTGCCTTGCTCGCCATTGATGGTGAGGTTGGTGATCAGCACTTCTCGAATGGCCGTGCCGCTGGTCGCGTCAACAGCACTTTGAATGTTCATGAGCTGCCCGGGATATGGGGGGACAGAGGCAGGACAGAGTACGCCACCACAAGCAGAGAGGGCCAGTGGGGCAAGACCGGCGACGATGACCATTCGCATTCCTCAGGTTACTCTTGCTCGTTCCTCGCAGCGCCTGCAAACCAGGCAGGATGAGGCCAACACGAAGCAGATCCATTGCCTGGCAAGGAAAAACGCTGCTGTCCTCAGCGGTGAAGACGCTTCAATACGAGGACAGCAGCGAGCAGAGCGACTCCGAAACAGAGCACCCCAACGAGGAGGTCCGTCAAGTCACGGGCGTCATCCAACCAGCCTTCATACCAGTTCCTGTAGAGAATGCCTCCTGCAAGCAACACCGCGGCCCCTCCGTACAGGTTCAGCAACCCAAAGAAAATCTCCTTTGCTCGCTCCTGCAATGATTCATCTCGCGGAAAATGAAGTGGAGTTGGACTGCGTTTCCACCAGATGGCAGCCACCACCCCACCTCCGATGACGACCATTGCAGCGAAGACGAAAAAGAAGTCCTCTTCCCGCCACTGACCGTGCCGCTGAAGCCAGCCCTGTGTTCCACCCAGCAAGCGGGCCAAGGAGGAGAGAACGATTGGGGCAAGGACAAATACGGCGAGGACCAGTTGCCAGTTGGGTTCGCGATGTCGCCGCTCCATGCCTCACAGTAGACGGCACGCCTTTCTGCGACCTTCACTGAACCGGGATGGTTGCCCCTCACGCCCGATGTGCGGTTCGGAGCAACAGCTCCGTTACGACGAAGACTTCTTCCGATTCCGTGTCGCTGTCGCTATTCAGTCGTCAGGGTAGAACCCGTTGGCGCTATTGGGGCTATACGTCGTTGCACTCGTCCTTTTCCGCTCTCCATGAATTTTGTCCGCATGTCAGAATACCGCTCCGGGACCAGCGATTGCCCTGCTGGTGATCGAGCACCGGGTTCTCGCCAAGCACCGAGGTGGGATGCGTGACTCCAGCACGAACCACATGCCGCACGCAGCGGGTGACTCGTGCTGGAGTTCATCTGGTGGCGGGTGGCTTTTCTCGGCATCCGTGTTCTCGCGTCTACACTATTGTGCGTCAATCCCCCAACGGGCAGGCTTGCGGTCTGGTTCACGGGATCCCCGGGGGTTCACGCGCCCCTCGCGCTCTACGTGAACCGTCGCAGTGTCTGTAGAGCTTCTCGTCGCGGCCGAAACGGAGATCATCGCTGTTCTCGTGCATTCTGAGCGTGCGGGTCGAGCCGGAACTCGCGCACCTCCGCGTCAACAAGCCCTGTGCGTTTTACGGCCCGCCTCGGCCCTCCGTTGCCGTTGAGCGGCACCTCTTCATCTGTCATGGCGTACCTCAAGTTCCTCTCACCGGCGAGTGATCTCTCCGTCGCCTTTGTGAGCATTCCGGGTTCCTGTTGCTCTTCCTTCTCGTTGTTGGTTTTTCATTGAGGCTTAAAGCATTTGACCCACCTTTACTTACGTCACCTCGATGACACAAGGCTCACCCTGAACACTTCTAAGCTCGGCTTGGCCAGCCCTGGCAAACACCGGGAAATCACGACAAGACACGAGACAGAAAGGACGGCGCCAATGAGCATGAACGACGCAGCCAAACCCGGCGCGATTGGCGGATTCGCCGGAGGGGCCCTCATGACCTTGATGATTCAGGAGGTCGCGCCGAAAGTGCTGCCGAAAGACATGGAGCCCGGGCACTTCGCCCCGAAGCTCGCGGTGCAGTGGGGCGAACGCCTCGTTGGACAACCGAACCTCCTCAACGACAGGCAGGAAATGCTGGCCGCCCTGGCCGTCCATCTCGGCTACAGCGCGTTCATGGGCTCATTTTACGGGCGGGTACGCGACGAGCATCGCAGTCTGCCAGTCCCAGCCGCGGGCGCTTTGTTCGGCTTGATCGTGTGGGCGATCAGCTTCGAAGGGTGGATGCCTGCCGTCGGCATCATGAAACGCACGACCGACGAACCCCCACGCAAGTGGCCCGCTCCCCTGATGGGTCACGTGATCTACGGTGTTGGAACCGCCCTCGTGTTCCACGCCCTGCACGGTAGACGCAAGAAGTGATAACCCGGAGGACCCAATGCCCGGACCACGGAATGAACAGGTGTCGTCTTGCCGGCGCTTCAAGTGGCATCGGCCGGGAAGCCGCCCTGATGTTCGCCGAGCGGGGCGCGAAACTCGTCCTGGGTAATGGGGAAAGCCACCACGTTCCTGTATCAGCAGGAAAGCGGGGAAGACCGCCAGCGCGAGAACGAAGCGCGTGACGGCAAGATGGCGTACGGGGTCGCGGCGGAGAAAGCGGCGGAGCGGGCCGGCCAGGAACTCACCGACGAGCAACGCAAACGCTATGGCTCGGACCTGCACTGGGCGTTCAGCCTCGACCTCGACCTCGCCTACGCACCCCGTTCAACAGCGTGCGGGATCCCGTACAGGCTGCTGCGACGCGCCCGACGCGGAAAGAAAGGAAGTGAAGCATGACGGAACAAGAGCAAGGTACGCAAAGCAACCAGGGGAACGTCTTTGCTGGGTACTCGCCGGACAAATCAAAGCCGCTCGGGCCATACGCCGGGCTGGTCGGTATTTACGGCGCCGCCTTCGCGGGGCTGATGGCCACCAGCCTGAACTCTCGGGGTGGCCTGCCGCACGAGGTGAGTACGCGCGATCTCCTGCTGCTGGGCGTCGCGACGCACAAGCTCACCCGGTTGATCACCAAGGATTGGGTGACCAGCCCCTTCCGCGCGCCGTTCACTCGCTACGACGGCAATGGCGGTGCGGGAGAAGTGAACGAGGAACCACGCGGAGAAGGCTGGCAGAAAGCCATGGGTCAACTCGTCACCTGCCCGTGGTGCACGGGACCATGGGTGGCGGGTGCGCTGGCCTTCGGTCTGGTGCTCGCGCCACGCCCAACACGCCTCATCGCGAGCATCTTCGTGGCGGTGACCATGTCGGATTTCCTGCATCACGCGTACGACGCGACGAAGAAAGCCGCGAAAGGCAAGTAATCCGTCAGGGTTCCTGGCGGGAAGTCGTCACCTCGTACAGTTTCGCTCGGCAGGCACTCACGCATGACCGTGAGCGGCCTGCCGGGCTGCTCTGGCGGGGCGCGACAGTAATGATCAATCTGTTCGGGTGGTACTGGCGGTCTTATTCCTGATTCGGGAACCACTTGAGCGGGGAGGGCGTGGCCGTTCGTTGTGGTGAACGTGCTGACGAAGGTCGCGGGTGGCGGGAGGCAAGCCTGCATTTACTGGCGGGCGACACCCTGATGCAGTTGTGGAGCCGCCTTGAGGTCGTCCACCACGGGATCAGTAAGCGAAGGTGGCGCTTGAGAGGGAACTTCTACCCGCGCGGCCAGTAGGCGATGATAAGCGCACCAGTCAAAGCGATGCCGGCGCCCCAGAGGCTCGGCTGGTCCGGCGTCTTGCCTTCAGCGGCCTTCCCCCAGAGCAGCGAGAATACGATGAACAGTCCTCCGTACGCCGCGTAGGTCCGTGCGAAATCAAAGGACTGCGGTTGCAGGGTCGGCAGGACACCGTACAGCATCAGCACCAGAGCACCCAGCAGCCCGACCCACCAGGAGTGGCCTTCGCGCAGCCACAGCCATACCAGGTACCCGCCGCCGATTTCCGGGAGGGCCGCGAGGACGAACAGGGCGATTGACGTGAGCAGCATGCCTCACGCGAGCGCGGACGGGGAGGGGAGACGCTGGCATGCCAGTGGTTTCTACTCGCGTTGCGGAGCAAATACCAGGCGAGCCCCTCTGCCCTCAGCCGCTTGTTCGAGAGCTGGGATGTTCAGCTCGTACCTCCCGCGGTGACCGCGCAGCATTCCGGCCGCGCGGAGTTCCGCCATGACTTCCGAGACGCTGACGCGCGCAGCATTCACGCGTGACGCGAGTTCCTCGTGGGTGAGCTGGCGTTCCAGGCGGGCCCAGCCGGCGTCATCCACCTGGCTGAATCGGCGGGCCTCGTGCACGAGGGCGTGAATCACGCGTTCCTTGAGGGGGAGTGACCTCAGGCCCAGCTGGTCGTGACAGTAGGCCAGGTGACTGGCGAGGACCTGCGTGAAGCTCACGACGAAATGCGGGGCGCGCACTGCCAGTTGCTGGTACTCCTCCATGCTGATCGGGCAGCTCACGACACGGTCACTGTCCGCGATCGCGTCCGTGTGGTGGCGGGCCTGGGACATCACGAACAGCTCGCCGATGAAGTCATTTGCGCCGCAGATGGCGACCACGCGCTCCTGAAGGCCTGCGCTGGGTGTGACGAGCTTGACGTGCCCACCGACGATGATGTGCAGTGCGCTGGCTTCCTCACCGGCCCGGTAGAGGGCTTCACCTTTGTGGTACGTCCGGTAGGTGCAGACTTCCTTGAGCACCCGAATGTCCTCGTCACTGAGGAGTTGGAAGAGTTCCGTGTCGTGTACGAACCACGCGCTCGTCATCTGCCCGCGTTGTAACAGAGGAGACGCGCTGCGGGGTGCTGATTCTCGTGACCTTCCTGAAGGCTGTTCTCAGTAAGGCTTCATCTCGATCGCTGACTTCGGACGATTGTCCTTGCTCATCGCTTGTTTGTTCGGCTGATGCGTTTTTACTGTTGCTTTATGCGCCCGGCTTGACGTCAGTAGTGTCGTCCAGTCGACACAGCAATGAGTGCTGACTCTCTTACGCTGAGCCTGACCAGAAGGTGAGAGCAACCGGAGGAAAGATGATGAACAAAAGAAGCAGAAACGCCCTGGTGGTCAGCCTCGCCCCCTCGGAGCGCTCCTCATGCAAACCGCCCTCAGCGGAGGTCCACCAGCCCGAGAGCAAAAAAGCACCGGGCACGCCTCCTTCAGCCAAACCAAGCAGCCGTACGAGCCGCAACCCGGGGCGGGCGTGATCTGGAAAGTCACCAAAACCAATTAAAACCGGCATCCCCGCCTGAATGACGGGCAGGGAAAGTTTCCCGCCCATGCAGCCAGGAGAAGCAGGAGACGCATGAGTCAGGACGACCTGAAAACGACCCCACTCCCCGAACCGCAGAACCACCCGAAAACAGGGCGCCTTGAAGGGAAAGTCGCGGTGATCACCGGCAGCGACTCCGGGATGGGCCAGGCCATGGCCGTCGAGTTCGCCCGCGAAGGCGCGGACGTCGCCGTGACGTACCTGCACGACCAGCAAGGCGCGGACAAAACCCGCCAGGAAGTCGAAGCGCAGGGACGACGGGCCATCGTGGTACAGATCGACCAGCGTGACGAACAGCAGGTCGCGCAGCTTTTCCAGCGCACCCGGCAGGAACTCGGCACGCCCTTCATTCTCGTGAACGACGCCGGCGTCGACTCCACCGGAAAGCAGGTGGCGGAGATGCCCCCCGAAGACTGGGAAAATGAGCTGCGTACCAACGTCTTCGGGCCGTTCTACTGCTGCCAGCACTTCATCCGCGCGCGGCGTGAAGCGGGCGGACGCGGGAAGATCATCAACATCACCAGCGTCCACCAGGAAATCCCAAGGGCGGGCGCCGCCGGGTACGACAGCGCCAAAGGCGCGCTGCGCAACCTCACGCGGACGCTGGCGCTGGAACTCGCGCCGGACCTGATCAACGTGAACAACATCGCGCCCGGCATGGTCCTCACACCATTCAACCAGCCAGCCAAGGATGACCCGGAAGTGTACGCCAAACAAGTACAGAGCATCCCCTTCAAGCGCGCCGCGCAACCCTGGGAGATCGCGCGCCTCGCCGTGTACCTCGCGTCGAGTGACGCGGATTACGCGACCGGTCAGACCTTCGTGCTGGACGGCGGGCTGATGATGAACACCGGCCAGGGCGCCTGATGGAGGAAGGGCGTGCCTGATGAGAGCAGCATGGCGGGAAGCGGGGAATCCGCGCGCTCCATACGTGACCTGGGGCTCCTGAGTGACCGGCGCACCAGCGCGCTGGTCACCAGGACCGGCGACATCATCTGGTATTCCCCGCAGCGCTTCGACGCCCCTACCCTGTTCGCAGCGCTCCTTGACGAGCAGGGGGGAGGGTGGACGCTGGACACGCCGGGGTTGCGACCTTCAGGGCGCGCGTACCTGGGGGACAGCGCCGTCCTGGAAACGCGCCTGCGCCACGAGCAGGGTGAGCTGGTCGTCACGGACTTCCTGATGTTCGCGCCGGACTTACCGCGCGGGCTGTGCCGGGTGTTCTCGGCCACGCCTGACGAATTGCGCTTCACGGTGCGTCCCGCGCCGAACTACGCCCGCGAACCCGGGCTGCTGCGCGCGGAGGGGAACGCGGTCGTCATCAACGACGGGCTGTACCTGTACGCCTCGCACCCCCTGCACGTTCAGGGCGCTGAGATTCACGGTCTCATTCCGGCCGGCGAGCCGGGCTGGGCGTTCCTGACGGGCTCACAGCAGGAGAGGCTCGATTGGGAGATCATGACGCGCTGGCGCGCAGCGACGCTCCTGCACTGGCGGGACGTCACCACCCACGCGACGTACCGCGGCCCCTACGAGCAGGAAGTGGCCGGTTCACTGCGAGCGCTACGCATGCTCACGTATCAGGAGTCCGGCGCGGTCCTCGCGGCCGCCACCACCAGCCTCCCCGAAATCGTGGGCGGTGAGCTCAACTGGGATTACCGGTACGTGTGGCTGCGCGACACCGGCATGATCGTCAGCGCCCTCACCCGGGCAGGCGGTGACGGTCGTGAAGGACGCGCCTTCCTGGATTTCGTCTGCCAGTACGGTCCCCGTGACGACGGCCACCTGCCGATTGCTCCGTTCCTCACCGCGGACGGCCAGCAGGCCCCCGAGGAGGAAGAACTCGATCTCGCCGGGTACGCGCTGAGTGCACCGGTGCGGATCGGGAACGGCGCGCGCGGTCAGTTGCAGCTCGACGCGTACGCGAACGTCCTGCTGGCCGCGAAACTCATCTACGATCACTTCGGGACGCGCGAGCACTGGGAGCTGGTGGAGTGCCTCGCGGAGTTCCTGTGCGAGCACTGGCGGGAAGATGACTACGGCATCTGGGAGGAACGCACCAAGCGGCCTTACGTGACGGGCAAGGTCGTGACGGCAACTGCCCTCAAGTACCTCCAGCAGTACGCGGTGAGCGACGAGCAGCGCGGGCGCTGGCAGAACACCGAGGAAGACATCCGCGCGTGGGTGAAGCAGTACGGGCTCACGAAGACGGGCGCGTACGCCTACATCGCCGGAGGTGAAGCGGTGGATGTCACGGCGGCCCTCTACCCGGTGTGGGGGTACTGCGAGGCGGACTCGCCGGAGATGCTCGCGACCATTGACGTGCTGGAACGTGATTACCGTGTGGGGAACCTGTACTGGCGGCACCTGGAGGCCGAGAGCGTCCGCCGGGAGGGCACGTTCCTGGCGGGCACGTTGTGGGTCGCTCAGTACTGGGTGATGCGTGACGTGCAGCGCGCGAAAGTCATTCTCGAGGCGGCGCTGGAGTACGCGAACGACCTGCACCTGTTCGCAGAGGAAGCCGACCCGCACACTGGGCGGATGCTGGGGAACTTCCCGCAGTCGTTCGTGCATGCCGCCTTCATTGGTGTCATCGTGGATTACAAGGCGGCCCTGGAGAAGGCCGAGGAGGCATGACCTTCCTGCTGCAAACCCTGCTTGCCGCCGGCCAGTTGCTCCTGGCCTTTTACGGCCTCTGGCTGGTCTGGCAGGTGCTGCTCGCGGTGCTTCCCGGCCCGCGTGACCCGGCACAGCGCATCGCCCGCTTCGCCGGGGACTTCCTTGATCCTTTCGTGGAGCTTCTCGCCCGAGCCTTGCACGTGCACGCCCGGTTCGTACCCGCCTTCCTCCCCATCGTGGTCGCGGCGGGTCAGGTGGCGCTCAGCCACCTGTCGCGGGATGCTCCCGGGAAACGCCTGGGCGCGTGCTATTCAGGTCTTCCAGCAGCTCAAGCTGCCCGTGTATGTTCCAGAGCTCAACGCCGACGCAAGCGGACCTGATTCCGGGGTTCTGGCAGGCTTGGAGGAACTCCGCGAGCACCTCGGGGACGCTTGACGATCACGCTCCTCGAAGGAATCGGCCATTCGGCGGAAGTGCACGAAATAAACCTTGACTTGCCGCGCGAGAGCATCGAGGCGCTGAAAAGCACCGTACACAAGGAGACGTAAGAATGCGATGACCGGACCGCTCAGCCCGCAGCCACTCCTCGACATTCACGCCCGTGCCCTGCTGCATCTGCACACAGCTCGGGCGGCTGCGCACAATGCTCCTTATCGAAGGCCCTTGCGCTTCCCTTGCGCCCGGCGTGCGGCAGGTACCGCGCGCGGTATTTTGAAGTTCTCTCCTCGACCTGGAGGTACCGTATGCGAGCAGTGTGGAACGGCACGACCATCGCGCAAAGTGACGAAACCATCGTCGTGGAAGGCAACCACTACTTCCCGCCTGAGGCTGTGAAAGGAGAGTACTTGAAGGACAGCTTCACGCAATCCACCTGCCCCTGGAAAGGCCGGGCCAGTTACTACAACATCGAAGTAGACGGAAACACAAATCCTGACGCCGCCTGGTACTACCCGAACCCCAATGATGCCGCGATGCAGATCAAAGGGTACGTCGCCTTCTGGCGGGGAGTGGAAGTCCTGCCTGACTGAAGCGACTCGCCTGCTGAGACGTGAAGGATGAATCGCCGGACGTACAGACTGGCCGCCGGTCGGTGGGCTCACCGGTTGAAGACGGATGGGAGCGCCGACAGCCGCTCCCCACTTTGATGCGGGTCCATACAACTGTCGCTGCCGTACTGAGACCCGAGGGGCTATTCGTGATGCCAGCGTTGCTGCACTTCATCCCCAGTCCTGGGGAGTCTGACGCTGTCACCCTCAAGGGACTGCGCCAGCGTTCCCCGGTGGCCTGGTGATGTGCACCGTCAGACAAGTCCTTACGGGTCAGGTTGATGAACCTGTCACCTTCCCAGTGGTACACCGTGCCAAGCTGCTGACCCTGCGCGTCGGAAAACCGGACCGACGGCACCGCGGAACTCCTGGCGCTCCCGCCGACACTGCCGGGGACGTCAGCCACGGCGAACACCAGACCGACCTCGGTAAGTTCAACGAGGAAGCCGTCCCCGCCGGGCACATTCGCGGAACTCCCTGTACACCTCAGCACGAGGACGTACCAGGGTGAGCCGCTCGACCACGGGCGGGACCCCTTAGCTCGCAGCAGCACGTTTTCCCCTTCGCGGAGGTCAGCATGACCGACAAAACGAACGATATGACTCAGGCGCAGCCCGACGTGAACAGGAACGAGAGCACCCGCGACCAAGCGACGTTTGAAGCGGTGGCTCGTCCCGGTGATCCGACCGGTGAAACAGATCCTCAGGCGCAGAGCAGCCAGGCAGCAGGGACCGGCCCGCACTACGACGCGATCGTCCTGGGGGGTGGCATGGCGGGTGTACCGCTCGCGCACCGCTTCGCGTACAAGGGCCTGCGGGTCGCGTTGATTGAAAGAGCGGAACTCGGCGGTACCTGCCTGAACTGGGGGTGTATTCCCACGAAGGCGATGATTGCTTCCGCTCGCGTGGCGCACCAGGCGTACCTGAGTGAGCAGTGGGGCGTGGAAACGTCCGACGTGCGCGTGAACCTCAGTCGCGTCGTGGACCGCAAGAACCAGCTGGTGGAAAGCATCCGCAGCGGGTCCGAACGGAACGTCGAGCAGAACGAGAACGTCACCCTGATCCGCGGTGAGGCGCGCTTCACCGGGGAACGCACTCTCGAAGTGAACGGCGAAACCGTCAGCGCCGACAAGATCTTCATTGCGGTAGGAACGCGCAACAACGTCCCGCCCATCGAGGGTCTGGAGCAGCTCCCTTTCCTGGACTCCACCACGGCAATGGAACTCCGCGAGATTCCACCACACCTCGTGATTGTCGGCGGGGGGTACATCGGGGTGGAGTTCGCGCAGATGTACCGCCGTTTCGGCAGTCGGGTGACGGTCCTGCAAAGTGCGTCGCACCTCCTTCCAAACGAGGATGAGGATATTGCCGAGGTTCTTCAGGAAGCACTGGAAGCCGAAGGCATCGAAGTGATCGTGAACGCCCGCGTGACCCGCGTCTCTGGTAACGAAGGGAGCGTGCGGGCGACGGCCACGGTCAGCGGTGGGGAGTGCACGTATCAAGGCACGCACCTGATGATCGCCACAGGCCGCGTCCCCAACACCGACGGGCTGGGGCTCGAGCACACGGGCGTGGACCTCGACGGGCGTGGCTTCATCAAAGTCAACGACCGGCTGGAAACCAGCGCTCCGGGTCTCTGGGCGTTGGGAGACGTGCGGGGCGGGCCGATGTTCACGCACACCGCACGGGATGATTCCCGCATCATCTACCAGAACGTCATCAAACACGCCGACCTCAGCATCAAGGACCGGGTGGTGCCCTGGGGAGTGTTCACCGACCCGCAGCTCGGCCGGGTGGGGCTGTCCGAACGGGAAGCCCGTCAGGCGGGCTTCAAGTTGAAGATCGGGAAGTATGAAGCGCGTAAGGTCGCGAAAGCGCGGGCGATCGGTGAGACACGCGGCCTGATCAAAGTCGTCGCGGACGCTGAAACCGACCGGATTCTTGGTGCTTCGGTCCTCATCGCGGACGGCGCGGAACTTGTGCATGAGTTCGTCACGGCCATGCAACTCGGTGCGAAGTACACTGACCTGCAGGACATGATCCACATCCACCCTACGCTCGCTGAAGGGCTCAACAACGCGTTGGGCGGCGTGCACTACGAAGAAGGTCTGGAATGAACGTACTGTCTGGGTGCGGAGGTGCCGGGTGAAGCGGCCTCGCTTTCTTGTGATCGGCGCGGACGCGGCGGGCATGAGTGCCGCGAGTGAAGCCAGGCGGGTGAATCCTGAGCTGCAGATCACTGCGTTCGACAAAGGGAATTTCGCGTCGTACAGCCAGTGCGGGATGCCGTACTGGCTGGGTGGGGTGGTGAAGCGGCGTGAACAGCTGATGGCGCGCAGCGTCGCGGGTTTCGCCCGGCGGGACATTGAGGTGCGCTTACGGCACGAGGTGCTGGAAATCGACACGCAGCGACAGGTGCTGCACGTTCGGGACCTGGAAGCCAGGCGGGTCCTCGTCGAGCCGTTCGACCACTTGCTGATCGCGACGGGGGCCAGTCCGGTGGAGTTCCCCCTGCCCGGCCGCGATCTCGCGGGGGTGTTTCACCTGGACGTGCTGGAAGACGCGATTCGTATTGATGCTTTTCTGCAAGGCCAGCAACCCCGGCGCGCGGTCATCGTCGGTGGTGGATACATCGGGCTGGAGCTCGCCGAGAACCTGACCCGGCGTGGCTTACAGGTGGCGCTGGTGCAGCGGGGTGAGCAGGTGTTCCATGCGGTCGACCAGGAACTCGCGGAAGCGCTGCATGAAGAGCTGGACCGTCATGGCGTGAACCTGAAGTTGCGGGACAGCATCGTCCGGGCCTGCGCCGGGCAGGATGGGCGGGTGCGGGAAGTCCAGACGAACGACGGGAATCTGGCAGCGGATCTGGTGATCCTCGCGACCGGGGTGCAGCCGAACGTGGATCTGGCACTCAGGGCCGGCATTCCGTTCGGTGTCACGGGCGCGCTGGCCGTCGATGCACACATGAAGACGAGCGCGGCGGGCGTGTACGCGGCAGGGGACTGCGCCGAGCATTACCACCGGGTGCTCGGCAAGCCTGTGTGGATTCCGCTGGGCACCACCGCGAACAAGCAAGGCCGGGTGGCGGGACGGAATGCCGCCGGGGGAAAGACGAGCTTCGCGGGTATTGTCGCGACGGCCGTCGCACAGGTGTTCGAGCTGGGAGTCGCCAGAACGGGCCTGAACGAGTGGGAAGCGCAGGCGGCCGGGCTGAAATGCGAGACGGTGCTGCTGAAATCCACGGATCAGGCGGGCTACATGCCAGGTGCTGAGGACCTGAGGGTCAAGCTGGTGGTGGAGCGTGGGACGGGGCGCTTGCTGGGCGGTCAGGCCATCGGGAAGCGCGGCGCAGACAAACGCATCGACGTGCTGGCCACGGCCCTGTACGCAGGGATGACGGTATCGCAGCTGGAGGAGCTGGACCTGGCGTACGCGCCGCCATTCAATTCGGTGTGGGACCCAGTGCAGGCTGCGGCGACCCGGATTCGGCGGCAAGGTTAAGGGCCGTGGCGCACTTCCTGCACCGGTTGATCAAGGTTACGGCGCGACGGGTTCTGCCGAGGAGCGCAATGGTTCGTGAGCCTCCTGCCCGCCTGCCCTCGGGCCGAACCGGTCAGTTTTTACCTGAATGCAGCCGGGAACGGGTTGCGCCAGGGAGTTTGATCTTGAAGCGACTGTTGAGGCACCGCAGCCTCCTCCGCACGGGCCTGAGGAACGGCGCGTGGGGGAGAGTGATGAAGTGCCTGGGTTGCTGGTGACGCCCGGAGTTCTGCTGCTGATGTTCCTCGCGTGGGATGTGCTGCTGACCGTGTTCGCCCCATTCAGCCGGTCAGGACCGATGACGCGTTGCCTTGACCTT
This sequence comes from Deinococcus peraridilitoris DSM 19664, assembly GCF_000317835.1. Classification (NCBI taxonomy): domain Bacteria; kingdom Thermotogati; phylum Deinococcota; class Deinococci; order Deinococcales; family Deinococcaceae; genus Deinococcus; species Deinococcus peraridilitoris. Next base: position 510,069 of record NC_019789.1, on the reverse strand, counting down.
AAAGCGGCTGTCAAAGACATGGATAGGTTTTTGATCCATGTCTTTGACCGAGCGGAGAGCGCGCAGTGCCCGAAACCGCTTTTGGGCACGCTGTCAGCGCGGGGAGCGAGTGACCTTGACCAGGAGCGTTTGGAAGCGGGCAGGCGTCCTTCAGGGCGTCTTGCGCAGGACAGCCCTCAAAGCGGTTTGAGGGCTTGCGCGCGTCCATTCTGCCCAGGTCAATGGCATTGATGGCGTGTCTTCCTCCAAGGGTGGAATGGACAAACGTTCTAAGTGACGTGTGTTTGCTTTGGCGTTCTTTCGTGGGGTACGCGCAGGTGCCACCACAACCCGAGCGCCGTAAGCGCGCCAAGTGCAGCGAACGTCAGCCAGGGCAGGGCGGGGAAATGCAGGTGGTTGCCCAGGTCGTACAGTCCTCCACCAAACGCGTTCCCCAGGGCTCCTCCGACGCCCATCGACAAGGCGCCGAAACCGAAGTACGCGCCATACAGACCAGGCTGTGCGAGCTGTGCCGTGAGGGTCTGCTGGGTCGGTTGGCCGAGCATCATGCCCAGCGCGAAGACCGCGACGCAGCCCAGCAGCATTGGGAAGGTGGTGGCCAGCGCCATCCCGGCCAACCCCGCAGTGGCGAAACCTACCCCGAGGATCAGCACCAGCGGTAAGGGCAGCAGCCGTTCGGCGAGACGGAGCAGCGGGTACTGGAGCGCGATGGCCAGGCCGGCATTCACTCCGTACAGCCACGGAACAGCGACGCTTCCCGCCATCGCGCTGCCCTTCAAGGTGACCGCGACGTTCAGTTGCACCACCAGCACGCTGTACCCCATCAGCAGCACGGTAAAAATCACGAAGCGCCGGTCGCGGATGACGATTCCGAGTCCTGCCAGGCCTGCGGTTGTCGCCGTCGTTCGCAGCTGCGGCAGGGCGGGAGCCAGCAGAAAAAAAGCCAGTACATAAACGAAGGCGGAAGCAAGGGCGACCGTTTGGAAGTCGGTGTGAAGCAGCGCGGCGCCGATCAACGGTCCGATGACCATCCCAAGGTTTCCCGTCACGCCCATCAGGCTGAAGGCACGCGTACGATCTGCAGTTGAGGTCAGCGCAGCCACGGCGGCGTTTTTTGGCGCGTCGAACAGGCTGCCGCCCACTCCGGAGAGAAGGGCAGCGGCGAGCAGGGTGGTGAAGTCGTTCGCCCAGCCCATGGATCCGAATCCAAGCGCGCGCACCAGCAAGCCCGTCAGGATCAGTCCGCGTGGGCCAAGCCGGTCTGAGAGCGCGCCTCCAAATACCGTCAGGCCCTGCTGGGTCATCTGACGGGCGGCGAGTACCAGCCCGATGGTTCCGGCAGCCCAGCCGAGGTCGTTCACGTAATGCACGCTGATCAGCGGGATGACCATGAAGAATCCGCCGTTCATCATGAGGTTGGTCAGCAGCAGCGCGACGAACCCTCGGGTTTTCGCGGTATCGGGCAGGTGCGCAGGAGTGGTCAAGGCAACAACGCTTCTTGCCAGTCGGTCCGGCTTTGGCACTTCAGGTGTCGTGACGGGCGCTCGGAGAAGGGGGTTTTGGTGCCGGGTGCGACGACAGGCAGGTTCGTGGTGGAGTGTCGGCAAAGCAGGGAGTTGGTTGGTCGCGGTGCACTCGGAGCCAGCTTCTCAGCCGTGGTCATCGTGCGTTCCTGCACCGATACCGATCAGGGGATCACCTTCATTCATGGCGAGGCTGGACACCAGAAACAGCACGACGCCTGCGTTTGGCGCCATGAAGGTCTGCTGTTCGCTGTCGAGCAGGCTGCTGAGCGTTCCGAGGTGCTGTCCGGCCTGAACGTGTTCTCCTACCGTGACCTGCGGGCGCCAGAGGCCCGCTCGTGGTGCGTGAAGCCAGGCAAACTCATGGTGCTCGGTGATGGGAAGCGCCTCGGCTGCACCGGTGATCATCCCCAAGCTGGTCATGACACGAAAGCAGCCGTCGGTGAGCCTGCGCACATCCTGGGTTGTCCAGCGGCCCTGTCCTCCGGCTTCCGCGATGATGGCGGGAATGTTATGGCTGGTGGCGATACTGATGGACACGCCTGCACTGGAGCTTGGCAGCAGGTGCGGTAAGCCAAAGGCACGACCGAGGTCGCGAGAAGGTTGGTGGTCGCGGGTGTAGACCGAAAAGGGTTCAAGGGCTTCGACGAGATCCCCGCCGTGCAGATCGAGCAAGGCGTCTGTCCGGGTGAGGTAGTGCTCGTGCAGCCAATACGCGAGCCGTTCGGCGTAGGTGCCCTGGGCCCGACCGGGGAACATCCGGTTGAGGTTTTTTCCGTCGATGGGGTTGATGTAGATGCTGCGCTCGAAGAAGGCGGTGGGATTGACAATGGGCAGAACCACCAGGGTGCCCGTGAGGTTGAGCGGGTCGGTACGCGCCATCTGGTAGGCGGCTTCGATGGAGGCGTATTCAGCGCCATGAACACCGGCGGTGATCAGCAGCGTCGGGCCGGGATGTGGACCTCGGATGACATGGACAGAAATTTGGGTTGCGGGATTGACAGGTGCGGTGAGAAAGCCGTGATGGGTGGTTCCGGGTTTCGTGGCTTCAAGCAAGGCGGGAAGTGAAGTCATGTTTGTCATCTTTCAGGATTCAGGCAAAGCCCAGGGCCTGAGAGGCCGGCCGGGTTGGAGCGTCGTTCCGGGTTTACCTTTTGGCATCAAATCAGGTGTATGTTGAAGGCACAAGTGTAATGGTCTAGATGTACGGCTGCTCCATTCCAGGGGTCGCCCTGCGCATTGTCATGTTTTCAAGTGACAGTGCGCGCTAAAACCGTGGATTCTCCGTAAAATATCCCAAAATATTTGCGCATTGTCACACAAGTTTTGACACATCGACCTTGTAGCGTTATGCTTGTTCATAACAGTAATCTCAGCTGCGGTAACCAGGAGGAACTATGAACGGTTTCGCTCGAACGACGCTCGCCCTCGGTGCAGTTTTGTCTCTCACCCAGGCTTTGGCCGCAACCCGCGGAGGAGAACTCAGATACGGTCGGTACGCCGACTCACTGTTTCTCGACCCGGTTCTCAACGACGCGAACCTCGACATCTGGATCCTCACCAACCTGTACGACACGCTGCTGCAGCCCACCAACGACGGTAAAGGCGTTCAGCCTGGCCTGGCATCCGCCTACACGGTTGCGGCGGATGGCAAGAGCATGCGGCTCACCCTGCGTCCCAACCTGAAATTCGCTGATGGCAGCGCCCTGACCGCGCAAGACGTCAAATGGTCGCTTGACCGTGCCCGCAAGCCCGACAACGGCGCCTGGAGCGGGTCGCTGGAATCCATCGACACCATCACCGCCAGCGGCAATACCGTCACCCTCAACTTGAAGCGTCCCGACCCGACCCTGCCCGCTGCCCTGGCGACCTTCAACACCGGGATCATGCCGCAAAAACTCTTCACGGCTGCGCCCGGCAGCAATGACGCTGCGAAAGCCAAAGCCTTCGCAGAAAAACCCGTCGGATCCGGACCGTTCGTGCTGAGCGAATGGAAAAAAGGCTCCAGCATGGTCCTCAAGCGCAACCCGCACTACTGGAAGAAAGGCGAGGATGGCAAAGCCCTGCCGTACCTCGACTCGATCCGCTTTGAAATCATCCCGGACGACAACACCCGCATCCTCAAACTGCAGGCCGGCGAACTTGACGGAGCGGAATTCATTCCACTCAGCCGCGTCAACGAACTCAAGGCCAACCCGAACATCAACATGCAGCTGTTCCCGTCCACCAAAGTGAACAGCGTCCTGATGAACAACCGGCCGAAACTCAAAGACGGGACGGCCAACCCGCTCAGCGACGTTCGGGTACGTCAAGCCCTCAACTACGCCACCAACAAAGAAGCGCTGGTGCAGATCGTGACCTTCGGAACGGGCAAGCCGATGAAGTCCTTTATGTCCACCACCACTCCGCTGTACGCCGCGCAGACCGGCTACCCGTACGACCTCAACAAAGCCAAGCAGCTGTTGACGGCCGCTGGCTTTCCCAACGGCTTCGAAGTGACCAGCATGGCCACCAGCGGCAGCGCCGACGACCTGGCACTGCTCACCGCGCTGCAGCAGATGTGGGCAGCGGCCGGCGTGAGGCTCAAAATCGAGCAACTCGACGCGGCCACCAAAACTGCCCGGTACCGCGCGGCGGATTTCCAGATGCGCACGGCCGCCTGGACGAACGACATCAACGATCCCAGTCAGATCACCCGGTACTTCGCGATTTTTGACAATATCGAGTCGCTCTACACCGGCTTCAAAAGCCCCGAAATCGACAAGCTCTTCGCGCAGAGCCAGCAGGAAACCAACCGCACCAAGCGCGCTGACCAGTACAAGCAGATTCAAAGCATCTACATGAACGCGGCGCCCATCGTGTTCCTCTACGAGACCCCATACCCGGTCGCGTTGTCGAAGAACGTCAAAGGGTTCGTGCAGATTCCGCTTGGCAACAACATCTTCGCTTCCACCTACCTCGAGAAGTAACCTCACCGAAGGTGCCGCTCTCCACGCTGGAACGCGGGGGAGCGGCACCTGTTCAGGAGGAAGTGATGCGCGCTTCGTACGTCGCCAAACGCCTGCTGCAGACCATCCCGACGCTGTTCGCGGTGCTCCTGCTGACCTTCCTGCTCGTCCGCCTGCTGCCGGGCGATCCGGCAAGCGCCATCCTCGGAGACCGCGCCACCCCCGAAATCGTCGAACGCACCAACCGTCAGCTCGGCCTGGACCGCCCGCTGCCCGTGCAATTCGGCATCTTCTTGCAACGCCTCGCGCAAGGGGATCTGGGTGAAAGCATCAGCTTGAAAGTACCCGTGCTGCGCCTGATCGGCGAACGCCTGCCCGTCACCTTGTTTCTCACCGCCTACGCCGCAGTGCTCGGCGCGCTGCTCGCCATTCCCCTGGCCGTGCTGGCGGCCGTACACCGCAACCGCTGGATCGACAACCTGATCCGCGCGGTCTTTCAGGTGGGCCTTTCACTTCCAGTGTTCTACATCGCCCTGCAGTTGCTCACGCTGCTCGGCGCGCGGCTGCACTGGTTTCCGATCGGCGGGTACGGCGACACGTTCGGTGAGCACCTCTACCACCTGTTCCTGCCCGCATTCACGCTGGCGTTCAACCTCGCCGCGGTCCTGATGCGCACCTTGCGCAACAGCGTCATCGAGGTTCTCACGGCGGAGTACGTCGAATTCGCCCGCGCCAAAGGCCTGCGCGGACGCGTGGTCATGACGCGTCACGTGCTGCGCAACGCCATGATCTCCACCGTCACCCTGCTCGGCATGAACATCGGGGCGCTCATCGGCGGCGCCGTCATCACCGAAACCGTCTTTGCCATTCCCGGAGTGGGCCGCTTGATGGTCGACGCCATCTTCGGACGGGACTACCCCGTCATTCAGGGCCTCACCATGACCTTCGCGGTCCTGGTGTCACTGGTCTTTTTGATCACCGACCTGCTGCACGCCCGCCTCGATCCACGCATCGAGCATTCATGAACATCGCCGTCCGTTTCCCCACCCTCACCGTGCGAACCCCCGAGAGGAGGAATCCGTGACCACTGCCCTGCAACCCATCGCGCCCAACACACCGCCCACAACGCGCCGCATGCCCAAACCCACCCTGCTGATCGGCCTGCTGATGCTGCTCGTGCTCCTCACCGCGGCGTTCGTGCCGCGCCTCCTGGCGCCCTACAGTCCCACCGACTTCGACTACAACGCCATCCTGCAACCCCCGAATGCCACGCACCCTTTTGGAACGGACAACTTCGGCCGTGACGTGCTGAGCCGCGTCATTCACGGAACCCGCATCGATCTGCAGATCGCGCTCTTCACCACCATGTTTCCGTTTATCTTCGGCAGCCTGCTCGGCGCGCTCACCGGCTTTCTGGGCCGCTGGTCAGACGCGCTGGTGGGCCGCATCGCCGACATCGTGGTGGTGTTTCCCTTCCTGGTGCTGGTCATCGCCATCGTCGCCGTGCTCGGTCCAGGCCTCACCAACATGTACATCGCCGTGAGCGCCGTCGGCTGGGTGACCTACTGGCGTCTGGTGCGCGGTGAAGTGCTCGCGCAGAAAAAAGCCGAGTACGCCCAGGCCGCGCGCGTGCTGGGGTACAGTCCCACCCGGGTGTTGCTGCGTCACATCTTTCCGAATGCCGTGACGCCGGCCGTCGTGTACCTGATGACCGACATGAGCCTCGGCATCCTGCTGGGCGCATCGCTCGGTTACCTCGGCCTCGGCGCTCAGCCTCCCACGCCTGAATGGGGTGTGATGGTCGCGGACGGCAAGAACTTCATGGCCACCGCCTGGTGGATCTCCACCTTTCCCGGTCTGGCCCTCACCTTCGCCGGGGTGACCTTCAGCCTCATCGGCGACGGGCTCGCCGACGCCTTGAGGCCCCGCGCATGACGGTTGCCACCAGCCCCGCCCTGGGCGTGCGTGACCTCAATGTCCGCATTCCCACGCCGAGCGGCGAACTGCACGCCGTGCGCGGCGTGAATTTCGATTTGCGTCCCGGTGAAGTGCTCGGCCTCGTCGGGGAAAGCGGAAGCGGCAAAAGCGTCACGCTGCGCGCGCTGCTCAACCTTCACCGCCCACCGATCAAGGTGAGCGGCACCATCGCCTACCAGGGACTCGATCTGCTCAGCTTGCCCGAATCCAGACTCCGCACCGTTCGGGGAGGGCAGATCAGCATGATCTTTCAGGAACCCATGACAGCCCTGAATCCCGTCCTGACCGTTGGTGAGCAGATTCGCGAAAATTTGCGTGAGCATCGGCGTCTCACCGGCAAGGCTGCCGTGGAGCGCGCAGCGGAACTGCTCGACCTCGTCGGCATTCCCAGCGCCCGGGCGCGCCTGACGGACTATCCCCACCAGTTCTCCGGCGGCATGCGGCAACGCGCCATGATCGCCATCGCCCTGGCGTCCGAACCGCAGATTCTGCTGGCCGACGAACCGACCACCGCGCTGGATGTCACCATTCAGGATCAGATTCTTCGGCTGATCCTGCGCTTGCGTGAACAGCTCGGCATGAGCGTGATCCTGGTGACCCACGATCTCGGGGTCGTCGCGCAGACCTGCGACCGCGTCGCCGTGATGTACGGCGGGAAACTCGTCGAGACGGCGGAGGTCAGCGAGCTGTTTCAGCAGCCACGGCACGCGTACACGCTGGGACTGCTGCGGAGCTTGCCCGGCGGGGGGGCACGGCGGCTTCCCCTGCTGCCCATTCCAGGAGCGCCACCCAATCTGCTGCACCTTCCCGAGGGCTGCCCGTTCGCGCCGCGTTGTACCTACCAGACCCCCGCCTGCGTGAACGGTGAGCCGCCGCTGATCCCCATCACCACTTCCCGGCACAGTGCCTGCGTTCATCATGCCGAGTTGCCCGCACCACAGCAGGTGACCGGATGAGCGCGTCTCCGCTGAGCATTCACGGTCCGTTGCAGTCCTCGTCGGAGGTGCTGATGGACATTCGCAACCTCACCAAGACCTTCCCGGTGCGCCACAGCCTGCTCGAACGCTGGCGCCAGCAGCCCATGAGAAAAGTCCGGGCGCTCAGTGACGTGAACCTCGACGTTCGCAAAGGCGAGACGCTCGGGATCGTCGGGGAAAGTGGCTGCGGCAAATCGACCCTGGCGCGCTGCCTCGTGCGCCTCTACGAGGCGGACAGCGGCAGCGTCAGCTACCAGGGGCAGGACGTGCTGGCGTTGCGCGGCGCTCACCTGCGCGACTACAACCGCCGTGTGCAGATGATCTTTCAGGATCCCTTCTCGTCCCTCAATCCCCGCATGACCGTCCGGCAGGTGCTGCGCGAAGTGCTTTCCGTGCACCGCATGCGCCCAAAAGATCAACTCGACGCGCGGGTGCGTGAGCTGCTCGAACTGGTGGGCCTGCCCGCCGAAGCCGCGCAGCGTTACCCGCACGAATTCAGCGGCGGGCAGCGCCAGCGCATCGGCATCGCCCGCGCCCTGGCCCTCGAACCCGAATGCCTGATCGCCGATGAGCTGGTCTCCGCGCTTGACGTGAGCGTACAGGCGCAAGTCGTGAATCTGCTGCTGGAACTGCAGGAACGCCTCAAGCTCACCGTGCTGTTCGTCGCGCACGATCTGCGTCTGGTGCGGCACCTGTCGCACCGTGTCGCCGTGATGTACCTCGGACGCGTCGTGGAGGTCGCGACGACGGACGCCTTGTTCGAGCAGCCGCTCCACCCTTACACCCAGGCGCTGCTGGCCGCCGCGCCCGACCTCGATCCGCAGCAGCGTGTCACCACACCCGCCTTGCAGGGAGAGCTGCCCAGCCCACTCCACGTTCCGAGTGGCTGCCCGTTTCGTACGCGTTGCCCTCACGCCTTTGACCGCTGCGCGACTGAGCGGCCGGACCTCACGCCCACCAGCAGCGAGCAGACCGTCGCCTGCCATCTCTACACCCACCCGCCGGAACACCCGGTTCGTGGGGCCAGCGCCGAACCGCACAATGTAAGGCGTCATGCATAACACCCCCGACTCGAAAACACCCCGCTTCACCCTGGATCGCTCGCTCAACATCCCCGTGGTGGTACAGCTGCGCGGTCAGATTGAATACGGCATCGCCTGCGGTGAAATCGCACGCGGTTCGCGGCTGCCGAGCGTACGTGAACTCGCGCAGGAACTCGGCATCGGCCACGTCACTGCCGCGCAGGTGTACAAAGACCTCATGGCACGCGGCATGATCGTCACGCACCCCGGCAAGGGCACCTTCGTCGCTCCCGCGACCTCGGCCGCCCGGAGTGCCGCGCCTAACTTCCACCGGATCCGCGCGATGCTGAGTGACGTCCTCGAGCGGGCGGAGCGCGACGGCATCACACCCGAGCAGGTGGCCGAGCTGCTCAACACGCTGCTTTCACGCAGCGCCACGCTTCCTGCGCGCGGCGTACGGGTGGTCATCATCGGCCTCTTTGACGAAGTCACCCGCGCGTACGCGGAGGATCTGCACGCCGCGCTGCTTCCAGAAGATTACGTGCAGGCCGTGACCCTCGAGCAGCTCCGCCATGGGCAGCTGCGAACGGAGATTCAGCAGTCGGACGTGGTCCTCGCGCTCGCGCACCGCGTGAACGAAGCGCGTCAGCTGCTGCCCGGCGTGGACGTCCTGCCCGTCGGATTCATCGCAGCGCCCGCGACCCGCACGGCCCTCGCCGCCCTCGATCCCCGGGTCAGCCTGGCGGTCATCGCTACCTTCGAGGATTTCCTTCCGACCTTCAATGTCGGCGTGAAGCGCTTCGCTCCGCACGTCACCACGGTTCGCGCGACCCACATCAACGCCGCTGACCTGACGGAGTTGCTCGCCTGGTGTGACGTCGCGGTGTACGCCAGCGGCTCGGAACGGATTGCCGAGCTGCTGCCCACCCCAAAGCACGCTTTCGAATACCGCCACACCATTGATCCGCGGGATGTGGAGCAGCTGGTGCTGCCGGCCGTGCATGCCCGCCGGAGCCACGCGGCACAAAGGATAAAAACATGATCCGAAACCTGAACTGGATGCACGTTGAAGCGTACCTGCAGCACGATGACCGCTGCGTGCTGCCCCTCGGAAGCACCGAACAGCACGGCTACCTCAGCTTGTGCGTGGACAACACCCTGCCCGAGAAACTCGCGCTTGACGCCGCCGAACCCCTGGACGTTCCGGTGTTTCCGGTACTGCCCTACGGCATCACCCCTTACTTCCGCGCGTACCCTGGCAGCGTCACGCTGCGCGTACAGACGTACCTCGCCGTCGTACGCGACCTGCTCGACGGGCTGCACGAACAAGGGTTCCGGCGCATCCTGATCGTCAACGGTCACGGTGGCAACTCGCCCGCGCAGGGCTTCGTCGGGGAATGGATGGCCGATCACCCGGGCACGCAGGTGCAGTTTCACAACTGGTGGAACGCCCCGCAGGTGTGGGCGCACGTGCAACGCACGGACAGCAACGCCTCGCACGCTTCCTGGATGGAGAACTTTCCCTGGACCCGCCTTCCGGGCGTCACGCTTCCCGAAGAAGAAAAAACAGCCTTGAACCTCAACCGGTTGCGGCTGCTGGCACCGCAGGAACTGCGTGAGTACCTGGGGGACGGCAATTACGGCGGGAAGTATCAGCGTCCGGATCAGGACATGCTGGCTCTCTGGGACACGGCCGTACGGGAAACGCGCAGCCTGCTCGAAAACGGTTGGGCCGTGACCGAGCGCGTTCAGGCAGGGCAGGGATGAAGCTGCTGATCTGGGGCGCGGGCGCCATTGGCGGCACCATTGGCGCCTACCTTGTGCGCGCCGGCCATGACATCACCTTCGTGGACCGTGCGCCGGAGCACGTGCAGGCCATTCAAGTGACCGGATTGCAAATCACAGGACCCATCGAGGAGTTTACGGTACAAGCGCCCGCCTTCACCCCTGACGAACTCCAGGGGCAGTGGGATACCGTGCTGCTGTGTACTAAAGCACAGGACACACGCAGTGCCGCGCGGGCGCTCGCACCGCACCTCAGCGACAGCGGCAGCGTGGTGTCCGTGCAGAACGGCCTGAACGCGCTGGTACTCAACGAGGAAGTCGGTGCTCACCGCGTGCTGGCCAGCTTCGTGAATTTCGGCGCGGACTACCTGGAGCCCGGGGTAATTCATTACGGCGGGCATGGCGCCGTGGTGATCGGCGAACAAGACGGACAGCTCACACCACGTGCCCGTGCGCTGCACACCCTGCTGCGCCAGTTCGAACCGAACGCCGTCCTGACACCCAACATCAACGGTTACCTGTGGAGCAAACTTGCTTACGGTGCGCTGCTGTTCGCGACCGCCCTCACGAATGACGGCATCGCGGACGCCCTCAACCGCCCTGAGGACCGTGAACTGTACATCGCGCTGGCCCAGGAGGTGCTGCGCGTTGCTGACGTGCACGGCGTGACTCCCGAAGCGTTCAACGGCTTTGATCCCGCCGCGTTCACCCCGGGTGCGTCTGTCGCGGCGGCCCGACAGTCGATGCAGGACATGGTCGTACATAACCGCAAAAGTGCCAAGACGCACAGCGGCATCTGGCGTGACCTGGCCATCCGCAAACGCCGCACGGAAGTCGACGCGCAAGTCGGCTGGGTGGTGCACTTCGGTGAGCAGCACCAGCTGCCAACACCGATTTCCACCCGGCTGATCGAGCTGATTCACGACATCGAGGAAGGACGGCGTGACCAGAGCCGCGACAACCTCGCTGAACTTCACGCCGTGCTGCCGAACAGCTTCCAGACCACCGGAGAAAGTGCGTGAACGTCACTTTCGAGCAGCAGAGCGTGATCGTGACCGGCGCCGCGCATGGCTTCGGGCGCGCCATTGCGCTCGCCTTCGCGCAGCGCGGCGCGGTCGTCTGGGCGTGCGATGTGCAAGAAGAGCGGCTGCACGAAACCGCCCACCTCGCCCGGCAGGGCGCGACGCCCCTTCACACCCGCGCGGTGGACGTGACGTCCCGTGACGCCGTACAGGCCCTTGTCGACGGCGTGCAGCAGCACACGGGCCGTGTTGACGTGCTGGTCAACAATGCCGGAGGAGTGCTTGGGCAGGTGGGCCGTCCCATCGAAGCGATCACCCCGCAGGACTGGCACGCGATCTTCCAGGTGAACGTGGACGGCGCGTTCTACTGCGCCCAGGCGGTCGCGCCGATCATGAAGCAACAGGGACGCGGGCGGATCATCAACATCTCCAGCGGCGCCGGCTTGGGAATCAGCCTGACCGGCATTCAGGCGTACGCCAGCGCGAAAGCCGCGCAGATCGGCCTCACCCGGCAGCTCGCCCATGAACTCGGCGAGTGGGGCATCACCGTGAACAACGTCGCGCCTGGCTTTGTGCGCAGCAATCCCACCACCGAGAAGCAATGGGAAAGTTACGGTGAGGATGGCCAACGGCGCCTGCTGCAGAACATCGCCCTGAAACGCCTTGGCTCTCCCGAAGACATCGCGCACGCCGTGCTGTTCTTCGCGTCGGACTACGCGGGCTGGGTGACCGGGCAAGTGCTCAGCGTGGACGGTGGCAAATGAAGACACTTCCCGACGTGCAGACCGTGCTCGACGCGCGCCGTGACGCGTCCCTGGTGGATCTGGTGGCGTTCGCGAGCATCCCGAGTGTCAGCGCTCAACACCAGCATCGCCACGACCTGCTGCGCGCGGCAGAATGGCTCGCGGAGCGCCTGCGGGCCTGCGGAGAACTCACCGTGGAAGTGTGGCCCACCGCCGGCCATCCGGCAGTGTACGCTGAATGGCTCGGCGCACCCGGGGCGCCCACCGCGCTGATTTACGGGCATTACGACGTGCAACCGCCGGAGCCGCTGGAACGCTGGAACACCCCACCCTTCACACCCACCGTGCGAGACGGCAGGCTGTACGGACGCGGCGTGAGTGACGACAAAGGCCCGCTCTTGATTCCCGTGCAGGTCGCTGACGCTTTTTTCACCGCGCAGGGCGCTTTGCCGATCAACGTCAAGTTCCTCTTCGAGGGTGAGGAGGAAGTCGGCAGCGCGCACCTCGACGCGCTCGTGAGCGAACGCCGTGAACGGCTGCGCGCGGATTTCGTGCTCAGCGCGGACGGCGGCATGTGGAGTGCGGACACGCCTTCCTTGACCGTCAGCGCGCGCGGCATCGCCGCGCTCGAATTCACGCTGCGCGGCCCCGCGAAGGATCTACACTCCGGGCGTCACGGTGGCGCGCTGCAAAACCCACTGCACGCCCTCGCGGCCCTCGTGGCGAGCCTGCATGATGAAAGCGGACGCGTCACCGTCGCGGGCTTTTACGACGGCGTGCAGGACCGCACCCCCGAGGAACGCGCGGAAACGCAGCGGCTGCCTTTCAGTGACGAAGCGTACCTGCAGCAGACCGGAGCGAACGCCACTTTTGGCGAAGCTGGCTACAGCACCCTGGAACGCCAATGGTACCGCCCGACGCTCGAACTGAACGGTCTGTGGGGCGGCTACACCGGCGAAGGCAGCAAAACCGTCCTGCCGTCCGAAGCGCACGCCAAAATCACCTGTCGTCTCGTTCCCGGGCAGGATCCGCAGCACGTCACCCGCCAGATCATCGCTCATCTTCACGCGCAGCTGCCGCCGGGCGTCACGCTGGAGGTGCAGCCCAGCTCGCATGCCGCCCCCGCCTACCACCTGCCCACCCAGCATCCCGCACGCAGCGCCGCGAAAGCCGTGCTGCACGAACTGTACGGCACGCCTCCACTGGAAGTCGGCATGGGCGGCAGTATTCCGGTGCTGGACACCTTCAGTCGGGTGCTCGGCATCGATACCGTCTTCTTCTCGTTCGCCGTCGGTGACGAGGACATTCACGCGCCCAATGAATTCTTCCGGATCGAGCGTCTCGCGCAGGGCCAGCGGGCCTGGGCGCTGCTCTGGCAACGCCTCGCACAGGAGGGCAGGCGCGCATGACGAACGAAGAGGTCATGCGTGCCTTCCGGTCGCTGCTCGACGACGGTGACCTGACCTGCACCGTCAGTGACGCCCTGGGGCGCACCGGAGCGCTCAGCGCGGACTTCCGGCCCGTCTGGCCGGGCGCGCGCCTGATCGGTGAAGCGGTGACCGTGCGCACCTTCGGTACCGACCTGAGCGCGGTCTTCGACGGGATCCAGGCCGCGGTGCCGGGCAGCGTCCTCATCATCGACTCGCACGGAATTCGCAATGCGGCTTTCTGGGGCGAGCGCACCACCCGCATGGCGCAGGCGCGCGGACTGGCCGGTACGGTCATCGACGGAGCCTGCCGGGATGTTGTCGCCATCAGTCGCCTGCAGTACCCCGTGTTCAGTACCGCCATCACCCCGAACGCCGGTCTGCCCGGTGGGCGCGGAAGCGTCAACCAGACCGTTCAGGCCGGCGGAATTCCCGTGCAGCCGCAGGACCTGGTGATCGCCGATGAAAACGGTGTAGTGGTCATTCCCCAGGCCCTCGCTTCGGAAATACTGCAGCGCGTACACGCGGCCCTCGACGATGAACGAAAAGCGTTCGTGCTCGCCGCACAGGGCGCGTCCGTGCCACCCTCCAACCCTCGCGAATAAGGTTCGAAAGGCAGGCTGCCGTGAGTGAATTTCAAGATCGAGCTGCAGAAATCAACGATTTGCTGTGCGTACTGAATGTCCTCACCTGGGACGCCCGCACACAGATGCCCAGCGGCGGCAGCGCCACGCGCGCACAACAGCTGGCGACGGTCAGTGCCATCGCCCGCGCGCGCCTGCTCGACCCGGCCTTCGAGCAGGCCGCGCTGCGCGCCCAGCAGCAGGAAACCACCCGGCGGGCCGCTTCTCAGGCCCTGGGCGCGACCCGCGCGATGAAACGCATTCCCGAACGGCTCACCCGCGAACTCGCGCTCACCAAAAGCGCCGCGCAGGACGCCTGGGCGCGGGCCAAAGATGCCAATGATTTCGCGAGTTTCGCGCCGCACCTGCAGCGCATGATCAGCCTTTCACGCGAACTCGCCGACGCCCTCGGGTACCAGGACCATCCTTACGATGCGCTGCTGGGACTCTACGAACCCGGGCTCACCAGCCGCAGCCTCCATACACTCTTTGAGGGTCTGCGCGCGCACCATGTCCCTTTGCTCAAGGTCATCAGGACGCGACCACAGCCACGCACGGATTTCCTGAGGCGCTGCTACCCCAGTGAAGGACAACGGACGTTTTCCCTCGGCGTCGCGCAGGCTTTCGGGTACGACCTGACACGTGGCCGCCTGGACGCGTCCGCGCATCCTTTCGAGATCAGCTTCACCCGTCAGGACGTGCGCATCACCACCCGCTACCGTGAGCACTTCCTGCCCGCCGCGCTGTTCGGCACGCTGCACGAAACAGGCCACGCGCTGTACGAACAAAACGTCTCACCGGAACTGACCCGCAGCGTGCTCGCCAGCGACCTGCTCGGTTTGTACGCGGTGGGCGGCGCGAGTTACGGTACGCACGAAAGCCAGTCGCGCTTGTGGGAGAACCGCATCGGCCGCTCCCGCACTTTCTGGGAACTGCACTTTCCGCACTTGCAGGATCACTTTCCCGAACAGCTCGCGGACGTCACCACCACCGAATTCCACCGCGCCGTCAATGTCGTCGAACCCAGCCTCATCCGCGTTGAAGCCGACGAACTGACCTACGACCTGCACATCATGCTGCGGGTCGACCTCGAGATGGCGCTCATTCAGGGTGACCTCGACGTGCAGGATCTGCCGGACGTCTGGAATGAACGCCTGCAGTCCGATCTGGGCCTCACCCCACCCGACGATGCGCGCGGAGTGCTGCAGGACATTCACTGGTCCGCGGGCCTGTTTGGTTCCTTTCCCACCTACACCATCGGGAACGTCATGGCCTCGCAGTTTTACGAAGCCGCACAGCGCGCGATTCCCGAACTGAACGGGCAGCTCGAACGAGGCGACTACGGCACGCTGCGCACGTACCTCACCACGCAGGTCTACCAGCATGGCCGCACCTTCACCCCGCACGAACTGCTGGTGCGCAGCACCGGACGCGGCCTGGATCCGCAACCCTACCTCGCTTACCTCACCGGCAAGTACAGCGAACTGTACGATCTGCCGACCGCCCACCGGGAGCACGCATGAACTCCACGCCAGGAAAACTCAGCGGAAAAGCAGCCATCGTCACCGGCGCCAGCAGCGGCATTGGCGTCGCCACCGCCCTCGCGCTGGCTGGCGAAGGCGCGGCGGTCGTCCTGACAGCCCGCCGCGAAGAGCGCCTGCAGGACGTCGCGCGCCGGATCCGCACGGCCGGCGGTCAGGCGGAAGTCGTCGTGGCTGACGTGGCGAAGGAAGCGCAGGCCCAGGAGATCGTACAGCGCGCCATGGACGCTTTTGGCCGAATTGACATTCTGGTGAACAACGCCGGGCTGATGCTGCTCGGCCCTGTCGTGGGCGCTGACACCACCGACTGGCAACGCATGATCGACGTGAACCTGCTGGGCTTGATGTACGCCACCCACGCTGCGCTGCCCCACATGCAAAGGCAAGGTGAAGGGCACATCGTGAATATCTCATCCGTTTCCGGTCGCGGCGCCAGCCCGACGTCCGCCGGATACAGCGCCAGTAAATGGGCAGTGGGCGGCTTCAGTGAAGGTCTCCGCCAGGAAGTGCGTCTGCACGGTATTCGCGTCACGGTCATCGAACCGGGCGTGGTCGCCACGGAACTCACCGACCACATCACGCACCAGGCCACCAAGTCAAGCTACGAAGAGCGCATCAAGACCATGACCCCCCTCGAGGCCGAGGACATCGCCGCGGCCGTCACGTACGCCGTCACGCAGCCCAAACGCGTCAACGTCAACCAACTGCTGATCCGCCCTCTCGACCAAGGCTGACCGCCGAAAGGAGCATTTCATGCTGAGCACTCCGCGCGCACTCCTCACGCTTGCCCTGCTGACCGTCAACGTCGCAACCGCGCAGACCCTCACCGTCGGACTCGACGCGGACCCCGTGCGCCTCGATCCCACCTTCAGCGCCGCCGCGGTGGACCGTCACGTGCTGTATCAGGTGTTCGACCGCCTGGTGGACGTCGATGAGAACCTCAAGATCATTCCCTCCGTCGCCAAAAGCTGGAAAATCAGCCAGGACGGCCTGACCTACACCCTCAACCTGCACAGCGGCATCAAATTTCATGACGGCACGGTGCTCGACGCAGCCGCCGTGAAGTACTCGCTTGAGCGCAGCATGACCCTCGAAGGCAGCGCGCGCAAGAACGAACTGTCCGTCATCAAGAGCGTCACGGCCGTCAACCCCACCACCGTCCGGCTGGACCTGAATGCGCCCTTCGGACCCTTGCTGGCCATTCTTGGCGACCGTGCAGGCATGATTGTCTCCCCGCAAGCCGCCCGCAGCGCCGGAGCGGACTTCGGCCGCGCGCCCGTTGGCAGCGGCCCCTTCAAATACACCAGCCGAACCCAACAGGACAACATCACCCTCAGCGCCCACGAAGGCTACTGGGCAGGCGCACCAAAAATCGACAAGCTGGTCTACCGGCCTTTCCCGGACGGTGACATCCGCTACGCCAACCTGATCTCCGGCGCCGCGCAGGTGGTGGTGCTGGACGCCAAGGACGTGGCGAAGCTCGAAAGCAACGACCGCTTCAGTGTGGTCAACATCCCCACGCTGGGCTTTCAGGGCATCTGGCTCAACACCCGGCGCGCCCCGTTCAACAACAAGCTCGTCCGGCAGGCCCTGTCGCAAACGATTGACCGCAACGCCGTCACGAACGTCGTGTTTCGCAACACTGCCAAACCCGCCGCAGGGCCCTTCCCGCCCGGAACGCCCGCCTACAGCAGCAGCATCAAGGTGCCCACTCCCAACGTCCCGGAGGCCCGCAAGAAACTTCAGCAAGCCGGTCAGAGCAATCTCAGCTTCACCTTGATCGCCGCGACCGGAACCGTCACCTCCCAACTCGCGCAACTGTACCAGGCGATGTTCGCGCAGGCTGGCATCACCATGAAAATCGAGCTCGTGGACAACGCTGCCCTTGGGGCCCGCGCCCAAACCTTTGATTTCGATGCGGCGCTGCTCAACTGGAGCGGGCGCATTGACCCGGACGGCAACATCTTTGATTGGGTCAGGACCGGCGGGACGTACAACTACGGCCGTTACAGCAACCCGGAAGTCGATGCCCTGCTCGCCAAGGCACGCCTGCAAAGTGCCATGAGCGCCCGAAAAGCCACCTACAACGTCGCGCTGGGCAAAGTCCTCGACGACTCGCCCTACATCTGGGTGTACCACCAGGCACACCTGTACGGCGCTTCCAAAGCCCTCGGTGGACTCAAGCTGATTCCTGACGGAATCTTGCGTTTCAACACCGTCACCCTGCGTTGAAGGTCGGTCGAGGCCGATATAAACAGTCGGCCTCGATCGAAGCGCCACGTCCTCGACCTTTGAAGTCCGTTGCGGGCTCGCTTCACCTGACCGGGAGGTCTGCATGACCGAACCCCACCTCACGTCAGAACTCATTCAGGCGCTCACCCGTCTCGCCGGGCTGGAGTTGCCAACACCGCGCGCAGAGCAGCTGATCGTGCTGCTCGGACCACTGCTTCACGGCGACGCGAGCATTGCTGCACTTCCGCTGGGAGTGACCAGTGCCGCCGGTTCCCTCTGGCCGGAGGAGACGCGTGACTGACGTCCTGATGAGCAGCATCACGGCCATCGCCCGGCAGTACCGCACGCGGGCCCTCTCTCCTGTCGACGTCGCCAGCGAAGCGCTCAGGCGCGTGGCAGCGCTCGATCCCGTCCTGAACGCCTTTATCACCGTCACCGCCGAGGAAGCCCTCGCGCAGGCGGCGCGCGCCGAGTCAGAGCTGCATTCCGGCGTGGACCGCGGTCCACTGCACGGCATCCCCATTGCCCTCAAGGACCTGATCGACGTGACCGGAACACCCACCACCTGTGGATCACGTATCCGCGCGCACGACGTTCCACAGCAAAGCGCCCGTCTGGCAGTGCGGCTCGAAGCAGCCGGCGCCGTGCTTTTGGGAAAAACGAACATGCTGGAGTTCGCGTACGGCGTCGTGCATCCCGATTACGGTCAGACCAACAATCCGCACGATCCGCAGCGCACTGCGGGAGGTTCGAGTGGAGGCTCTGCCGCGGCCGTTGCCGCCGGCTGCTGCTTTGCCGCGGTCGGCACTGACACGGGCGGCTCGATTCGTATTCCCGCCGCTTACTGCGGTATCGCGGGACTCAAGCCGACTTACGGCCTCGTGAACCTCGACGGGGTCTTTCCGCTGTCCTGGTCGCTCGACCATGCCGGACCGATGGCGCGCAGCTGCCAGGATACCGGTCTGCTGCTCGAAGCCCTTACCGGGAAGTCACTTCCCATTCCTGACCTTTCCCGGCTGCGGCTGGGCGTGCTCACCGCCCACGCGCAAGGACACGATCTGCACGGGGATGTCGCTCAGGCGTTTTCGGAGACCTGCGAGACCCTCAGGCGTCATGGCGTCACCCTCAGCAACGTCACCATCCCGGATCTGGAATACGCCGACGACGCGCTGATGAACGTCCTCCTGCCCGAAGCCAGCGCGTTGCACGCTCCGTGGCTGCAATCCCGCCCTGAGGACTACGCACCCTTCACCCGCACCCAGCTGGAACTGGGATTCGCTGTTCCTGCCGTAGCTCACGTGCGCGCCCAACAGTACCGTCGGCTGCTGGCGCGCCATTTCCTCGAGGCGTTCGAAAGCGTGGACGCTCTTCTCACGCCGACGGTCGCGTGGGAAGCGCCGCACGAAGACCCGGTCATCGCCGGTGAGGAAGGGGCCTCTGAAGCGCGCCGCACCGCTCCCTACAACCTCACCGGCTTCCCCGCGCTCTCCGTTCCTGCGGGCGTGGGCGCGCATGGCCTGCCGGTCGCGGTACAGGTGGTCACCCCACCCCATCAGGACGCGCTGGCGCTGGCCATCGGCGCCTTGATCGAAGGTCTGCGCGGCGCACCAGCTGGCGCATGAAGAGGACGGGCCCCGGACCAGATCCTCAGAGAGGGGCAGACGCGGAACCCCATGGTTTCAAGCGTGGGATGTCCTTACCGGCTGCCATGGTAGAAGGTCGACGTGCAACCCCCATCCACCGGAACGATGGCGCCTGTCATGAACGAACTCGCGTCCGACGCGAGGAACAACGCCGCGCGGGCAATTTCGTCCACGTGCGCTTGACGTCCCAGTGGTTGCAGCGCCGCGTTCGCTTCCCGCTTCGCTTGGGCGGCTGCGGCCAGCTCAGGTCCCAGTCGCGCGCGATTGCCGCCCATGTCGGTGTCGACGTAGCCCGGGCAGATGGCATTGACCCGCACGCCAAAAGGGCCGTAATCCACCGCGAGCTGACGCGTAAGGTTCACCAGCGCACCTTTTGACGCGCAGTAAGCAGGCGCCAGTGGAGCACCGATCAAACCATACGTCGACGCGATATTGAGGATGACACCCCGACTGCGCATCAGGTGCGGCAGCGCGTACTTCGCGCACAGAAACGGTCCACGCAGATTCACGTTGATCACCTGATCCCAGGTATCCTCGTCGAGTTCATGAAGCAGACGCGCTCCTCCCGAAATTCCAGCGTTGTTCACCAGCACGTCCAGCTGCCCGAACGCCGTCATGGCCACTTCGACGAGTTGCTGAACCTGCCGGGCGTCGGCCACGTCGCACGGCACCCAACGCACTTCATGACCGGCAGCTTCCAGCAGATTCATGGTCACCTGCGCGTCCTGTACATCAGCGATGACCACACGGGCACCCGCCCCCGCCATCTGGAGCGCGATCGCCTGCCCGATGCCGCTGGCCGCTCCGGTGACCAGCACCACCCGTCCCTGCAACCCGCCCATGGTGGCGCTGCTTCCTTGGCTTTCTGCGTTCATGGCTCACTGTACACAGCAGACCGCCTTGACGCCGTTCGCCGGCCATCCAGCAGGAAATTTCCCAAAGATGGATCGCTCGTGGCGACCCCACCGCCTTGTGGGGTACGGACGCTCTGGACGTGGCAGGAGTGGGGTGAGCTTGCGCATGCCCGGGCTGTTCTCTGTTCTTCCAGGGTACGTTTCAGGGTGTCATCCGCCGGTTTCGCGTACGTCTGGGTGGTTTCGATGCTGCTGTGCCCCAGGCGGCGTCGTGCAAACTCAAGCGGGAACGCACCATGCGCGTTCCCGCGTAGTGCCGCAGAGCGTGCGCGCCACGGTACGCGACACCGCGCGGGTGCAGGCCAGGCGAAGGCGCTTTCTGGCCGCGTGCGCGTTCGCACCGATCACGAACGTCTCGAGGTTGACGGCACTCGGCCGCAAGGCTGCGAGTGCGGTCAGCAGTGAGCGGCTCAGGTTCACCGTGCGAATCTTGCGGCCCTTGCCCGTGACGTGCAGCGTCCGGGCGGCTAGGCTGACGTCGCTCAACCTCAGCGTGACAATTTCCTCGACACGCAGTCCGGCATGAGCGCCGAGCAGCACGAAGGCGCGGTGGCGTGGGTCAGCCTGAGCCAGCAGGGCCTGGATCTCGTGTTCCTCGTAGGGTTGGCGTTTCTCCCAGGCGGGTGTTGTGGCTCGTGCCGCTTTGGCGTCCGCGAAGGGATCAAGTCTGTAGCGCCGGTCCAGCGCAGCGCGGCGTTCAGGGCGCGCGCCGGCCAGGTACGCCCGCACGCTGGAAGGCTGCAAGCCGCGACTTTCCAGGGTGCGGGTGAAGAGCGGGCCGCTGTTGCGCGTGGGGCGCAGGATGGGCGTGGCGCGCTGCCGGGCATAGCCGAGCCAGTGATGCACCCCGACCCGGTAAGCGCGCAGGGTGCGGGGGCTGATTTGTGCGCCTTCGCTCGGCAAGAATGGAAACGCTATTACGCGTTTCCATTCACTACTCCAGTATTGATTTCCCCGAGCGTCAACTCGCTTGTCATAATGCAGGTTCCACGATGCCCACGCACCCCGCCTTACAGGTCGACAAGTTACACGTGACCCTCTCAAGTCAGACCCTCCTCCAGGACGTGTCGTTCACTGTCCAGCCTGGGACCCTGCTGTGGCTGACCGGTGCGAATGGCGCTGGGAAGAGCACACTGCTTCGGGCGCTCGTCGGACTGCTCCCGCACAAAGGAAACGTGCTGGTTTCAGGTGTTTCACCGACCACGCTTACAGGGCGTAAATGCTGCGTGTTCGTTCCTGACGAGCCAGCCCTCTACGATGACCTGACGCTGCGCGAGCACGCTCAGTTCACTGCCCGGGCTTACCAGGACGAACAGGCTGAATCACGCACCATCGACTTCCTGCAACGCTTTCGCTTGACGCACCACCTGGACGAATTTCCAACCCTGCACTCAAAAGGTATGCGGCAGAAACTGAGTCTCAGCCTGGCACTCGGACTCTCGGCGCCGCTGCTGCTGCTCGACGAACCATTCAACGGACTCGACGCCGAAGCGCAGCAGGTCCTCCGCCTGGCGTTGATCAACCGTGCTGAGCACGGAGGGGCCGTCGTACTCAGCGCCCATCAGGCGGAGATCGGTGAAGCACTGACGCAACACGCCAGCCGGGCGCGTGTCGCGGTACTGCGCGAGGGCACCTTCGTCGAGCGAGGCCTTCCGCTGTGACGCCGAGTGCGCAGGCAATCAAAGGGTCAGCGGACCCGGTCCCTGAGGCAGCCCACTGGTTAAGAATGACCACGCTTCACCGAGCGACTCGTGAGTACTTCCGGTGGGCGAGGGAGACCTTCGGCTGGGCCACCCTGGTGTACCTGCTGTTCTGGCTGGGCATCGGGATTGTGACGACCATCGAGACGGTTCAGGCGACTGATTCCTTGGGCCTCTCAGGCGTTCACCTGCCGCTGGGTGCCGGCGTATTCACGCTGCTGGGTGTCCTGATCGGCTTGACGTCCCGGCTTCCTCCGGTGACGTTGAACCGCCGGGATGTGTACCGCCTGGCTTTGGCTCCCATCATGCCCGCGCAGGTGCTGGCCTGGCCGTTGCTCCGAGCTCGCGCCGTGCGTTTCCTGATGGGCCTGTGTGCCGGTGGGGCCTGGGCGCTCCTCGCGCCCATGGTCTTCGGGGTACACGCGCCCCTGGCGCCCCTGGCGTTGGCGCTGGTTCTTACCGTCGGAGTGGACATCGCCTGGTTGAATTACGCTGCGCGCGAAGGCAACCCGGTCGCGCGCCGAAACGTGGCGGTGCTGACAGGGCTGACGGTCGTGCTGGCGCTTCTCGGCAGCTTCAGTTCCTTCGGATTGGCGAGTGCGCTGTACCAAACGACACCTTGGGCGCTGCTGGCCCCAGTGTTGTTGCTGTGGACGACCATCAGTGCTGCGAAACGCACCCAGATCGAGTCTTTTCCCCGGTCATTCGTCGAGCAGTCACTCATCCTGGGGCAGTTGCAGGCCGTGAATCTGAATGCCGGGTGGCTTCAGGGAGACGAGGATCCGGATGTGGTCCATCGGTTGCGCGCCCAACTGCGCGGTGACGCGCGAGCCATTCGCCCTTCGCGCTTCCTGCCGCCTCCCGGTTTCCGCCGGGGTGTGACGGGCGCGTTGATCTGGCGTGGATTGACGTTGCTGTGGCGCCGTCCAATGCTGGAGCAAGCGGTCCTTGCGTTGCGTTTTTCCCTCACGGCATCGTTGGTGCTGCTCGCTTCGGGGAATGTCGTGGTGCAGGGATTTCTGGCATTGTCGCTGGCGAAACTCGCACAACGTCTCCTGGTTTCGCTGTCTGCGCGCAGTTTGCTGCCGATGACCGTGCGGGCACGAACGCTCGGGAGGGCCACGCCTGGAAGCATCCTGACCGTGCTGCTGGGTCTGATCGGAATGAGCGGGGCGCTGGCATGCGGTTTCACCCCGTTCGCTCTGGCCGTGCTGCGGCCATGATGCAGGTCATTTTTACGATTGTCGCCCTGGAGAAACTGACCCACTGGATCGGTTCGGGCAAAGCGAATCTGGAATCGGCATTTGGTGTTGGCCTGGTGGCGACACTGTGTGGAGTGTTGCTGCCGCTGCCGCTGGCTGTGTTGTTGCTCGTGATCGCGACAGGGCTGATGCTGACGCTCAGCTGGCTCTGAGCAACTCAGGCTGCGCCGAAAGGAACGATGATTGCACAGGACTGATCAACCCCGGCGACGTGGCAGGCTCTTGCTGCAGTCAGGAGTAAGTACTTCCTGCCGGGCCCCGAATGATCGCCCCATGCTCGTGAGTATTCGTCACGAACTTCCTGCGCTCGTTCCATGCGGCCATGCTGCAGCTGCTTTGCGAGGGTTCTTGCGTGATGACAGGTGTGGGCGCAGAGCGTAACCGCCAGAAACGCACGGTTCACCCGGACGAAATTTGAAAAACAAACGTTTGAATTTGAAGCGACGCTGGATGGTCAGCCGACCACGGTCACGCCAAGCAGCGTGGAGGCCGTTACCGGGATCGATAGGGTGTACAACGCGCAGGTCACCTTCTCAGAGGGCAAGGTGATCCACGCGCGTGCTTGATCTTCAGAGCTGTCAACGCGCGTAGCCATTCCGGGCGCTGCCCGCACCGAACCCATCCCGCACCGCCTCATCGGTCCCTGACTTCAGGGTGAAATGGCGGCGTTCCAGCGTAAGTTCACTTTGTGCCGGGCGTGAGGTTGATTTCTTTTCGTGCGTCGCGGTGCGTGAAAATGCTGAGCGGCCGACCTTTGTGACCTTTGTGTGTGGTCGGGCGGTACGGTGCGCCCATCCTGGACAGCACGAATTGTTCGGTGGTGGGCATGCGCCTCGCCTGAGCGGGTTGCGTGGGCAGAATTATCGGACAAGTAAAACCGAGAACGTGACCTTTTACGACTTGTGTAGGGATGATCCCAAAAGAGCGTCTGCTGGTCCTGCGTTCTTTCGGCTCGGTAGGGCGGGGCATCTTGTACCGCTCCCCCGTGAGGAATGGCTCAACGCCACGCTCAATCCTGGCCGTTGCGGATTTAGCTTACGCGAATTAAATTGTTTGCATGACCTAAAATAATCGTCCCCTTGATTTTGCGAGTGCCAGTCCCGCGCGGCCACGTGCCTTCCGGATCACAACCTCAACGCTGGAGTATCGCGACTCCCTCAAGGAAGCTTTGATGCAAACAACCAAAACACCATCGGCCTTTGCCCCACGTGTCGCACAACCCGCCTGGACGCTTCTTCCCAGCCTCTTTTTTGCCGTCCTGCGAAGTCTGTACGGCGTCGCCTGGATGCTCGCCGGGTTGACCAAAGAAAGCGAGAAACACTGGTTCAGCGAGCCCGGAATTTTTTTACGTCACTACCTGCTCGAAGCCCTCGAGAAGCCGAACGTGCCTGAGCCGTACCGGCAGTTTCTGCAGGGTTTCGTCCTGGAACATGTCCTGTTCTTCAATTACGCCATCCCGATCAGCCAGGTCATCGCGGGCACCCTGATCGTGTTCGGACTGTTGACGCTGCCCATGCTGCTGGTCTGCCTGTTCATGCACGTCAACTTCGTGCTGTCAGGCAACATGAATGACATCAGCCTGGTGCTGTACACCACCGCGTTCCTGCTTCTGCTCGGCTGGCGCCACACGCTGGCGTTCAGTACGGACGCGCTGCTTCGCGCCTCACGAACTCAACAGCACCCTGTGGGTTCGCCAACCACTCAGTTCCTGAAAGATGCCCACGCTTCGGCACACGACTGAAGCCCACCTGCACCGGCATGCGGGAGGTGCCGTAAGGCGCTTGAAACAATTCGAGTCGCCTGGGACGTTGCGCTACCATAAGGGCGTGCGCGAGCGACTCACTCCGCAGTCCGAGGACTGCCTCAAGGCGATCTACCTCCTGTCCCGCGAGGGCAGGGCCGGAACGCAGGACATCGCGCAAGCGCTTGGGATCACCTCGGCCTCGGTGACGGGAATGCTCAAGCGACTGGCCGAACTGCAACTTGTTTCCTACCAGGCGTACAAAGGCGTCGAGCTCACGGCAGCAGGCGAAACAGTCGCACTCGAGGTGCTGAGGCACCACCGGATCATTGAGGCCTTCCTGCACCGCGCGCTGGGTGTACCCCTGGAGGAGTTGCACGAGGAGGCGGACCGGCTCGAGCATCACATCTCCGAGTCCCTGGAAGCGCGGCTGTTCGCGGCACTGGGCGCACCGACCCATGATCCGCACGGTGATCCGATTCCTTCGATGGCGGGCGTGATGCCACGTGAGGCGAAGCGTTCATTGCTGGAGGTGCGTGCCGGTGAAGTGGTGACGGTGGGACGCCTGGCTCAGAACGATGCCCCTCGGCTGGGCGCCCTGGCGGCGCTTGGGGTGGTTCCCGGTGTCATGCTGGAGGTGCTGGAAACCGAGGCGCTCGGGGTGATGCGCGTCCGGCCGCTGGAGGGTGAGCCGGTGGTGCTGGGAACTTCGGTCGCGGAAGGCATCTGGGTCGAGGACGTTGAGGACGAGGCGCTGTCACCTTCCTGACCGGCGACTGAGTGGACGGTCAGGATGTTCCTGACCGTTTTCCCGTTTTCGGACTTCGGGCGCCTGCTCTCCGGGTGAGGGTAAGGTCCGAGTCAGCACGGTCTCCCGTGGCCTGCTTTTCCGACGCGACCAGAGTATGCCCCGAGTGGCGTCCGTTTCTCTGAAGTTCTGCTTAATGCCGCAACTTTAAGAATGGTCAATGGTAACTTTTCAGCTCCCCACCAATAAGTTAGGATACCCTAACTTATGAACCGCCTATCTCCTAAAGCTTTGGCTCTCTCCGCTCTCATCACCCTCTCGGCTGCTGCTGGCGCCGACGAAGCAACGCCCAAACTTGACACCCTCAAGCCCGCCCAGCTGCAAGGCGGCAAGGTCAAGGTCACCACCACGGTCAACATGATCAGCGACCTCGTCCAGAACGTCGGCGGCAACCGCGTCGAGGTCACCGGGCTGATGGGCCCGGGTGTCGATCCTCACCTTTACAAGGCCAGCGCAAAAGACGTGCGTGCGCTCCAGGATGCCCACCTGATCGTCTACAACGGCCTGCACCTGGAAGGCAAGATGGTCGACCTGCTCGAACGCAGCCCCAAAGCCATCGCCGTCACCGACGCCATGCCGAAAAACCAGCTCATCACCCCTCCGGGCGGTTTCATCGGCATCGCCGGCCTGCAAGACCCCCACGTCTGGTTCGACGTGCCCCTCTGGAAACACAGCGCCACCATCGTCCGTGACGCCCTCACCCGCATCGACCCGGCCGGCAAGACCACCTACGCCAAGAATGCCGCCGCCTACCAGAAGCAGCTCGACGCCCTGCACACGCGCGTCGAGAAAATGATGAACCGCGTTCCCAAAGAGCAGCGCGTCCTCATCACGGCGCATGACGCCTTCAGCTACTTCGGACGCAAGTACGGCGTGGAAGTTCGCGGAATTCAGGGAATCTCCACCGTCGCCGAGGCCGGCACCAAGGACATCCAGGAGCTCGCGAAGTTCGTCGCGGACCGCAAGATCCACGCGGTGTTCATCGAGAGCAGTGTCCCCCGGCGCACCGTGGAAGCGGTCGTCCAGGCCGCCAAAGCGCGCGGCTGGAACCTCCAGATCGGCGGCGAACTCTTCTCCGACGCTGCAGGCGAAAAAGGCACCAAGGAAGGCACCTTCATCGGCATGGTCGAACACAACGCCAGGATCATCAGCGAAGCGCTGCTCGGCAAGTAAGGGGATACGATGACCGCCACTGCCCATACCGCCCCGCTGGCCGTCCGTGACCTGACCGTCGCGTACCACGAAACACCTGTTCTGTGGGACATCGACCTCGAGTTCCCCGCCGGGCAGCTGTGCGCCATCGTCGGTCCGAACGGCGCGGGGAAAAGTACGTTTCTCAAAGCCGTGCTGGGTCTGCTCCCGAAAGCCGCAGGAACCGTGCGCTTCTTCGGCGAGCCGCTCAAGAACGCGCGACACCGCGTCGGGTACGTCCCGCAGCGCACCAGCGTCGACTGGGACTTTCCCACCGACGCCCTGGATGTGGTGATGATGGGCCTCTACGGGCGACTCGGCTGGATCCGCCGTCCCGGCAGGCGCGAACGCGAACTGGCCATGCAGGCCCTCGAGCGCGTCCGCATGACCGATTTCGCCCAGCGGCAGATCTCGCAGCTTTCGGGCGGGCAGCAGCAGCGCGTCTTCCTCGCCCGCGCCCTCGCCCAGGACGCCGACGTGTACTTCATGGACGAACCCTTCGCGGGCGTGGACGCCACCACCGAGCGGGCCATTCTGGACGTCATGCGCGACCTTCAGGGTCAGGGAAAGACCGTGGTCGTGGTGCACCACGACCTCGACACCGTACGCGAGTACTTCGATCACGTCTCGCTCCTGAACGTCAGCGTGATCGCCAGCGGCCCCATCCAGACAGCCTTCACCCCAGAACTGCTGCGCAAAACCTACGGCGGAAAAGTCGCTTTCCTGAGAGAGGCGACACCCGCATGAATTTCGAATTCCTCCTGAGCGTCTTCACGGACTACACCCTGCGCAACGTGGCCCTGGGCAGCGCCCTGCTCGGCATCACCGGCGGCGTGATCGGCGCGTTCGCGGTGCTGCGCCGCCAGAGCCTGCTGGGGGACGCCCTTTCACACGCCGCGCTTCCCGGCATCTGCTTCGCCTTTCTGCTCTCCGGCGGCAAGCTTCCCTTGTGGCTGCTGCTGGGCGGCGGGCTCACGGCATGGCTCGCCGCGCTGGCCATGATCACCGTGCTGCGCTTCACCCGCCTCAGCGAGGACGCCGCGCTGGGCACCATGCTCGCCAGTTTCTTCGGTTTCGGCATCGCGCTGCTGACCTTCATTCAGAACGGCGGCAACGCCAACCAGTCCGGACTCGACAAGTTCCTGTTCGGCCAGGCCGCCACCATCGTCGCGTCGGACGTGACGCTGATGGCCGTGCTGGCCGCGCTGGCCCTGGGCACGGTCGTCTTGCTCTTCAAGGAGTTCAAGCTGGTGTCGTTCGATCCCGCCTACGCCGCCACGCTCGGTTTGCCCGCCCCGCTTGTCGGAACACTGCTGACCTCGCTCGCGGTGGTGGCGGTGATGATCGGTCTGCAAAGCGTCGGCGTGGTGCTGATGGCCGCCATGCTCGTCGCGCCCGCGGTGGCGGCCCGGCAATGGACGGACCACCTGGGGAAGATGCTTTTTCTCAGTGCCGGTTTCGGCGGGGCGAGCGGTGTCAGCGGCGCCCTGCTCTCCGCGGCCGTCACGAACCTTCCCACCGGGCCCGTCGTGATCGTCGCGATCAGCGTGATCATGATTCTGTCGCTGCTCTTCGCGCCCCTGCGAGGTCTGCTGTGGGCACGGATCAGTCACGCAAGGCGCGACAAGAGCCTCAGGGAACAGCAGCGCGCCCCCAAACTCGGTCAGCTGCACGATCGGGCGGTGCCGCATGAACGCTGACCTGGTGATCGTCCTCACGGCCTGCCTGGTCGCCGTTGCCGGCAGCCTGGTCGGCGTGTTTCTGGTTCTGCGGCGCCTCAGCATGATCAGCGACGCGATCAGCCACTCTGTCCTGCCCGGTATCGTCGCGGCCTTCTGGTTCTCCGGCGGTGAAGCGGCCACGCTGCCGGCCCTGATTGGCGCGGCCGCCATGGGTCTCCTGACGGTCGTCGCGGTCGAGCTGCTGGTGCGCAGCGGACGCGTCAAGAACGACGCCGCCATTGGGGTGGTGTTTCCGCTGCTGTTCTCCATCGGCGTGATTTTGATCTCGATGTACTTCCGCAACGCTCACCTCGACCTCGACGCGGTGCTGTACGGCGAGATCGCCTACGCGCCCTTCAACAACATGCTGGTTTTCGGGCGGGAACTGCCGGAATCACTGGTGCTGATGGGCATCCTGGCGCTCCTGAATGCCGTCTTCGTGAGCGTGTTCTTCAAGGAACTGCGCCTGTCGACTTTCGACGCGGGTCTCGCGGCCTCACTGGGTTTCGCGCCGGGCGTGCTGCACTACGCCCTGATGACGCTGCTGTCCTTCACCACGGTGGGCGCCTTCGAAGCGGTGGGTGCGGTGCTGATTGTCGCCTTCGTGATTGTTCCCCCGGCAAGCGCGTACCTGCTGACCCGCAAACTGGCGGTGATGCTCGCCCTGAGCCTCACCATCGGCGTCCTTTCGAGCATTCTCGGCTACTTCCTGGCCGTGGCGGTAGACGCCAGCATCGCCGGAATGATCGCGAGCATGCTGGGGCTGGTATTTTTCCTGTGCCTGCTCTTTTCACCGCTCGATGGAGTCCTCGCGACGCTCGCCCGGCGTCAGCGTCAGCGTGACTCGGTCGCCGCCCGGCAGCTCGTGGCGTACACGGCAGCCCACGGCGCCCGGATCAGCCTCCACGAGGCCATGCAGCGCTTCGAGTGGAACGCCTCTCAGATCAGGCGGGCCCAGCAGCACGCCCGCCGCAACGGTTGGCTGACCGGTGAAGGCGAAACGATCAGCCTCACGCCGCGCGGCTCTTCGGTGTCGAGTCAAGGGCATGCCGCAGACTGAAATCACGCCCGCCCGCGGTGACTACCTCAAGCGGTTGCTGCAGCTGCAGGCGGACGGTGGTATGGCGTGTGTCACGACCGGAAGTCTCGCAAATGAGCTGAATGTCCGGGACGCGTCCGTGACCGGGATGCTCGAGCGGCTGGCACAGGCCGGGTGGGTCGAGTATCACCCCTACCGGGGCGCGCGCCTCACCGAGGAAGGCAGGGAGATCGCACGTGAGCTCGTCCGTGCCCACGGCCTGTTGATGGTTTTTCTGCATGACGCGCTCGGTTACACGCCAGAAGCAGCCCGGGCCGAAGCCGAGCATCTGGAGCACCACGTCAGCAGCGTGTTCCTGGAACACCTCGAACGGTGGATGAACAGCAAAAGCGGACAGCACTGACGTGGTTTCGTCGCAGGTTCACCCGGATATCCAGCCCAAACTGAGGGAACGCACACGCGCGAGCGAAGTCCAGGTGCCGGACGATGCCGGTCAGTCGAACTGGATCTTGGCCCGACACCAATCCAGCTCTGCTCGGGCACCCGCTCGCCGGCAGCAGAGGAGCGCAGCATGAAGCAGGAGCGCTCCACGCGAGCAGTGCCTGAAAGGAAAATGTAGTTGAGACCATCCAGTGCCGCGTGAGAAAGGAAGCCCTGCGGCGGACTTGTGACTCATCAGCACATCTGACCCGTACTGGCCGGGAACAAGGGTGAGCCACCTGTCGTGACGCTGGTGTTGTTCACCATCGCACGAGGACGTCTTGAAGTCCGCTCCGTTCGCCCTTCCCGGTTGCACGTCCGGTTTGCCAACACGCCGTAAAGATATTGAGTAACGGTGATCCCTCCTGACCGGTCCGCATGGAATGGTCCAGCCCGTCAGCTTTTACGAAGCTGCCTCCAAACCGAACGCGCCAGAGCGACTCACCCTGCAGGCCTCCGGCAAGGAGCGGAAAATCGCCGATCCATAAATGTGTGACCCACACTTTCGGGCGGTGGGTTGCGCGCTACTTTTTGCCTGTTGCCGCTCGTCAGCGCGCGACACTCTTATCCAGAGCGCGTGAGGGAACTGGCCCGATCAAACGCGCAGCAACCCGCCTTCATTCCGGCGTGGTGCTCACCAGCCCGCTTCACGCCAACGATGGCGCAACGACGGGAATGATAAGAGAAGGGGTGAATGCACTCAACGTTCCTTCTCGATCAGCGGGAAGGGATTTTTTTGTCCTCCTTGCCGTTGCCTTGCGTGAGGAGGATAAACTGCGTGACTCAATTTCGGCATACTGAACACCGGCGTGGTGATTCCCCCGCCCCGAGCAACCTCTATGTGACCGTGCCACCCGGCAGCGTCTTCGGCGCTCGCCGCTGATGGGAGCCTCTTGATTACCGAACGCCAACACCTGCTGGACGCCATCCGCAGTCTGAACGAGCAAGGCCGTCCGGCAGCGCTCACGTTCAACACCCATATCACTGCGCTCGCCATTGCCCGCAGCCTCGGCCGCCAGGGCGTTCCCATCCTGGCCCTGGACCGGGAGGGCGGCGGCCTCGGCCAGCACAGCAAGTACCTCAGCGCCCTGGCCCTTTGCCCTGACGTGGATGACGGTGGAGAAGCCTTCACGGACTTCCTGATGGATATCGGTCCGCACTTCCAGGAGCGCCCAGTCCTGTTTCCCACCAACGACGACTGGGTGTTCGCAGTTGCCCGGCACAAGGGCCAGCTGGAACGTTTCTACCGTGTGCCGTTCAGCGGGCAGGATGTCATCGACACCGCCCTCACCAAGACAGCCCTGTACCGTCAGGCCGAAACCCTCGGCATTCCTATCCCGCAAAGCTGGTACCTCGACCAGGCGTCACTCACGGAACTCGCTGCAGGACAGTCTGATGTCCTGGAACGCACCATCGCACAAGTGCCGTACCCGGTGATCCTGAAACCCGATGAATCACGCGCCTTCTACGAAGCCTTCAAAGCCAAGGTGTTCGTCGTGAATACCCCAGAGGAATTCCGTGCACGCGTCCGTGAAGCCGCCAGCCAGAATCTCCGGTTGGTCGCGCAGCGCATCATCGACACGCCACCCGGCGGGTTTTACAGCGTGTGCAGTTACCTGGACGCGAACAGTGAACCGCGTGGCGTGTTCGTGGGCCGCAAGCTCGAACAGTACCCGCCCACCTTCGGTACGTCCTGCCTGGCCGACTCCCGCTGGGTGCCCGACATCGCGCAGCGCGGCGTGCAGGTCCTGCAGGCGCTCGGCTTTCACGGCATCAGTGAGATCGAGTTTGTGCTGGACCCAAACACGGGCAAGCAGCTGCTCCTGGACGTGAACACCCGCAGCTGGAAGTGGATCGGCCTGCCCATCGCGAGCGGCATCGACCTGCCGCTGCTGGCGTACCAGGACGCGATTGGTGCTCCATTCGACGCGCCTCAGCAGCAGGACGGCATCCGCTGGACCTTCCTGCGCGATTACGTGAAACTCGTGCGTGAACGAAGCGGCGTCATTCCCGAGGAGCACGTGACACGCGAGGAGTGGCTCGACCTCATCAGCGGACAGCGCCCGGCAGGCGGCACGCTGGTGGACGGAATTCTTGATCCCGACGACCCCGCACCGTTCTATGACGTCCTTAAGGGTGAGCTGTTCGGTTTCCTGTACGCCTGCGCCTGCTAGCGCAAAGGAGAAACAAGGTATGAGATTCGGATACTGGATGCCGATTTTCGGCGGTTGGTTACGGAATGTCTCCGACGAAGGCATGAGCATCGACTGGAGTTACCTGAAGGCGCTGGTGCAGGAATCTGAGCGGGTCGGTTTCGACCTGAGCCTGATCGCGGAGCTGAACCTCAACGATATCAAAGGACCCCAGGCACCCAGCCTGGATGCCTGGACCCTGGCGCCTGCGGTGGCCGCCGTAACGGAACGTCTGGAACTGATGCTGGCCGTCCGGCCCAACTACCACGCTCCTGCCTTGACCGCGAAAGCCATTTCGACACTGGAAACCATCGCGCCGGGGCGGGTGAGCCTGAATGTGGTGTCGAGCTGGTGGGCCGAAGAAGCCCGTCAGTACGGTATGCCCTTCGATCAGCATGACGCGCGCTACGCCCGCAGTGAAGAATGGCTGTCCGTGCTGTCACGCTTGCTGACCGAGCCGATGGTGCAGCACGAAGGCGCGCACTACCAGTTACACGGAACCCGGATGGAACCCAAGCCCGCCGCGAAAGTTCCCGTGTACATGGGAGGCGAGTCGCCCCGCGCCAAACAGCTGATCTCGCAGGTAGCCGATGCATATGTCATGCACGGCGACTCGCCGGAAGTCATCGCGGGCAAAATCGCTGATATGCGCGCGAAACGCACCGATGCCGGCGAACCACCGTTGCGGTTCGGAATGGCCGGATACGTGATCTGCCGTGATACACCCGAGGAAGCCCAGGCAGAGCTGACGCGGATCACCAACGTCCACTCCAGCCCCCAGGCTTACGCATCGTACCAGGACTTCGTGCAGGGAAGCCAGCTGGAAAGCCATGTCAGCCTTGAAGAGTACAGCGTATCGAATCGTGGACTGCGCGCTGGCCTCATCGGGACACCCGAGCAGATTGCCGAGCGCGTTCGTGAGTACGAGGCAGTGGGCCTGGACTTGCTGCTTCTTCAGTTCTCTCCACAACTTGAGGAGATGCGGCGCTTCGGCCAGCAGGTCATCCAGCCCTTCTTCCAGGGCGCAGCGAGATCCTCCTGACCTGCGCCTTGCTGCAAGATGTCGAATTTGAATTGGGGAGGGTGGTTTCTTTCAGGCATCGTGGTTTCCACCTTCCTGCCAGGCTGCTTGCTGGCCCTCGGAAACCTCCCTTGCCCCTTGGGCTGAAAACGAGGGTCATAGCCGTATTCCCCCTGACTCTGGCCATCAAGGGAACTGCCGAAGTTGATGTCAACCCGGTCCTGGCTGGGCCGACCACGACACAAGAGGAGGGCTGAGCGAATGAAGGTACTGATCACGGGCGCGGGCGGCAACCTGGGACGCGTGCTCGGCCCAGCATTAAAGGACAGCGGGCATACCCCGATCCTGATGGACTTCCGTCCGATCGACACACCCTATGAATTCATTCAGGGAGACGCGACGCGTCGATCAGACGTCTTTCAGGCGGCTGAAGGGGCAGATGCCATCGTGCATGCCGCCGCCTTTCACGGCATTCACCTGGCCAACCATTCCAGGGATGAATTCTGGAAATTGAATGTGGAAGGCACCTACCACATCTACGAAGCGGCAAGAGAACACGCCATCAAGAAAGTCCTTTTGTGCAGCACCATGGGCGTCTACGGCGAAAGTGTTTCCGTTTCCGAGGATGGTTTCGCGGTGGTCACGGAGGACCTGCCCACGCGGCCAAAAGACTTCTACGGACTGACCAAAGTGCTCTGCGAGGAGAGCGCGAAGTTCTATCACCGCCAGCATGGCATCCAGACGATTTCCTACCGGCTGGGGATGTTCGTACCGGAAGGCTTTTTGCGCTACGGATTCCGGCTGCTGAAGGGTGGGGTGGATGACCGTGATGTCGCCCAGGCGTTCCTGCTCGGGTTGCAGAACGACACGATCGGTTATGAGGCTGTCAACATCATGGCCCAGGTGCCCTTCGACCTGCACGAACTCGCGCGATGGCGTCAGAATCCCCTGGAGTTCATGGAGTCACGCTACCCTGGCATTTCGCAGCTTGTTGAGCAGCGTGGCGACAATATTGACGAACTGCTGAATTTATGGGGTCAGGTGTACTGGTCCGTTGAGAAAGCCAGGCACATCCTCGGTTATCAGCCGCGATACAACTTCCCCGAGTTCTACGCCGCGCTGAAAGCGGGAAATGATGCACATTACCCGTACGCGAACCTGCCCTGGTGGGGCGTGGATCAAGAACACTGAATCAGTGACCAGCACACGCTGGTCACTCGGAACGAAGCGCCGTGTATCCCTATGAACGTTTGGCAGGCAAGCCCTCCTTCCGAAGTCCGCTGACCCATAACGTGCGGCTTTCCTGACCGGGCATCCACATCAACAACACCACCATCACCCCAAAGAACGGCAGGTGATTCACGAGTTCCGTCGAGTCGAACACGGTCAGGGTCAGGTTGAAGAACAGCCAGGCCACCGCACTGATCTCCCGGGTGAAGATATTGAACACCAGAAACAGTCCGATGAGGAGTTCCATCCCACCCGCCCCCGCGAGAAAGACATTGTCCGGCAGCGGGATACCGACCTGCGAAACGAAATTCAGCGGAAACTTCTCGATGAACGCCGTGGCGAGAGGCGCGTTGGCGAGTTTCTCGGTGAAGGCCACGACGATGAGGCTGACCCCTGTACCGATCCGCAGGGCGCTCACTGCCCTGACCATCATGGCGTCGGTCGGAACGGACTTCGGGAGGATCACCCGGTCCACCGAGACGGGGCCCCGTCCGGCCAGAAAGAAAAAGGCGGCGACGCCAAGGTACAAGCTGTTTTCAAGCATGGCGGGGAGTCCGAGCAGCAGCACGCCCAGCAACCACAGGGCGCCCAGCACCACGGCCGCGATGCGGGTGAAGAGTCCGTAGAAGAACGCCAGGGCGATGCTGAACTGCACAAGACCCAGCACGCTCGGGGGAAGATCGTTATTCGGCGAGAACAACTGGGTATGAATACCGTTGATCAGTA
The DNA here is from genome assembly GCF_000317835.1 of Deinococcus peraridilitoris DSM 19664. Classification (NCBI taxonomy): domain Bacteria; kingdom Thermotogati; phylum Deinococcota; class Deinococci; order Deinococcales; family Deinococcaceae; genus Deinococcus; species Deinococcus peraridilitoris. The sequence continues at coordinate 474,581 of NC_019789.1, read as the reverse complement.
ACGGTATGGCCACATGGACGGCGAGCAGCAAGGGCAGCAGCCCGTACAGTCGGCTGAGCTGTACACGCTCGGCACCAAATGCGGCCGGGCCGGGTAAGAATCCTCTGCCGCCGCGTCTGCGCTGAAGCCAGGCTGCGGCGAGGGTGGTGAGCAGCACCAGGACCGTGATGGTCAACGGAAGTGGCTGCAGGAATGACGACCAGCCCGGTGGGTAAGGCGCAGCGTCGATGAACCAGGACTTGTGCGCGTAGGCGGATGAGCCGAAGAGGAACGCCGCCAAAGACGGGAAGCTCGGCAGTAGTGCATTCATCAGGCTCCTCGTCTGAACGCATGACGCTTGGCTGCGACGCGGGTGTGCTGGGGTCATGTGGCTCTCCATCTGCACTAAGGCACGCTCTGGCATGGCTGCCAGAGCAGGCTGGTCGGCTGTCGAATCTGCGAGTGCCGGTACGCTGAGACAGGACAGGGCGAACTCTGTAGGGTTATACGGGCTGTACGGCTCAGCGGATGCTTTCTTGCTTTCATCGATTCGTCACCTTGGGCGGGGTCAGCAGAGTCCCGTCCGTGCGATTGAAAGCCACGTCGGCGTCAGCACCGGGCAACTCCCCAAGACGGCGCTTCGCGCTGGACCAGCCTGCGCCGAACACTACGGCGTTTCGAGGCATGCCAGGAGCCCCTGACGCGGCCGCGGATACCTCCAGGGAATAAGAGCTCGTGTCAAGAAGTCTTTTGTTGTGTCCACCTTCAGCCGTCAAAAATTCACGCGGGTGTGGGCTGAGGTGTGCCGGACGGCGCACCTCAGCGCGTCCTGAGCCAAGCTGGTCAGCGGCTCCTTCGTAAGCGGTGCCCGACACTGAGAGGCCGAGTTCGGGTGAGCCCGCCGCGGAGCCACGCTGGCCGGTATCGGCAGGAAGGCCCGGTGATGCCCGCGCAGGGTTTCTCACCTTCGTGATCTGCTCCGCGCTCGCGCCTGAACCAGAATGGCAGCCGGAATGCCGCTCAAGTGATAGCCGGGCAGCGGATTACATGCTGCGCGTTGTCCTGCCAGCACGCGAGGGGACATCGCCTGGCGGGGAAGCTGAAGGGAGGACCGGCTGGCTTTTCGGGAAGAGCGGACGTAAGCCGTTCAGTCCCGCAACAATCGTCGTACCGTGACTGATCACGGTCGACATGAGCGGCGTGGTACGTCCCATCACCGCCATGGCAATCCCAAGTGCGGTCGGCCAGACGACGATGTTCACGTTCTGCTTCAACACCTGCATCGCCTCTCGTGATAAGTCCAGCGCCAGCGGCAGGCCGCGTAAATCGCCGTCCAGCAGGATCACGTCCGACACTTCCCTCGCCACGTCCGCCCCCTGAGGCAGCGAGATGGCGACGTTGGCGCGCGTGAAGGCCGGCGCGTCATTGATGCCGTCACCCACGAAAGCGACCGTGTAGCCCTCATCACGCAAGGCCTGAATGACCTCGGCTTTCTGTTCAGGGCTCGCCTCGGCGATCACGTCGGTGATGCCGGTGCCCCTGGCGATGGCGTGCGCCGAACGTTGGTTATCGCCTGTCAGCATCACGATGCGTTTGACACCGCGTTCCAGTAACGCCTGAATTACTTCTGCGCTCTCCTCGCGCCGTGGGTCGGTGTAGGAAAGCAGCCCGACGAGACGCTCGCCCACTGCAATGAAAACGAGGGAGTTGGCCGACATGTGATTCTCTGCCGTCAGAATCGCTGCGTGCGAGATATCGATTCCACAGTGCTGCATGTAGCGCTCACTGCCCACCTGCAAGGTGTGTTCACCGACGATGGACCGTACACCCAAGCCCATGCTGTAGTCCATCTGCGTGGGTGGCGTGATGACCAGTCCGCGCGTGAGCGCTTCTTTGACAATCGCGTGTGCCGCGGGATGCTTCAGGTTCGCTTCGGCGCAGGCGGTGAGACGCAGGACCTCATCGGCAGTCCACTCCGCATCAAGCGCATGCACCGCCTGAACGACAGGCTCCCCGCGCGTGAGCGTTCCGGTCTTGTCGAACACCACCGCGTCGACCTTCACGAGGGTTTCCAGCGCTTTGCCGCCTTTGATGAACAGGCCTTGCTTGGCGGCGCCGGTCATCGCGCTCAGGATGGTCGTCGGCGCGGAAACGCGAATGCCAGAAGCAAAATCGAGAATCAGCACACCCGCAACGCGCAAGGAATCTGCTCCCAGCAGATAGGTCACCAGCGCAAGAGCGAAAATCGGACCGACCAGCCGGTCTCCGATTTTGGCAGCGTAATTCTGGATGCGCGTGTCGGACAAGGGAGCGTTTTCGATCAACTCCACGATCCGGCCGGCCCGTGTCTCTTTTCCGATGTGCTGCACCTGCACGGAAATCTGCCCGTCAACCATCATGGTCAACGCGAATACCAGGTCGCCAGTTGACTTATGGAGTGGTCTGGCTTCACCACTGAGCATTTTTTCGTCCACCAAGGCGTCACCTTGCGTGATGACCCCATCCACGGGAATCTGATCACCGGGATACACGACCACCGTATCGCCCGGCCTGAGCAGATGCACCGGGATGGACACCACGGCCCCGTCCCGTTCGATCCAGGCTTGCTGATGGGCGACTGATATCAGGTGACTGACTTCCCGACGGGCGCGCGCCATGGTTTTCGACCGGATGACGTCCCCCAGCGCCATCAGCCAGGTCATGATGCCGACAATCAGGTAGTCACCCCGCCAGGTGAGCACGATCAGCGCCGTCAGGTCCAGCTGATCCACGTTGAGCCGCAATTCCGACGCACCCCTCACGGCTCGTCTCGCCAGCGGGAGCGCTGCCACAATGATGACTCCCCGCATCACGAGGGCAGGCCAACCGCCCGTGACGGCCAGCACAATGGCCGCAGTGGGAATCAGTAAGCTTCTGAGTCCCTGAGTGTTGGTCGGGGGCGCCGATTGGGCATGAGTCACCTCACCCGCAGGGGAAGATGTCGTGGGTTGCACCAGCAGCTGCTCGACCAGCTTCAAGATGGTGGGTGCGTCGCTCGTGGACGCGTCATAGCCGACGATCAGAAAACCTTGTCGCTGCTGCACCTCAACGGTCTGCACGCCCCTGAAGCCCTTCAGGGCAGTGTCAAGCTGGGCCGCCAGCGCGGAACGGGCACTCAGGGCGGCGATGTGCAGGCGCAACCGACCGGGAAGCGAGTGAATGACCCGCATGTTCGCCTGAGGGGACCAGCGCTCCGCATGATTGGAGACGGGAAGGCTGCTGGAAGGCCCCGCACTTCCAGGAAGGCGCTCTTCGAGGACCTTGGTCATCTCTGTCAGTACGGCCGCCAGCTCCTGCCGTGCGGGGTCATACCGGACGAGGATGCTGCGAGCGCCCGTCTGAAGCGAGCTTTCTTGTACGCCCGCAATAGAGCTGAAGCGCTCGGCAGTCACCTGCAACCGCTCCTGATGGTGCCGTGAACTTTCAGCCCGGTGACGGATCAGTTGCACGCGGACGCGACCAGGAAGAGCGGAAATGACCCTGAATGCCGGGCCGTCAGTTGCGCTCATGAGCTTTGCGGGTCATCCATTACGGTCTTGCGGTTCAGCCGAGCGGTCATTGCCCGAATCAGCTGGGGTTGTGTGCGCGGTCTGTTGAGCGTACATCTGGCGCAGCTGATGTTCCCGCCAGCGGGCTGCAGTCTCGCGTTCGTGTTTGGCTTCAGCAACAGCGTCGCGCATGCCTTCACGCATTCCGGCCGTCCAACGGCTGGTCACGTCCTCGATGGCCATGAAGCCTTTCGCAGCGGTCTTGGCGATCCCTTTGGCGTTGGCGGTGGTCACCGCGCCGATAACGACGCCGAGGAGAACCGTGGGCATGGACGACATGGACTTGTTGTGTTTCATCGAGAAGCCCCCTTGGCTGGTACTGTACCAGCCAGCCTGGAGGAAAGATGAGGACTTCAAGGGAGCTTCCCTTCATGCCGCTCTACCTTCAGCTGGAGTGCTTCCGCGAGGATGTGCCCGGCTGGCCTGCCGGCATTGTTCATGGACGCCGGAGCGATCAGTGCAGGCAGCCTGGCAGGAAGCAGGAGTGCACGTGCGCCTCAATCTCCGAGTCCGGGGGCTCCTCTGCGTGCACGACGAACATGATGAGACGCGACCAGTCCGGGCTCTCGTGCAGTTGCCCGTCCGGCGCCTCAACCCGGGCGCCGGGGATGTCCGGGAGAACCGAGGGGGAGTCAGGGCTGAGTCATGCGCCGCTCAAGGCGGCCTCTACCAACTTGCGCGAATACGGCAGAAGCAGGCGAGGAACTCATAAGAATTCCTCGCCTGCTTCTGTGGTGCCGTCCAGGTCGCTCCGGTGGAGTTGTCGAGCTGCTACAACCGCACGGGTGGTCGGGAGCCCACTCACGCCCGTGTGCTACACACCATTCAGCGTTCTTCGAGATTCAGCGCGACGCTGTTCATGCAGTACCGCTGGCCTCCGCGGTCACGTGGGCCGTCATCGAAGACGTGCCCGAGGTGCGAGTGGCAGCGGGCGCAGCGCACTTCCGTGCGGATCATGCCGTGCGAACGGTCCTCGAGGAGTTCCACGGCGCTCGGCGCGACGGCTTCGGTGAAGCTCGGCCAGCCGCACCCCGAGTGGTACTTGCTGCTGCTGTCGAACAGCAGATTTCCACAGGCGGCGCAGTGGTAGCTGCCTTCCTCGTCAGTGTCGACGTACTCGCCGGTGAAGGCGCGTTCCGTGCCCGCCTGGCGGAGCACGCGGAACTGCTCGGGGCTGAGCCGTTCACGCCATTCGGCTTCCGTGCTGGGCAGACCGGTCAGGAAGGTGTCGTTGTCAGTGGAGTTCGTCATGGTTTTCTCCTTGGTCTGGTGTTTACAGCGCTTGAAGTGGTCAGCTTCACTTCGGCCTCCAGTGTGGCGCAGGGGCAACCATCACCGGCACCGAGGTTCCAGGCATTGAGGCTGCAAGGACCGGAACGTTGGTGCGCAGCTTCAGAACGTCAATACGGTGTACCCTTCACGGACCAGCGCCGGGAGGCTGGCGTGCTGCTTGTACTCGCTCAGCAGCGCAATCCCTGCCGCTTCCGTCACGTCCGCCACCCTGTGGGACCGGGCGCAGTGCTTGCACGCACCACGCACGTGGGGACGGATCCGCTCGAACAGGGTGTGCAACCGGCTGTCAGGGTCGAGTACGGCCGCGAGGCTTTCCGTGCCGCTCCCGTCGAACACCACCGTCACGTCCTCACCCGCCTCGATCAGCTCTTCGGCAGTGATGAGCGCGCGGTATACGCGACCGCTGTCGCGTTTGATGTCTTCGAAAATGACAACGGCAATCTTGAGGGAGGGCATCAGATGTAGGTCCTTTCATCGAGGAGCGTCCGTGGGGTCAAGAGTGAGAAGGAAAGAATACCCGGGAAGACCCGGGTATTCTTTCAAAATTGAATTAATGGCTTACTGAATGGGCTGGGAGTGCAGGTCAGCGGCCTTTGGCGTTCTTACCGCCGTTGTTGTTCCCGTTCTGGCCGCCCTGGTTGCCACCATTATTGTTGCCGTTCTGGCCGCCCTGGCCACCGCCGTTGCCGCCCCGGTCGTCCTTGCGGTCATCCTTGCGGTCATCCTTGCGGTCGTCCTTGCGGTCGTCGCCGTTTCCACCGTCGCCGTTACCGCCACCACCGCCACCGTTGCCGCCCTTGCCGGCTTGACGGTTCATCTCGGCAGGCTTGGCAATGCAGATGGTCTTCCCGTTGGCGTTCATGACTTCCACTTTCATCTGCCCGTTCCCCATCTTGTGCCCCATGTTCATGCACATCTTCATGTCGGGTTCGGATGATTCGGTGGCTTGCGCGGTGGTCGCTCCAAAGGCGAGGGCCGAGAGGATCAAGAGCATTCGGTATTTCATGGTGTACCTTTCGCTTTCTCCGTGGCGTCACTGTGCATGACGGGTCCTGGGTTGTGTTGTGACTTCTGACGTCCGGAATTTCACTGTAGGGAGCGAAACTCGTTGTTTCGTGTCATTCGCGTAAAACCCCACTTAGCCAACTGACTGACTGTGTGAGAAACCTCACGGCCAACCCAAAGACCAACCCACTCTCCTCTCTGCCACATCACGCTTCCCGCCGCACAGGCCCCTTCCAAGCACCACCGACGCGCCCAGAATGCCCAGCTTCGCTGCGCTGAGCGGCGCATCCGACGAAAACGCCAACCCGGCGATAAACTGCGCCATCGTCAAACCAATGCCGAAGGGTGAAGGGCGTCAGGAACTGCTTCACGCACCCGGTCATGCCTGACCTCGCTCCTTCACGCGCTGATCAGCCACCATGCGGTGCCTCCCAGAAGCATCAGCACCACCATGACGATAAAAATCCATTGCAGTTCCCGGCTTTCAATGGCTTCTTCTCGCGCTTGTCGCGGCTCGCCGGGCGGATTGTCGGGGTCATCGGGCACTTGAACCTCAGTGGATCCCCCAGGGTCGAGGGCCCCAAAAGGCGATCGCTTCAAGGGTGGACGCGGTGTTCGTAGGGTGACATTCACGCTGCTGATGACGCCTGCGGGTGCCGTTGAGGGACGCGCGATTCCAGCTTGCGCTTACGTTCGCCGCCCCGAGGGTCAGCCGCCCATTGAGTGGAACAGTGCGTAGAGGATGGCGGTGGAGAGACCGAAGATCAGGTGCCCCATGAAGGAGGTCACGACATCCAGCGCGCCGTAGTTCTTGTAGGCAAAGCCCTGCGCGCCGATTCGCCCGGTACTGGGATCGAGGGAAGGGATCTTCGCGACGACCGGTCCGGCAATCAGGTAGTGGATCAGGCCGCCGAGGAGTCCCCACAGCCAGAGGTGATGCTGCGCGCCGACAAGGTCGAAGAACAGCGCGTACAGCACGGCCGCGACAAGCGCGATGAGTTCGTGGAAGAGGAAGCCGGCGACGTACCCCGCTCCTCCCTTGATGCCGAGCAGGTTCTGGCCCCAGGTGCGCAGGATGTTCTGTTTGACCGGCAGCCCCAGGGCTTTCTGGAGATAGACGGGGCCTTCCATGATGGCCCCGGCGATCAGTCCGGCGAGCAGGGCGGGCAGGAGTTCGAAATTCATAACGGGTCCTTTCTTCCTGTCAAGTCGAGGGAGGCGGCGTGGTGCTGGTCTAGGGTTGATCTTCAGTTGGCTGACTGAGCGCAGGGTAGGACGCCCTATACTCAGTAATAAGTGCCTCACCTGAACAGCCCTTCACTCTCCTTGCGCTATCTCCGAGGTTTCGCATGAACACCAACATCACCACCGAACCTGTCGGGAAACGTGACCGGCTGATCCGCGCCGCCCGCCGCTCCTACTACCAGCTGGGCGCCGCACAAAGCACCCTCAAGGTCATCGCCCAGGAGGCCGGCGTTCCGCTCGGCAACGTGTACTATTACTTTCCCACCAAGGACGACCTGGCGCTCGCCGTTGTCACGGACACCGAAAGCTGCCTCACCGCGGCCTTACAGTCGTTTGAGGTGAATCCCGACCCACGAGAGCGGATCACGGCTTACCTGGACGCCTGCGCCGGGCAGGCCGAACTTGCCGTGCAGTACGGGTGCCCGGTGGTGACGCTGTCATTGGACCTGCACAAGATCGGCAGCCCGGTCGCGGCTTTGGCCGCTGAGTGCGTCCGCGTGTACCAGGGGTGGCTCGAGCGGCAACTCCAAGCCTTGCCAGTTGAGGATCCTGCCGTGCTGGCGGAGGAGCTGTTCGCGGGCATTCAAGGAGCCTACGCGGTGTCGAGCGCCACGCGTGACCCGGACACGTTCGCTCGGCAGTTGACGCGACTGCGCGAGCGTGTCCGCAACCTGCCTGCCCCTGAACCCGAACTCGTTGAAGGGTGAAGGCGACGGAGAAACTCAGTGCGTGTTTGTGAACTGGTTCGGTCAAGAGACGCCCGCAGAACAGCATTTGAGGGGCGAATCGCGAGCGGTACCACAGTGACCTGACAAGATGGCCGTTTAGACGCCTCGACCCGTTGTTGCCGGCGGCGCCGGGTGGATGACCTCGCAATGTCGACCTTCACAAGGTGATGCGCGCGGTCTTCTGCGCTCCGGCCAACGGCTGTCCCTGTCTTGGGCAGCGCAGGCCACGAAGCAGTTTGTGTCCTTGCCCGGTGCCCTTCCCCGACCCACCACTTCCCAGTGGTAGATCGTCTATGCCTGCCTCCGCCGCTTCGAACGTGATGGTCGCTGGAAAGCCATGAACAGCGTGCGCCTGCGTCAAACCCGTGAGGCCATACACCGAGACCCGAGGCGAGTGCGGCCCAGCTTGACGCCCAGACCGTTCGCTGCGCTCCGCACGCAGTGCCCAGGGATGCAGACGCCGCAAGAGAGACCAGTGGACGTAAACGGTCTGTGTTGGTCGATACCCTTGGCTTGGCGCTGGCCGTCGTGGTCACAAGTGCTCACATTCAGGATGGCAGCGGCGGGACATTGCTGCTGGCCTACGCCAAGCGGCGCCTTACCCGTCTTGAGCGGGTGTGGGCCGATCAGGGCTGCCAGCACGGTCTGAAAGAGTGGGTGAAGCGCTGGTGCAAGTAGGCGCTGAAGATCGTTTGTCCTCGTGAGGGGAGCCCGGCTCTCGCGTTCTGTCTGGACGTTGGTTGGTGGAGCGCTCCTAAAATGGTTCTTCCTTGCCAGTACCCGCTTCATGCTCCGACGCCCTGATCCTGCTGCGAACTTTCACGACCACACTTCGGGACCTCTCCGCTTTGTCGGTGAAATAAGGTGCTCGCTGTGTTTGTGTGGTCGCCTCCACGAGGGGGCTTGGTCGTGAAGGTGCGTTTACGCCGGAGGGATAATCATCATTCTGGTGGGAACTACTCTTGGATAAGTCAGCCGACTGACCTGCTGGGGTTCCGGCGGGGTCTGGTGCGGATACACCTCGAGTCTATAGCATTAGTGTCCGTAAAATGATGATCTGCATGATTTCAATTGGGGATGGCTCCCCAATTGAAATCATGTTTTATTATGAACTTCGGACGTGAATAATACAACATCGCACACTTATAAACAAAAGACCTGACTTGACTATGATGAACACTAAAGAGGGAATAACTTCCTTCTCGCGTGCACGAATACCACAACGTGCCCCACCCGGGCGCCCCGGCCCCACCGTTCGACAGGAGGAGATTCAATGAAGCGCTCGATCACCCGTTCATTCCTGCCCCTGCTCACCCTCGCTCTGCTCGCACCGCTCGCCGCCGCATCCACCTCGGTCATGACCGTGGAACGGGGCGGCAACGTCGTCCAGATCGTCTGCTCCGGTAACGGCGGCCACGGCGGCAACGCCACCGGCGGAAATGGCGGAGTCACCGACAGTGGAAACGCCAATGGCGCAGACGCCACGGCCGGCGACGGCGGTCCAGCAGGGTACGCCAGAGCCTCGTACCATGGCCCAACACGCAACATCATGCAGATCGCCTGCGCTGGCGACGGTGGGAACGGTGGCGACGCCACCGGCGGCAACGGTGGCACGACCAACAACGGTGGAGACGCCAACGGCGGCGAAGCGCACGGCGGTGAAGGCGGCGCCGGTGGAGACGCGAACGCAACCTATCACGGCGACGCGCGCAACGTACTCCAGATCGTCACCGGCGGCAACGGTGGGAACGGTGGCGACGCCACCGGCGGCAACGGTGGCACGACCAACAATGGTGGAGACGCCAACGGTGGCGAAGCGCACGGCGGTGAAGGCGGCGCCGGTGGAGACGCGAGCGCTTCGTTCACAGGCTCAGCCCGCAATTTCATCCAGCACATCATGTCCGGCAGCGGCGGAAATGGCGGCAACGCGACTGGCGGTCACGGCGGCAAGTAGCGCCAGGTGACGGGGCATTGAGCCGGGTGCCTCCTGTTGAGCGGCTCCGGCGCAGACCCGCGACCCGCGAAAGGCGACGAAGATGATCGAGCTCACGATGACCATCATCTGCCTGGCATTGGCTCCGCTCACCTTCCCTGAGCCCAGCTGCACGGTTCAGCGCCAGGTGCACCACGACCATTCCGCACTTGGGCGAAAGGACGATCACACGCAGCCCCGTGGCCCGATCGGAAATCATGTGGTGAATATCGTGGTGTGCAAAGGTCGCGATGGCCGTGATGGCAAAGCGGCTCAAGGTCAGAATGGGCGTTCAGCTGTCGGAAACAGAGGCGCTGATGGTACTGCCGGTCGGGGAGGCAAAGGCGGCACTGGCAGCTCCGTGACCGTCAAAGGTGATTCGCAGCCCACCAGCGACCCATGCAACCCGCAAAGCAACACGCTTGGTCCGCGCAGATAACCCCCAGCAACGCTCGCCCAGAGACAATCGTTTTCTGGACCTTATGTGCCCTGCCTCGTGATCTTCACGAATGACCTCATTGAACAACACGCGCCCTTCACCGTGCCAGCCACCTCCACACGCAGGGCGCTCAAGGTGGTGTGATGACCAAAGACGAAACCCAGCACTTCGCTTCACTTCCTTATAGAGAAGTGCCACCACAAGTTGAGCCCCCCGAGCGTGAATTTCAGCCTCCAAAACTGCGAAATCACCTGCCGGACGGGACAGACACCACGCTCCGCACGGTCGGACGTGGCGAGGGACGAATGCAGCAACCGCGCGACCAGCTGAACGTGCGTTTGCCGAAAATGCTCAAACGGCTTGCGGCTTCTCAGGCGGCGCTGGAAGGCATCACTGTCGGCGAGCTGATCGAGCGGCTCCTCACCGAGTACCTCGAGGACCGCCAAGACTGAAGTGGAACCAGCTGTTTCCCTACCGCGACGTACGCGTTGAACACTCTGCTCAAATGTCCAGCGGTGGCTTCAAGAAAGGCTTGGCGCTCCTGTTCCTGCTGCCGGCAGGCGCGGACGGTCTTTTTTTCCCGTGATGCCAACACGTTCCAACATCCGGTCCATGGTTTTGAAACTCACCCGCACCCCGGTCCGCTCGACCTATAAGTCTGCGTGTTCCTGCAGGGTCCGGTCGGGATGCTGTTCCACCTGACGGCGGAACAACTCATGTTGCTCCGGCTTCATCAGGTGAGGTTTGCCGGGCGAGCTGCGTCCTATGCGCGACTCGCCCCGTCGGTGTGGGTGTAGGGAGCGCCATACCGTCGCTTCTCCCACCCCGAACATCTCCGCTACTTGCGCTGCAGGTTGTCCTGCTTCGTGCGCCGCCACGATTCGCTCCCGCAAGTCCAATGAGTACCCTCGCATCCCTCAATCATCACGACAACCGCTTTAAGACGATGGCCCATTTCGGATCATGGGTGACTTTCCGATCAATGCGATGAACGGCTGCCTCAGGGCAGGGGCAAAGCGCCCGCCAGCCGCTTTGGAGCGTCCGACCGCAACTCGAACTTACGGTCCCAGGGCTCTTGCATCCTGGGATCGCTCCAGATCGAGGAGCTGCTCATCCGTTTCCCGTTGATGGTGACCTTGCGTTCGCCGTCCAGCTGGTAGTAGACGTTGCCGCTTTCATTGATCGGGCCGTCCGTCCACACGGTGTCCTTGCTGGCGTTCCGCCTGGTGACAATGATGTTGTCCTTCAACGTCAGGATGCCTTCGTTGCAGCCGTCACCGCAAAATACGCCCAGGTTGCTGTTGAAGACCGTGTTGTTGTTGAACACCGTGCCGGGGTTGCTGCCCCACTTGCTTTCGCTGCCACGCACAACCAGCGCTTCGCCGCGCCCGTTCGTGTCCAGGGGAGCGTATACGTTGTACTCGAAGCGGTTGTACTCGCTGCGGTTGTCACGTGAGCCGCCCAGCTCCGCGAAGGTGGTGTCGTTGATGCTGGTGTTGTGGTGAAAGTAGTTGCGCTTGGCGTAATACAGCTCCAGGGACGCACCTTCCACCCCGTAATCCTCGCTGCAGGCCGTGTTGCCTTCGAAGTAGTTGTAGGCCACCTCGTTGTTGTCGCCGTTGATCAGCACACCCCACGCGCCGCTGTCGTTGTTGCCGTTGTCGTTGTTGTTCTTGCTCATCACGGTATTGTCGGTCAGTCGGTTGCGCAGAACGCGGTTGCTGGTCGCGCCGTCTTCGAGATGCACACCTGCAGTGAGACCCGAAGCCTGGCTGTTCTGCACGGTGTTATGGTGGCTTCCCGACGTGAACGAGAATCCGACGGTCCAGCCGACCGGACCGTTGCAGCGTCCTGTGTCCCGCGAGTCGGGTTTGTCGGCCGTGACGCGCACGTTCTGAATGGTCTTGTACGAACCGCGAATGGTGATCGCGCCTGGCAGGCCATTGCGGATCAGCGGCAGGTTTCCGCTGCCGTAAGCGTCGATGACGATCCGGGCGTCACTTTTCCCGCTCCAGTGGGCGTTCAGTGGTCCCGCCCAGCTGCAGCCACGTTTCAGCAGCAACCGGTCGCCAGGATCAAGGTCGCTGCGGTTGACTTTGTGCAGGCTGGCCCATGCCTCACCACTGGTTTTGCCATTGTCGCTGTCGTTGCCGTTGTCGCAGTCGACGTAGTACGTCTGGCCGCTCGAGCTGGGGGTGTCGTCTCTGCCCTTGTCGTCACCGTTGCTGCTGGCGCTGTGTACGACCACTTCGGTAATGCCAATCGCGCTGTTTTCGCTGTTGCCGTGATTGACGACGCGAACGTAGCGGGCTTTCTGGTCGTTGATGTTGTAGCGCTCCAGGTCAAGGCTGCGGCCACTGCTGCTGGTGTTGTCGCTGGCTTTGCTCCAGGTTTCGCCGTCTCTGGAAAGCTCGATGTCAAAGCGGGCGGTGCGCTGGTCGCCACGGTACCAGGCGAGGGACAGGGCATCGACGGTTTTCTCGCTGCCAAGGTCAAAGCGGACCCACTCTCCGAGTCCGTCGGCGCCCCACCAGGTGCTGAGCTGATCATCCCAGGCGTTGCTGGTCACCGCGTGGTCACCGTTGCTGCTGCTGGCGCTGGTCGCTTGTATGGGGTGCGCGTCACTCGGCAGCGCCAGGGCGCCGATCACGGATGGTGCAGTGGTGCCAGACGGAGATGCAGGCGCCTGGCTGCTGGTACCGCAGCTGGCAAGTAAGGCAGTCAGGCCGATCAACGTCAGGGTGGGGCGCAATGAATTTGACATGGGTTCTCCTCAGCGCACAGCGTGACTGCTGCCGCGCAAGTCTGAATGGATAAATCTCGGGGAAGAAGGCAGATATGGTGACAGCCAGGTCAGGACATCTCCAGCTTTCCGGCTGCACAAAGCATCACTTAAACAAAAATTAAAAGTATTTGCAGCTTTTCGCATCTCCAGTCAGAAAACGGAAAACTCATGTTCCCCAGGTAATCTACTGACCCCCGATTTCAAGGCCATCTTAAGAATTCGCTGAATATGCTGTGTTCACGCGATTCGACCCACCTGGGATGCCTGTCAGAAAGATTAATAAGTCTTCATCTTTGGATTTGACGAGATTCTCTCATGTTTGAGTAGTGAGCCGGAGCGCCTGATCCACCTGGCGGGCGTCATGGCATTCAACCCGTTCGGCCAGCGTCCGCACCCATCCACGTCGTGTCGGGGGTGTGACGTTCACGCTCGACGGAACGCGGGTCAGGGTGAAGAACCTGGACTCCTGCTCGAGTTCAGGAGACCCGCGGTCCTTACCGAACGGTTTGTTCGTTTACGCGCCCTGGACACCGCCACGGGGTACGCGCACGCTGTTGTCCGGCCCTGCACCCTGAGGGCAGCGAGCGGCGTCTTGGTCTGGCCATTGACTGTTCCGCCCGGTTGTGAAGCAGCAGGTTGCGGTTGTAGGAGCGCGATTCGGAGAACGTGACGTACCTCCCAGGGGGTCACCACGGCGACCAAAGTGACGGGCCAATACGAACGGCACAACAGGAAGGCCGGATTGCTCCGGCCTTCCTGTTGCTTGACGGTCACTGCATGCCAGTGTTCGCGCCGACATTGACGCGGTCGTTCCGGCCGCCGTCCGCCTTGTGTTTGCTGACCCCGCCACTGCCCACGTTCGTGAGGGTGTTCGCGCCAAAGTTGATGACACTCGGCGCAGCGTCCGTGCCCTTGTACGCGGCCAGGCTCAACCCACTCCCACTCGGGCCAGTCATTCCATCAAATACGTTGAAGGTGTTGTCCGTGGCGGTCACCGTGGCTTGGTACGCGTCCACGTATACCTTCCCGGAACTCCTGAAGGTGTTCGCGCCCAGCGTCGCGTCACCCCAGCCGAACGCGCCGTAGAAGTACGAGGACCCCGAGCCGAGGGTCAGGAAGCTGTTCCCCGTGACGGTATGGTTCTGCCTGGCCGCCGTGGTGCTGTAGTGATCGAAGAACAGGTCGATGCGGCTGGTGGTCGAAGCGTTTGTCGCGTTCGCCGTCAAGGTGTTGTCCGTGACGGTGCAGGTCCGCGCTTCCCGGCAGTACACCTGTAATTTCGGGTGACTGTTGCCGATCACGCTCACGGCGTTCGCGCTGAGCGTCACGTTGCCGTTGTCCGCGTCGAGGATGACCTGGTCGTCCGCCTTCACGGTATTCCCGCTGAAGGTGACGTCGTTGAACACGCCACGGGTGTTGCCGCTGGTGAACACGTGCAGGAATCCCGCGTCCGTCTCGGCTGAGGCGGAATCCACGCGCACATCCGGATTACCGTTTATTCTGACGTGCCCGAATTTGGTGTACACCTGCATGCCGTTGCTGGACGTCAACTTCGCGTTGCCACTCACGGTCACGTCGCCAGTGTGACTGTAGATTCCCAGGTACGCGGGCAGGCTGGCGGGACTGGCCGCGCCATCTCCTGCGGAGATTTCCTGGTTGTTGCGCACCACCAGCTGATCGTTGCCCCGCTGTGCGCTGGAAGTTTCGGTCTTGCTGCTGTCACTGTAGAGTTGCAGGTTCGCGGTGGAGTGAATGAGCCCGTTGTTCTCGATGGTGGTGAGATTGCGGATCGATCCGATGAACACGAAGGCGTTCGTGGGTTTCCCGTCATTGCTGTCACCGTCGGTGGCGTTCACCTTGCTGCCCGTGATGGTGACCTGGCCGGTGTTGCTGCCCACGTCCGTGAGGCTGTAGCACGCGGGTGTCGTCTGGCAGGTGACGCTGTTCGCGGCGCTGTTGTGCAGCGCGCTGTCCTGGATGGTGACGTTCCCGCTCTCGGAGTACGCGTTGAGCCACATGCTGGAGTAAATGGCGCTGCCGTGAATGGTGACGTTCCCGCTGCCCGCTTCGAGGTCCACTCCACTGGCGGGCCCACCCTGGCTTTTGAGGGTGCTGTTCTTGACGGTGAGGTCATTCCCGGATTCACCGAGGCTGATGTAGTCGTTCAGTTCGATGGTGGAGTCGGTGACGGTGACAGAGGAGAGGGACGCGTTGTTCTCCAGGTACCCGCGTCTGGCGTTCATCTCCTTGATGCTCACGTCAAGGAAGTGGAAGCCGCTCGGGCCATTCTGGTTCAGGGCGGCCGCGTTGACTACCGGGGCTCGGCGGATGCGGTGTGCCGTGACGTCCGCTGCGCGTGCGTGCGGTCTGACTCGCCGGGACTGGTCGCGGCTCGCGCCGACGTCGTGGCCCTCCGGCGCGAGGGACTGCACGGTCGAGGGTGCGGGCAGGGTGAAACGCGGGTTCCTGCGCCGCTCAAAGCGATTCTGGCGTTCGCGCGAGAGTTGCGTGCTGAGGGCCGAGAGGCTCGCGGGGCTGTCCTTGACGGCGTTGACCAGGTAGTAATTGTCGCCCGTCAGGGTGAGGGACCCGACCGTGACGACATTCCGTTCGGTGGCGTGCAGGTAGACGTCGCCGTTCACGCTCGTTTGGTCCTGCCCCTGGCCGTAGAGGCTGCGGTTGTTCAGGTACAGGGGCGCGCTGGTGGCCGTGTACGCTTTGGGGCCCAGCAGGAGCGCCGCGCCTGCCGGAAGGGCGTTGAGGGCGGTTTGAACGTCGGTGGTGGTGGTCGCGGAGGGATTAATGGCCTGCCCGACAAACAGTTTCATGGGGGCGGTGATGCTTTTCCCGTTGGTGATGAGTTGCAGGTCGTTGTGAGCCCAGCGTGCGTTTTGGGGAACTGTGAAGGTCACGCTGGTGTTGGTGTAGCTCGTGACGCTGGCCGTCGTTCCGCCGAGCAGGACGGTGCCGTTTGTGCCGAGGTTGACGCCGGTGAGGGTGACGGTGTCACCGGGCATGGCCACCGTCCTGCTGAGCGTGGTGACAGCCGGTCCCACCGCACCGGGGGCGCCGCAAGCAACGAGGAGGGAAGCGCCGAGCAGTGCGGTCGACGTGGGCCGAAGCAATGAGGGTTTCATATGTTTTCTCTCCTTGGCGGAACGGCGTGAATCTGGGCGCATCATCTTGCGATTCGGCCGGCCGAGCCTGGCATTGGGACGGTAAAAACAGGCGTCCACTGATGCCCTGGCAAGCCAGGTTGGTGGACGTTGAAGTGGATGGCTGGTTAGTTGTGGGGGAGGAGCGCTTGAGCGCCCGTCATGGCGTTGGTATTCGTGCTTGGATTACTTGAAGAGGCTGGTGAAGCTGTCGGTGAACGATTGCGTGGTGATGGTTGAATGGTGGCTGCTGGCGGTCATTTTGGTGAGGGTGACGTTGCCTTTGGCACTGCCGGAACCGCTGATGGCGGTGGTGTGGCGTCCGTTGAAGGTGTTGCCGTTGAACGTGCCGTTGATGTCCATTTTGCCGCTGCCGTCGGGGGTGGTGAGGGTCCATTGGGCGGTGTTGCCGTTAATGGTGCCGGTAATGGGTCCGACCCGGTTGTATTGCTTGGTTTTTTCGTCGTAGCCCTGCAGCTCTCCGCTGAGGGTGTTCTGGTTTTGCGTGAACATGACGCGCAGTTTGGCGTTGAAGGTGGTGCTCGCGTCGTTGGTCAGGGTGCCTTCCCAGGTGCCGGCGACGTTCGTGACGGCGGGGGGGCTGGCGGCCGGGGGATTGGTTGGGCTGGCCTGGTTTCCGCACGCAGCGAGGGTGACGGTAAGCGCGGTCAGGTACATGATGTTTTTCATGTCTCACTTGTACTATGCGACGCGTCTATTTTCGAGTGAGAGGCATAAAGCGTGAAGTGTGCGTCAAATGAAAGTCAACCCGTCTTTAATTGCTAGCACTGCGAGCAATGCTACTTTGAAATTGTACAGCACACCGACGATCGTCCTGTGTTTTAAGGTAGTTGTCTAACTCCATGTGGATCCATGTGGAATGACTAAACAAAGGCCAACGTGTTGCGGTAAGTCAGAGCGCAGACGGCGTCTTAAGGCCGACTCGCGCCAAGTCGGCCCTGCAATACGCCCTGCACCCGCTGATCAGACGCTCGCGCCCGTTGTATTGACTCGCTCACCGGGATTGACTCCGCGCGTGCCTTGTATTGCTGGGGAGCAGGCCGGACACTTGCCTGCGAACGGATGGGCGCCTTCAGCGCACCCGTTGCTTCGCTTTCACGCCGTGCTGTCGTTTGCGTTTTGATCACTTCGGCTGGTGTCGTTATCCGTGGCTGGGTCTTCGTGGTTGTCGTGAGTGATGGGGTTGCCTTGAATGCCGCTGGAGTTTGTACGAGCGCCCTGTGCGGGGTGGCACCTTTGGCTGAGCTGGCTGGTGATGAGGAAGACGCTTTCCGGTTCGCCTGTTTCGCTCTGCTGACGACCCGCGAGGAATTCACCTTTGAATCCCGAGCCCCAGCTTTTGCTGGGGTTGTTACCCTTGAGGGCCTGGCGGGGTCGCTGCTGACGCTTGCCTTTGAAGTTTCTGATGTGAAGGGGACGTTTGTTGCCCGGCTGCCACTCCGGGCCGCCGTGGTTGCTTTGGGGGGTAAGGCTGGTGTGGCCATCTTTCTGGTACTCATTGGGGACGGCTTGTTCCTGAGCGCCGCGTCTTGACGCCGAGTCACGGCCGCATTCGTCGACGAGCGTCTGGAGGGCCTGGCCTGTGTTGACGGAGGCGCTGCTGGAGCCGCCTGTTTTGCGCTCGTCGCGACTTGCGGTGTTCTCTCACGTGATTCCCGATTGCCAGGGTTGGTCCTGGCATCTGCTGCCGACGGCTTGGGCGGTGTACTGCTGACGCCCACGCTGGACAGGGCCACGTTGCCTTTGGCGACGCCGGATCCAGTGATGGCCGTGGTGTGACGCCCGCGGAAAGTCTTGCCATTGAAGCTTCCGTTGATGGCCATGGTTCCATGGCCGTCGGCCGTCACCAGCACCCAGCTCGCAGTGGTGCCATTGACTGAGCCCTTGATCGGTCCGACGCGCAGATACCGGTTGGTTTTCTGGTCGTAGCCGTACAGCTCGCCCGTCAGGCTGTTCCGGTGCTGCACGAACGTCACCCGCATTTTGGTATGAAAGGTGGTATTACCGTCGTTGGTGAGGGTCCCCTCCCAGGTTCTGGGTGGCACGCTCGCCGTGGATGTCTTGTTCGTCTGTGCGATGGCGCCTGGTGTGAGGGTGACGATCAAGAGCACGGTCAGGGTTTGCCGTAGGTGTCTCATACGTGCCTCCGCACTTCACGCGCCAGATGATGTTGAGTGCGGCGCCGGATGGGCTTTGATGGTTCGTGGGCGTGCAGTTCTTCCAGAAGGCGCTCGGCCTCTTGCAGGACAGCATTCCAGCGGGAGCTGGGGAGCGTGTGAACGAGGGCGAGCAGTTCCCTGGCTTTGTTCAGTGCGTCCCGGTCCTGGTGGTGGGGTGCGGTGGAGATGACCGTGTTGAGTGTCTGGGTGATCGCTCGTGTTCGTACGCTCATTCCGGTTCCTCGCTTCCTGCTGGTGCTGCGTCGGCCCTTCCTTTTTTGCCACTCGCTTGTTGCGAGTTTCTTATATGAGTATTGATTTTCTTGTTGATGGCCGGGATGAAAGAATGTGCGGCGTTTCGCTCATTCTTTTGTTTGGTGGGATTGTTCTGGTCTTATAGGTGCCTGCTACGCCGCGTTAGTGCTAGCAATAAAACAATTCTGTCTTTCATAATTTGTCTGCCGCTGCTAGCGATGCTTGAGTGATGCAAATGCTTCGATGCTGTCACTCCCGATTAAGTTGAGTTACTAACTACTTCATGATCAAAAAGACTGAGGATTATCATCCCTGTAATAAATTACACGCCAATACTTGACACAAGAGACGCAGAGAAGCAAGAAAGCGTCGAACGCAAGTCGATACAAAGGAGGACCGTTTGGACTAAGAACAAAAGACGGTTCAACAATAACCCTACGCTTTTTTTCTTAATCACCGAACTGGAGACATCACCATGAAACAACCCAAAGCACGCATCCTGGCTTCCTTCCTCGCCCTCAGCCTCGCCGGCGCCACCACCGCCTTCGCCCAAACGAACACCGACACGTCCAGCAACTGGATGAAAGGCATCGTTCAGGAAGTCAAAGCCGGACACGGCGGCAACGGCGGTGACGCCACCGGCGGCAACGGCGGCACCGCCGACAACGGCGGACATGCCAACGGCGGCGAAGCCCACGGCGGAAACGGCGGTAAGGGCGGCGACGCCAACGGCCGCGTCGACTCCAACAAGAACCTTGACGTAGACGTCGACATCGACATCGACAAAGACATCGAAACGGACGACGGCAGCACCGACACCAGCGGCAACGCCAGCAGCACCGGCAGCTTGATGGGCGCCGAGTGGATGAAGTCCATCATGCAACAAGTCCACGCTGGCAACGGCGGTAACGGCGGCAACGCCACTGGCGGCAACGGTGGCACCACCGGCTCCGGTGATGACGAAGGCGATGACGAAGGCGAAGAAGACAGTGACTCCGACAACAGCGGACACGCCAACGGCGGCGAAGCCCACGGCGGTGACGGCGGCGAAGGCGGCGACGCTGACGGCCACGTCGACGCAGACGAAGACGTGAGCATTGACGTCGACGTTGACTTTGACAAGACCGTCGACTCCGATGACGACGAGGACGACGGCGACGACGAAGGCGATGACGGCGACGGCGGCGACGACGGCGATGACGGCGACGACGGCGAAGACGAAGAAACCGACGGCGACTCGTAATAATCTGAGCCCCCAGCGCCCAGCAGCCCGTCCCTTGGCTCCAAGGACGTAGCACAAGCCCCGCCCCTCCTCGTGAAGGGTGGGGTTCTTTCTTCCTCTGGCAGTCCGTACGCCCCGACAAGGGATACTTACCTGTACACGCCTACCCCTTCGCCATTTATCCCACCAAGCGCCACCAGGAAGGCCAGGCTGAGCACGTGAAGGCACCCAGACAAGGTGACATGCGGCGCACCGACAAGCGCGAGCGCCTCATTCAGGCGGCGAAAACCCTGTACACCCAGCAGGGCGTGCAAAGCACGACCCTCGCGCAAGTCGCCCTGACTGCCGACGTGCCCTCCGGGAACCTCTACTACCACTTCAAAACCAAGGACGCGCTGACCGAGGCGGTCATCGCCGCGCACGGCAAGGACATCCTGGATGACCTCAGCCGCTTCAACGCCGAGCGCGACCCCAGAAGGCGCCTCCTGGCGTTCTTGCAAGGAAGCCTTGCCACCAAGGAACAGCGGGCCCGCCATGGCTGTCCCTACGCCGCCCTGATGCTGGAGCTCGAGAAGATCTCGAGCAGCGCCGCGAGTTCCGCGGCAAACCTGCTGGGACTGCAACTGTCCTGGCTGGAGCTTCAGTTCCGGGCGCTGGGAAGAGAAGACAGTGAGAAGCTCGCATTGCATTTCCTCGCGGGACTCCAGGGGTCATACTTGCTGAGCCTCAGTCGGCACTCCACACAGCTACTCGAGCAACAGGTCGAGCAACTGGAGCGCTGGGTCGCGGAACTCGTTGCAGGCCCGTGAGAACACGCTCACCGGAATGGGGCAGGCTGAACGGCGGATGACACAGGTAGGGTACTGATGCGAACGGGAAACGTTCCCGATGCACCGGTCAGGATCCGGAAGGCTCTTCAGCTGTCCGTAACTGCTGCAACTCTGTGCGGATCAGAATGGTCATCCAGCCGGCGTTCGTTCCTCGCTTCTCGTTGACCAGCTTCAACGCGTCTTCGAGGGAAGTTGATAAGTCCAGTACCAGATCCCGGAGTTCCTTGCTCAGCAGGGACTGCCGGGTGACATGGCGCATGGCAGCAGCCAGCTGGATCAGCTCATCGTCGTAATAACGGGTGGGATGACGCGCAGGCGTGACGAGGGATGGTCAACCGTGGTCAGGTCCTCTGTGGTGTGTTCAGGGTGGGTGAAGTTGCCGGAGGTGACGAGAGGTGTCCAGTTCTGAGACGGTTCGGCAGTTCGTGCGACAACAGCCGTTGCGTGCGATGAGGCGTGGCTGGTGGCGCTGTGAAGCTTTTGATCTTCAAGTTCAGCAGGATTGCTTGAAGCGGAGGTGTTCAGAATTTAGGGTCTCCCGCGCTTTACGGGAAGGATTCAGGCAACCAGCAGAACAGGCGTTTGGGCACGGTATGGAGAATGCACTGACGCTTCACTGCCCGAGTGACCATACCGAATGCGCTCCAGCAAGCCTTTCCTGCTGATTTGGCACTTGAAATCACTGCTTCACGCACCCTTGACGGGCAGTCGCTTCTGGCCCTGGGCAGTGGACGCTCCAGTGTGACCTGCCCGGCCTGTGAGACGGAGACCGGGAGTATTCACGACCGCGCCCTCCGCACTGTCCGGGACCTCGCCTGCTTCGGTCAGGAAGTCATCCTCCAACTCCGCTCCCGGCGATTCCGCTGCCGCAATGCCGCCTGCCCCAAACGCACCTTCGCAGAACGCTTCCCCGACCTCGTCGCTTCCTACGGCCGAGTCACCACGCGGGTCCAGCAGCTGCTCCGTACGCTGGCCCTCAGCGTGGGCGGAGTAGCTGGAGCTCGGCTTGCCCGGCATCTGGCGCTTCGGGTCACACCGGATCGTCTCCTGCGTAGCCTACACGCTTTGGAAGTCGCGCCACGTCTTGTACCAGAAGCAATAGGCGTGGATGACTTTGCCTTCAGGCGCGGCTTCTCGTATGGCACGATCATTGTGGATCTCCTTGCCGGTCAGCCCGTTGATCTCCTCCCAGGCCGCAAAGTGGAAACTGTCGCTGACTGGCTGGCACGACACCCGCAAGTGAAGTTTGTTGCTCGGGACCGCTCGAAGGAATATGCGCGTGGCATCACCCTGGGGGCACCCCAGGCTCAGCAGGTTTTGGACCGCCCAACGGGTCGGGCGAAGCCCGTCCCTCGACTGGCACGTCCTGAAGAATCTGGTGGAAGCCATGGAGCGTGACCTCGGTC
>NC_019789.1:300000-442500 GCF_000317835.1 Deinococcus peraridilitoris DSM 19664 | reverse complement strand
TTCGCTCGACGCAAATGAGGCACTTCGGCAGCTTCATCCTGGCGCTTCCGGCGTGAGTGCGTACGTGACTTCGCATCAGGCGTCCTGATGCCGACCTGCCAGCGTTTTCAGGGGCGCTTTTGGGACGTTCGAACGTATGAGAGCATCACGCGGTCGGCGGATGCCGCCTCAAACGTAAGCGGTGCGTGAGCCGGATGAGGCCACTGTGAAGGGGTCGCCCTCCGTGCAGGTGGCGCGACACGTGCGTCCATCAAAAACTCACCTGGACGGCACGCGCACTGGAGGCCAATGAAGTCACACCTGTCGCACAATTCGAGCTGGTGGATGCTGAGTGCCATGATCACCTTGTCGCTCGCCGGCTGCGCGAAGACGGGCAGCGCACCAAGCTCGAGCACGCTACCCGTGCTCACTGTCATCTCGCAAGGCCCCACCCTCGGACAAGCTCAAGCTTTACAGGCCGCCTTTGGCCTCCCGGTCACTCCGTACGACGAGACGGACGGCGCCATCCGCTTTCTCGACACGACGCGCTTCCATGTGCTGCCTACCACGCCGCTCCCCGACACCACGCCCAACGAGGAAGGCACACCCACGACCAACGCTGCCTTCGATTTCGCTGCGATCAACGCGATGCCGGTTTATCCCGACGGACAGGCTGCCTCGCGTACGCAAGCGGCTTTCAGCGCGGCCGGGCTCGCCACGACCGGTGGGAAGGCCGAGGTTGAACACGCGACTTTCGAGGCCGTTCAGGATGACGGAACCGTCGACGTATCCAAGGCGATTGACACGCAGGTCGGGTACGACTTCAGCTTCAACGGACTTCCGCTCGCGGGTCCCGGGGCGAAAGTCAAAGTGGTTTTCGACCCGGCAGGTGCGGTATCGCAGGTTCAGTACGCCATGCGCGGCGTCCAGTCAGGCGAGCAGGTCCCGGTCATCACGGCGCAGCAGGCGGACGCACGCGCTCAGCAGCGGATCGGCAAGGATGTCCTCAGTGCGCAGGGGTCCGCGGTGTCGCCGACCGTTCGGCGCGACTTGGTGTATTACGCGCCTCCGCTCGCCCTGAAGAGCGTCACGAAGTACTTCCCGCACTACCGCTACGTGTACACCTCGGTTGTCAATGGCCAGACCGTGAATTCCAAGGTCGTGTACGTTCCTGCCGTCCAGGCGGCACCTACCCCCACGGTCAGCATGAACGTCGTCGATCATCACGACATTGAAGCGAGCGTGCACGTCGCCGGTGGTACCGCTCCATACACATACCGCTGGGTGTCGTCAAATATGGGTGTCGTGGGTGAGGGGCCGACCGTGCGTTATTTCGTCGGCTCCGAGGAGGACGCGGGTACGCTCGTCGACGAGACCTTGAGCGTCGTCGTGACGGACGCGAATGGCCTGAGCGTGGAAGCTGGCAAGACCACGAGCATCACCGCCGGCTATCCCTTCCTCGAGCCGAAAGCAATCCGGCCCCTTGAGGACAGTTCGGTTGAGGTTGGCGTGTGGTCGGTTGGCATGACGTACAGCCGTGTCGGGCAGGACAACCTTCCTCTCTCCGTTGCAAACGGGAACAATTTCGCGGCGCGCTTTCAGCGTGACGCTATCAACGTTGCGTACAACAAGTCAGAAGCGTCCGCGTACGAGCAGCACCTGAAAAGTGGCCCGTCCGAACTCGTAGATCGGGTCGATCTTGGCTTCTTTACAGGCCACGGTATGCCGACGGGGGTTCTCTTCTCTTCGAGCCGGGACGATAGCTTCCTGGACATCAGCGCTGGGGACACGGTGCAGTGGGGCAATACGGACCTCGAATGGATGGTCTTTGCGGCCTGTGAGGTGCTGCAGCGCACTGCAGGTGGTCGCGGCGTCGCCAACCGCTGGGGACCCTCGTTCAAGGGCCTGCACATGATGCTCGGGTACCACAACATATCCGAGGACACTTCGAACGAAGGGGAGAAATTCGCTGACTACATGTTGCGCCAGAAGATTTTGTGGGTCTTCGGGAATGACGCGATGAAGGTGCGCGAGGCGTGGGTGCAGGCCGCAACGGACACGCAAAGCAGGAAAGTGCAGTGGGCATATATGGGCTTTTACGGAAACAACAACCGAACGAATATGAACGACTACTTCCATGGTCGGGGGAGCGTTTCGAGCGACATCAACGCCGCTGAACGAAAAGGCACCTGGTATGTCAGGGGCCCCTCTTGACCTGAAGGACTTGGTGTTGTCTGAGTGAACATGCCGAACTCAGCCTCAGCCGGTGAGCCGTCCTGCGCGGGCTCACCGGCTGAGGCTCGCCGGTTGCCAGGCCCTTTGGAACGCATCTGAGGTGAGGGCAGAACGAAACGCGTTTTTTGCTTGCGGATCACATGAAGTCTGGAAGGTGCAGATGCCACTCCAGTTGAATTTCCAGGAAGGATTTTGCCTTCTGCGAAATTTACTGGACGTGGCAAGATCTCGAGCACTCTCGGGGAAGTGCGGAGCTCGAGAATGGCGTGTTCCTGTGTACGACATATGACCATGAAGGACACGAGGACACGCCATTCGCTCACCGGCGAAGCAGTGGTCGGCCAGTATTGAGCAGCTGTCTTGAATGTCAAGGTGAATCCTTCGGGGCGTTGGCGTTTGGCGACCACAGGACGTGTCCTGTGGTCGCCAAACGCCAACGCCCCGCTCAAGCTATTGACAACACAAAATGCCGACCTCGAACAAGGATCCGTGTCGGACCGGCACGAGCTCTGTTGGCTCACTTCGAAGTCGGCTCCTCTAGCTTATGCTACCGACCGACTCATCGGGTTTCATTGCTACGCCGGGCTGGTCGCGCCACGGTTCATCAGCTCGAATCATGGCGTTCAAGTGGACAACGAACTTTCGCAGGCAGGCGATCAGTGCCACCATCTTTGGTTTCCCCCTGGCGACAAGTTGCTCATAGTGCGCCTTGATGGTTGGATTGTGCCTCACGGCGACGGTGGTTGCCATGTACAGCGCGGTGCGGACTTCTGCCCGGCCACCCCAGGTTGTGCGTCTTCCCCGCATTCGTCCGCTGTCCCGATTGAGTGGGGCGACCCCCACCAGCCCAGCAACCTGCCCTCGGGACAGCATGCCAAGTTCCGGCAACGCTGAGAGGAGCGTCAGAGCGACCACTGGACCGATCCCTGGCGCACTGCACAGCAGCTCGAAGCGGTGCTGTGTCGCTGGGTGAGCCTGCACTGCGTCCAACAACTCTCGGTCCAGGTCTTTGCGGAGCGTTTGGAGGTGGGCAATCAAGTGTTCGATATGAATTCGGACGCCTTGATCGTGGGTGGCCCCCAGCCGGTTTCGTTCTGCCGTCAACATCGTGACGATTTGCCGGCGCCGAACGGCGAGCGCTTCAAGATGACGGATCTGTTCGTCACGGACAAGGCGCACCTCTGGCCGCACAGCCTGCGCGAAGTGAGCGAGGATCAGGGCATCGAGGCGGTCGGTCTTGGCCAGCTGGCCTGTCGCTCTTGCAAAATTGCGGACCTGCCGAGCATTCACGACCGCGATGGGCAGGTGTGCGAGCGTGCTGGCCAGCACGACTGGGCGCTCCATTCCACCGGTGGCCTCACAGACGATCAGCGTAGGCGACAACGCGGCCAGGCGGGTGCAGAGCAGCTCAAAGCCGCCTTCGTCGTTGGTGACATGGAAGGTCTCCCCAGAGGGGTGGAGGGCGACATCGAGACGCGCCTGGGAAACATCAATACCGACGAAGAGTTCCGGGTTCGTCATATAGGACCTCCCGGGACGTGTTCCGGCCGAACCCAACCTTGCAGAAACGAACTTGGAGATTCACGCAGCTGTACGGGCTTTGGGGCCGGGACTGGGCGACGTGGCGACGCTTGCTCAAAACCGGTTTTGGGCACCCAGAGTAGTTCGGTCTGCCACGTCGTGTCCCATACCTAACTTACAAAGAGTAATTATTGATCGCGGCGTAAGTTTGCATTCAACAACTGTCGTGGCAAGTCGATGTACCGAACGCGCTGCCAGGCACCGACCAGCTTCTCCTTCAATATCCTGACCGTACGCGCACAGAAGTTGTCCAGCACCTTCCGCTTCACGAACAATCACACCAGCTCAACCCTGTTTAATTCCGGTGCGTACGGCGGCAAATACACCAGTGACAGGCGCTCCTGGCTCTCCACGAACGCCTGAACCGCTTTGACCCGATGAATACCGGCGTTGTCCAGCACCACTACGACCTGCCCCTGAATGTGGCGCAGCAGATGCTGGAGAAACTCGATGACCTCCGCGCTGCGGATCGCGCCTTTCTTGGTGTTCTGCAAAAACTGTCCATCCGACGTGATCGCCCCAATGGTCGAGAGCTTCTCCCAGTTCGCGGGCAGCGAGACCAGCGGCGTGACGCCCCTGGCCGACCAAGTCCTTCTTCGGACACCTTTCAACGCGAATCCCACCTCGTCGAGGTAGACCAGCGTGGCCCCTTCAGCCACCTTTTTTTCAACTCCGGGGCCAGCTGTTCCCGCCAGGAAGCGATCCGAAGTTCATTGCGTTCTGCCGCCCGTCCATCGGGCATCTGTGGTGTAAATCCCAGCTGGCGCAGGATGTGCCGGACATGGTCATGGTGGTACCAGACCTCAAATCGACGACCAATCAAGGCACTCACGCGCCGGGTGGTCCAGGTCTCATCCGGGAAGCCGTGATGCAGCGCACCGTCGCGCAGAAAGGTGCGGAGCTGTGCGAGTTGATCTGCGGTGAGACGTGAAGTGGGTCCTTGAGCCACGGTGGCCCCAAGACTGCCGTTTCGTTTGAGTCGGGCTTTCCAGCTGTAGACGGTGTGGACTGAGACGCCGAAGTCATCGGCGATTTCCTGATTCCTGTGGGTACTACGCTCAATCCATTCGAGGGCAGCGAGACGGCGCTCTTCAAGTTGAGTGCGGGAGAAGCGGGCCGGTTGCCAGACGGGCATCTCGACAGAATATCAATGCGAACCCGTAACGCGATCAATAGAGGGCACTGCCGACACTCCTACAGTACGAACCCGATCATTCCTGCACCTGTTCTGCCCAGTAGGCCCACACGTCAAGATAATCGCGCCCGAAACAAGGGGCCGTTGCAATGCCAGGTTCCAGGTGCTCCAAGGCCTCAACGAAGCAAAGAATGGCGCGCTTCTGGGCAAGATCAAAATCTGGCAGGTGTCCGAACTGTTGCGCCGATTCCAGAATCTCAAGCGTCATCCAGGCGAAGGTGCCAAGCCTGCCGTTTGTCTCTATCAACGCTTCCGTCATGTACCTGGGCAGGTAGTACCGAAAGCCCTGGGCGTCCATGAAGATGAACACGCTGGAGTACTCTTTGAGATCTTCACGCGGCACTTCCCACCATGGTCCCTGGAAATCCAGAGCGCGTGCTGCAGCTCGTTCCTCCAGACTTCCGTAGTCGTCGATGACGTCCGACTCTCGAAGTGGCACGCCATCCCCGAGGGTGACGTCACGAAAGGCAGCACGAATTGCTTCGACAACTTCTTTTCGGTTGAAGGTGGCCACCGCAGGCATCGTACAACTACAACGCCTGCAATTGGGGTATCAGCCCGCGATGTTGAGCAACGCCCGGCGCAGCGTGAAACCGACGACCAAGTAAACGATGAAACCCCAGAGGGCCGCGAGTGCTAGGCCGACAACGAATAACGCGAGCTTGCGAAGCATCACCCAATTTCGCACTCTAAGAGAGGAAAGACGATGCAGAACATCCTTCTGAACTGGGCAGCGCTGGAGCCACAACGATGCTCGCAGCAGGCCAACTCCGAGCGATTCACGCTGCGCTTCAATAACGAGTACAGCGAAGGGCCGGACGGCACAACTGACCTTCGTGCCGTCCGGTGGGGCGTCATCGAGGCAATCGAAGCACATGGGTGGAAATTGGGGGCAGGGCGCCACCGACTCGCGCGACAAGGGCACTGATCAGCCGGACACCACGGAACGGCTCGACTGAAAGCACACTTACTCGAAAGTCTGAAGAGCCCTCCACCCGCTTCTCGCCGAGCAGCTTTCAGCGGACGCTAGCCTCACTGAATGTCTTCACCCGCCCGGCAGGCACCCACCATCTTCAGCGATGAACTCCAGGCGGTCGCGCAGGCACTCAGTCCCATCCAACCACAACGCGAAATCTCCGAAGTGATCCTGCGCCCTGCCCTCAGCAGCCTTGGCGCCGTCGCCGGTGCGGTATTGCTGATCAACGCCGCACAGGACAAACTGGAACTCATCGCCCGGCAAGGCTACGAACAGGACCATAAGACCATCTGGCAGGACGGACCGCTTGACCGGCATATTCCTGCCATTCACGCCATGCAGCGCCAGGAAGCCTTGTTCTTCGAGGATTCAGCGACCCTCAAAGCGGAGTACCCACAGCTGGAGCACGAAACGGGCGCCCTCAGTCCCCTGGCGAGTGCCGTGCTGCCCATCGTGCTGAACGAACAGGCGCTGGGCGTGCTGGTCCTTGACTTCCGCGAACCTCACGACTTCTCTCTGGCAGAAAAGCAGTTCCTGAACACCCTGGCGGTGCAGTGCGCCGTGGCGCTCGATCGCAGCATGCGACATGCACGTCAGCTGCTCGGACAGCAGCAACAGGTGCGCATCCTGGAGAGCATCGGTGACGCGTTCTACGCGGTCGATCACGACTGGCGCTTCACGTACGTCAACCAGCGCGCCGAGGAACTCTGGCATCGCCGGCGTGAGGATCTGCTGGGCAAATCATGCTGGGAGGAATTCCCGCACGCGGTCGGGAGCGAAGCGTACCTCGCGCACCTCGAAGCCGCACAGGAACGGCAGGTGGTGCGCGTGGAGACCCGCTCACGCACCCTTGATGCGTGGATCGAGATGGTCGTTCACCCTACCCCGGACGGTTTGTCCGTGTACTTCAAGGACATCTCAGAACGCAAGGAACTCGAAACCAGAAGTCATGACCTCACCCGTATGCTGGAACGCAAGGTGGCCGAGCGCACCCGTGACCTGCAGGACCTGAACGCGGAGTTGCGCGCGTACGCCATTGCCGTGGCGCGTGACTTGAGCGAACCGATGCGACGCGTGGACGCCTTGATGGGGCTGCTGGAGCGAAGACTGCACGACACGATGGACGAGCGAGCGAGGGCGCTCTTCACCCACTTGCGGGAAGAAGCGAAGCACGTGCAGCGCCGCATGGATGAGCTTCGGCTGCTGGCCGTGCTGGAACGCCGGGAGCTGACCGAGGAACTCGTCGCGCTGGACCAGCTGGTCGTGCAGGTCCGCAGTGACCTGGAGCCACTGCTGAAAGGCAGGAAAGTGAAGTGGGTGCTGGGAACGCTACCGTACATCACGGGGGATCCGATGCTGCTGCGGCAGGTATTCGGTGAGCTGCTGGCGGTTTCACTCGACGCCACGAAAGACACGCCTGGCGCGACAATCGAAGTGGAGGGTGAGGGGCGTGACGGGCAGGTGGTGGTTTGGGTACGGCACAACGGGCTCTCTTTGACGGCTGAGGAAGCGCAGCGGTACTTCGAGGTGTTTCAGGTGCCCAGTTCATTCTTGGGTGCGAGTGAGCGGATTGGCCTGGCGAACAGTCGCCGGATCGTGACTCGGCATGGCGGGCACGTCTGGGCAGAGGCGGCACCGGCAGGTGAAGCGGGCGCGTTGCTGTTCATGGCACTCCCGGACCGCCTGAATGCGGGCGGAAATTAACTGCGCTGCCAGGTGAAGAAGAGCCGCCACGATCGGTGGCTCTCTGGTTTGAGGCGATCTTTGGTTCTATGGTTTCCAGCACGCCTCTCGTAACAGCTCGGTTCGCACCTCGAATATCAACTCTGCCGATCGTTCGAGCCTTTCCATTCCGGATCGTGCTTCTCAACGTACTCAAAGAGGCTCTTGGCCGAGTTGAACACGTAATCGAACATCTCAGAAATATCCGTGCCGCGCGCCTTCACAACTCCGTGTCGGTCAATCTTGACTTCCAGCACCACGCCCTCTGAGAGGTCCTGCAAGGTGTCTTTAGGCGCCCAACTGGCTTCGAGCATGCACCGGTGGTTCTGAAGCCACCTCAGCTTTTCTTTCTGCTCTTTGGTCAGGAAGTCGACCCAGCGGTTGAGGTCGTCAGGAGTCATGGTGCAGGCTAGCGTGCTGATCCGCACGACGCGTGACCGTACATATCACACGACCTTCAGGGTCCACCACAAGGCATTGGAGGACGTATGGAAACAGTAGCGTCCGGACTGCAGTTTATGACCCTCCGCAGCCACCTTTCGTCATGGGGACGGATCAAGCAGCTCCACCAGCTGCTCCGCTGCCCCGAAGCCTTTCAACACGTACCCCCGCGCACCCAACTGCACCGCCCTCACCGCGACCTCCGGGTTTATCAGGCCACTCAACACCAGCACTGGAACGTCCTGTACGACCTGTAACGCGCGGGCCAGTAACTCCAGCCCGAAGCCATCCGGAATATCCAGGTCCAGCAGCAGCGCATCAAACTGTCCTTCCGGCCAGCGTAACGCCGCTTCACGGAAGGTCTTCACGTGCTTCACCTCCCACGGAGCGGCGGCCAACTCCAGCAACTCCATCAGCAGCAACGCGTCCGGGTCATGGTCCTCTACCAGCAGCACTCGCTTCACCACTTGTTCCCTTGGGGGAGTCGCGCTGAGCGGAACCAGTAGTCATTCATTTGCTGCATCAAGGCAAAGAAGCCCGGCAAGTCCCGTGGTTTCACCAGGTACGTATTCGCCCCCAGATCATAGGCCCGTTCGACATCCTCCCTGCGGTCCGAAGTGGACAACACCAGCACCGGAATGGAACGCAGTTCCGGATCGTCGCGCAGGTCACTCAGCACCTCCAGGCCGCCTTTCAGCGGCATGTTCAGGTCCAGCAGGATCAAGTCAGGCCGGGGGGCGTCCTCAAAGCTTGCTTCCCGTCGCAGGAAACGCAACGCGTCCACACCGTGTCCCGCGACACTCAAGCGGGTGTGGGGCATGCTTTCCTGGACGGCTTCCTGCATCAACACCACGTCCGCGAGGCTGTCCTCGACCAACAGGACATCGTGCAGTGCAACGTTGGTCAGGTTGATCATGCCGCGCCTCCTGGTGCGAGTGGAAGCGTGACGTGAAACGCCGTACCGTCTCCCGAGGTGCTTTCCAGCCAGATCTGCCCGCCGTGTCGCTCGACGATTTTTCGGGCAATCGAAAGCCCGATCCCGCTGCCTTCGTAAGTCTCGCGAGTGTGCAGCCGCTGGAAGATGGTGAAGATCCGGTCGAAATACTCGGGTTCGATGCCGATGCCATTGTCACGCACTGTGATCTTCACCTGGTCTCCTGCGTCGTGCGCGTGAATATGCACTTCCGGGGTTCGGTCGGGGTGACGGAACTTCAATGCGTTCCCAAGCAGATTCTGGAAGAGTTGCCGCAGTTGCGTGCCGTCCCCGCTGACGCTGGGCAGAGGACCGATGCTCACCTGCGCTTCAGTGCGTTCCACCTGCGCTTGCAGGTCCTGCTTCACCTGCGCCAGCACGTCCCTCAAATCCACCACGTCCCGCCGGCGGGCGGATGAGCCGACCCGTGAGAACGCCAGCAGGTCCTGCAGCAGCGTTCCCATCCGCGTTGTCGCGTCCCCGATCAGCCGAATGTACAGATCGGCTTTCTCATCCAGCCGCCCCTGATACTTCATGGCCAGCAGCTGCGAGAAGCTCGTGATGGTCCGCAGGGGTTCTTGCAAGTCGTGGCTGGCGACGTACGCGAACTGCTCCAGCTCCGCGTTGGACCGCCGCAGTTCTTCGTTGCGGCGCTGCAAGTCCGCCTCGGCCCGCTTGCGCGCCGTGACGTCGTGCATTGCGACCACCGCGCCCAAGGGCGCTCCGTTTTCTGTGAAGATCGGCTGGCCGTTCGCGATGATGCTGCGCGCTTCACCCTTCTCTGGACGGATCACCATTTCGGCGTCCCGTACACGCTCGCCTCGCCACGCGCGGTACAGCGGGATGCGCTCGGTCACCAGGGGCGTCACGCCGTCCCCCTCGAACAGATCGTACTGCCCGGACCACTCCTCGGGCGGCAAGGCTGAAGCTTCTTGACCGTGAAAGGTGCGTGTCGCTTCATTGAACAGGGTCAGGCGTCCCTCAGGGTCGCACGCGACGATGCCTTCCGTGAGACTTTCGAGCACGGCGCGCAAAAAGGTGCGCTCGCGCGCCAACTCATCTGTACGCGCTGCGAGGTCTGTTACGCCCTGCGCGCGCTCGAGGGCCAGGCCGAGGCTGCGCACGACGGTCTCCATCACAGCTTTGTCCGTGCCTGTCCATTTCCGTGGTTCGAACAGCACGAAGCAGATGATGCCGGCGATCTCGCCGTTGACGAAGACCGGCAGGGTCGCCACGGTGTTCACGTACTGTACCAGGGCCGCGTCCGTGTCGCCGCCCCGCAGGTACTCGTCTTGGTAAAAGGGTTGCCGGGTCGTCCACGGCACCACCAGACTTTGCGGCGCATCGTAGGGGAAGCCTGCGTCCACCACGGCCTGCAACGCCGCCGCTTCGGAGGGCGTCGGTCCCAGTTCGCCCGTCTGCACCGTGTTGCGCCACAAGCCGTCCAGACGTTCGTAGTACAGCGCGTAGCCCTCAGTGAGCAGCGACATCACCACTTCTTGGGCGCGCTTCACCAGCGTGTGTCCGTCCACCTCGACGCTGAGATCGCGGGTGAGTTCCGCAAAGCCCTCCAGCACTTTGGTGCGCGCGTCGAGCTCAACGTTCTGAGTGGCGAGGCGCTGCGCTTGCTCCGTACGTTCCAGGGCGAGTCCCAGACTATGGCCTACGGCGCGCACCACGGCTTTGTCCTGCTCAGACCAGTGCGCCTCTTGCAGACGGCCCAGGGCGAGCACCGACTTGACTTGACCGTCTTGTACGAGTGGATATCCGCTGCTGCTGGCGTAGGTCTCAGACTGCTCCACCTGTTCACGCCCGGCGTCCCAATTCTCCACAAACGTGGGTGTGCCTGTGCGGACGATCTCCACGAAGACGGGTGTATCGTATGGCAAACCCGCTTGCAAGACGCGCAGCAACTCCGGTTGATCGTTCAGGTCGTTCGTCCATACGCGTAACTTCCACACGTCGTCTTCGAGCACGTAGTACCCACCGCTGCCGTCCGTGAAGCGCGCGCGCAGCACTTGCAGTGCCTGAGCAACGAGGATGAGGACGTCCGACTGCGAGCCGATGAGTTCGGTCAGGGCCACGAACGCTTCTTGCGCGCGGGCGTCCAGCTCGATTTGTTGAACGCGTTCTTGCACTTGGCGTTGTAAGTCGGTCATGAGGCGTACGCGGCCAAGGGCGATGGCGCACTGCGCGGTGAGGGTGCGCAGAAAACGCCGCTCTTCGGGGGTGAAGTCGTGTGGTTCCTGGAAGTCGAGCACGATCGTGCCGAGCGGCCGCTCGTCCAGGAACATCGGCAGGACGGCGTTGGTGAGCGGGGCAATGGCCCCCGTTCGTTCTTCGAGTTCGGGGTAGGCGCGTACGAGGTCACCTTGCAGCTCGAAGAAGAGGGGTTCGCGTTTCTTCAAAGCGTCCCCGGCAGGAATATTGCCGCTTAAGGACCCGTCGTGCCAGATGGTCTGGGCGCCTTCCTGGTAGCCCTGGGTGGCGGCGATCTCCAGGCCGTCTCCCGCTTCGTTCACCAGCAGCACCGCGCCCGCGATAGCGTCCAGGGCTTGCAGGGCAGGGGTAAGCACGACCGCGAAGACGTCTGCAGGCGTGGACGCAGCGGCGAGCGCCTCAGTGACGTCTTGCAGGCGTTCAGCCAGGGACGGGGGCGGCACCTGAGGCGCCGCAGGCTGTTCGGGCATGCGCTTAGGATAGCGTTCAGCGTAGCCAGTCGGCGTGGTGTTTTCTGGTGTTTTATTGCGCCGTTCTCGTCAAAATGAAGTACTTGTATGTTCGAAAACTTTACCAGCGTGGCAGCGACCCCTTTTTTGCCGAACATTTCTCGGCAGCCGTCAGGTTATCCCAAGTGGCCTTTTCCAGCTCTTATACAGCAGTCATCAAGCCCTATGCAGCTGCAACAAACGAGTTTAATCATGACAAGACATCGCGTTTGAGCGATACGATTCTGACCACAGCGCCTTGGCTGAACGCGTACACAAGCTGATCGACCTGCCCCGCGCACTTGCCGTGCAGAGCATGCACTGCTGGTACGCTCGCAGGCCCAGCAGGTCACGGCGCATCAGCACCGCAACCCACGTGCAGCCATCGATTACCGGCAGATGCGTCACGCGCCGCTGTTGTGCATCTTCTTTTCGAAGCGGCGAATGCCGCCGCCCTGCATGACCGTCAGGGCGTACGTCACGCCCGCTGCGAGGACGAGGCCGAGCGTGTTCAGCAAGAACATCAGCAGATGCTCGCTCAACTCGCCTGAGCCTTCGAAGCCGAAGATCAACTTCAGACCGAACCAGGCGGGATGCACCGCAATGTGCGCCGTGGCGGCCAGACCAATCAGTTCCCTGCGGCCCGCCGCGTCGATGCTGCCAAGACCGGCCGCCACGCCAATCACCATGGAAATGATCACACCGGACACTGGGCTGCCGAACTCGTCGAACTTGATCGGCGGCTCCAGGGCAAGTCCGACCGCTACCCCGGCGAGGACGATCAGCACCGTGCTCACCAGAAGTGCCCACAATGCCTGCCCCAGAAACCGGCGCTCGCGGAGCACCGCACCGAGCGCCACGCCGATCATGTGATGGTGGTATGGCAAGAACAGCAACCCTGCGATGATCAGCGGCAGGTGATCCTCGACCATGCCGTACGCGACCAGCACCGCCGACAGGAACACCCGGCCGGCCAGACTGAAGGTGACCTGCACGAACTGCCACAGTTCAGCGTACACGTCGGGGCTGGGACGAACGACCGGGTAGGTTTCTTCCGCCTGCGGTTCGTTCCCGAAGATGGACTCCGGGTGACGGCTCGTGAGACTGTACGTGCCGGGGTCGTAGTAAGGTGCACTCATCAGCCGCTCGATAAAGTCTTTTGCCTTCGGGATGGACGTCGCAACCTCCACCACGTCCTGCGCGCGTTCCTGCCCGTCAGACCTAAGGGCAGCCGCTCGGTGAACACCGACCTCTGAGATCCCAGCTTCGAATGCTGTGGTCGCGACCTGCTGGCCATGCCCTGCCGGTGCGCGGATCGTAATCAGACGCATGTGATACCTCCTCGTGCCTCAGTGGAGCATACGCAGCACCGGGCTTGCAGCCGCCCGATCTGCCCAAGACAGTCGCATCGCCCGACACCGTGCCGTGTTCGGCAACGGTGAGGGTTCCGGTAACGACATAAAGCGCAAGGCTTTCTCAGCGCGTGCGCCTGGATCACGAACCTCCACCCGCCCGCTCTACTGTCCCGCTGGGCACTGTCGCCATCACCAGAAAGTTGCCTTCAGACGTGGCAAGAGACCGTGTGGCAGGCAGCCTGAACCTCCGGTACACCTCAGGCGCCAGCTACTTGCCACAACCTGTACACGCAGGACAGCCTCCGTCCGTTCTTGTACTCAACTGTCACAGGACGAACGTGCGAAAGAAGAGCACCAGGTTCGGGCGCTCTTCCTTCGTTCAGCGTTCGAATTGTGGTTCTGCGCGCGTTGCCGGGTTACTCGTTGCCGCCGGCAACCCACCCCCAGCAAGGCCCGCAACGCGAACGTGCTGCCCCGCCAGCGGACCAATACCCTCCACCATCAACTCGCTCGCGTCAAACCATTCATCGCCCGCAGTGTAGTCACGGTCGAGCAATTCCCCTGTTACACAATCCAGAACGCCCCGGCCCTGGTGGGACACGATCAGCAACACGTCCGATCCTGATGCAAAGCCAACTTCAGTGAGACCGCCCACTGCTCGAAGGGCACTTTGACGCCACGGTAGCGGTGGTGGAGCCACACTGAGAAACGGCAGTTGCTCGTACACAAGACGCATATTCAAACCAGTGTCCCGCCCCGTCATGTCCGTCATGCTACCGGATGCAATAACCTGCGCAGCACCAACATCAGCACCCCGACAGTGAAAAAGGCGACGTACACGTCGACATGTCGCTCCCAACGAATCAGCAGGCGTCGCTGATAGCCCAACCATGCGAAAGTGCGTTCAATCCGCCAACGCTGCGCGTAATCAGCCTTGGAATACGTTGTTGGGCGTTCCCTTCTCGGTTTCCATCCTTCTGGACGGCGTTTTTCAGGTATGCAGGCGCGAATGCCCCGCACACGCAGGAAGTGCCGAAACGGACGATTGTCATACCCTCGGTCCGCGACCAAACATGCTGGGCGATTCTTGACTCGGCCGCTTATGGTCCGGACACCGATGGTTCCAAGGGTTTTATAAGCCAAGCGTGTTTCGGCCAAACCGGCACTGTCGGGATGGTAACCAATCGGGGTGCCACGTGCATCAGTGACGAGCATCCACTTGGTCCCTTTTCCTTTGCGTGTAAGTCCGACAGCAGCGCCACCGCGTTTTGCGGGAACGAACGAGCCGTCGAGTTGCGCCTGCGACCAATCCACAGCCCCTTTGGACTCCAAAACGTTGAGGGCCGTGCGCCAGAGGAGTTCCCAGATATCCAGGGCTTGCCAGTGCTTCAGGCCTCTCCAGGCGGTGATAGGAGACCCGAGGTCACCGGGGAGGTCGCGCCAGGCAATGCCGGTGCGGAGGACGTAGA
The DNA here is from genome assembly GCF_000317835.1 of Deinococcus peraridilitoris DSM 19664. NCBI lineage: Bacteria > Thermotogati > Deinococcota > Deinococci > Deinococcales > Deinococcaceae > Deinococcus > Deinococcus peraridilitoris. Next base: position 427,866 of record NC_019789.1, on the reverse strand, counting down.
GGATGGCGTCAAGCGTTCGACGATCATCGGCACGGGGGCGACCACGGTTGTTGTGAGGGGCAGGAACGGTTGGATAAAGTGCCACTGGGCATCGGAGAGGCGGTGAGACACCAGGCTCGGCTACTGACCTGATATTTGAAACAGTCTCTAGCGATAACGTCAGTGTATGTGCCGGAGTTGCTCGCCCTCATCACAGGATAAAGACTTCCTTAAGTCGAGGTTCGATCCACACTCGCTACCCTGATAGCGTTCCCGTGGCTGACCGCGCTGACGTCCTTCCTTCCTGCTTCACTGTTACCAGTGAAATGGCGCGGTGCATTCACGCCCTCGACTGGACGCGGACTCCCCTCGGGCACCCGCAAACCTGGCCGCAGACGCTGTGCACCACCCTCGACATCATGCTGGCCAGTTCATTCCCCATGCTGGTGCTGTGGGGCCACGATCTGGTGCAGCTGTACAACGACGGCTACCGCGACCTGATGGGCGCCAAACACCCCAGCGGGCTCGGACAACCCACCCATGACTGCTGGCCGGAATCGCGGCACTTCACCGCAGGCATCTTCCAAGGCGTCCTGGAACGCGGGGAGAGCTACGAGTTCGTCGATCAGCACCTGGTGCTCCAGCGCAACGGGAATGATGAAGACACCTACTTCACGCTCAATTACAGCCCCATCCGCGACGCCGGAGCGGTGGGTGGCGCGCTGCTGCTGGTGACCGAAACAACCCGGCATGTCCTGACCCAACGCCAGCTTCACGAGCAGCACGCTGAACTCCAAGTCCGCACGAAAGCCCTCGCCAACTTTGCTGAACTCTCCCGAGAACTGGCTTTCGAGACGGACCGCTATGCCCTGGTGCGGCGCACGCAGGAAATCGTGCTGCATCTCCTCCCCCCGGGTACAGCGTGTACTACGAACTCGAAGATCACTTGTGGCAGTTGAAGTCACAGGTTGGCGACATCGGCAGCGCGGCGCTGCAAGCCGTGGTGAACGCCGGGCTCCCTGAAGCGGCGTCTTCGGTCATGAGGCCCTTCGAGACGCTGCTGCCGCTGTACCAGGACGTGTACGCCAGAGGTGCGGATACTTCCGTGGATCTGGTGACGCACATCAATGCGGTTGCGACACTTCCGCTGCTGATAGACGGCGCGCCCGTTGGGTTTTGGGCGTGGGATTGTTCGAGCAGCGCGCGTGGACGCCGGTGGATAAAGCGGTGATGGAAACGGCACTGCACAGCCTGACGCTGGCACTCGAGCGAGCGCGTCGTGCAGCGCAACTGGCGGAGGAACGCGGGAAGCTGCGCATGATGAACGAGGAACTCGAAGCCTTCTCGTATTCCGTGTCGCACGACTTGCGCACGCCCGTCCGGCACATCACGGGATTCGCCGCGATCCTCCGCAAGAACCTCGGGAGAAACTCGACGAGAAGTCGGATCGTTCACTTCGCACGATCGAAGAAGCCGCCCTGCGGATGAACACCCTGATTGACGCGATGCTGGAGTTGTCCCGCACATCGCGCCTCCCGGTGCTGGTGCGGCTGGTAGACCTGGGCCAGCTGGTGAGTGCCATACGAGCAGAACTCGAAGTGGATCTGCTGGAGCGGCAGGTGCGGTGGAAGATTGACGCCTTGCCGTTGGTGGCGGGAGATCAGGACCTGCTGCGGCAGGTGATGCAGAATCTGCTGGTCAACGCCGTCAAGTACACCGGCAAGCGTGATGAAGCCTTGATCGAGGTGTGGGCGGAGGAGCGGGCGGACGAATGGACAGTGTTCGTACGGGACAACGGCGCCGGCTTCGACCCGAGGTTCCAGGAGAAACTTTTCGGCGTCTTTCAACGGCTGCACCGGGCAGATGAATTCGCAGGGACCGGCGTGGGGCTGGCGACGGTGCGGCGGATTGTGCATCGGCACGGTGGGCGGGTATGGGCGCAAGGGCAGGTGGAGGCTGGCGCGACGTTCGCGTTCTCCCTGCCGAAACACCTGTAGTCTTGACGGCTGAATGCCGTTCTCCAACGCGCTTGTCCGGATTCTGGTCTGTCAGGTGTTGCTTTCAAGCCTCAAGCTGCTGCTTCGGTAGCGCTGACAGCAAAGCAGGAAGAGGGCACGCGAATCTCCGCCATTACTTCTGCGGTAAGATCCTCCGACTTGCTCACGCCCGCCAGCCTTCCCCTCAGGTTCGTACTACCCGATACTGAGGTTAGAGATTGGTGCGCACCATCCGCGTGGCCTGCTCGTCCAGCCGCCACGAACCGGTTTCCGTGCCGACCGCCTCGGTGAACGCCACGCGTGGGTCGAGCGCCGCGCGTTCCTCGTCGAGTTGTCGGATGCGTTCACGAACGCGGTCTTCCAGGGTGGCATGCAAAGCGTCTGACCGTTCAGAGTGGCCAAGGAACAGCGCCGAGCAGTCTGGCCGAATCGAAGGGCGTCGGCGTGGACGGCAGCGTGAAGCCCGGTATTTGCGGGTCGTTCACGGGCGAATCCCGTGAGTCTCATATACGCGACCTTCAGCAGGGATGGTCAGGGCGCGGTGACGTTTGAGGACACGCGCGATGGTGGCGGAACTGACGCCGTACAGGCGGGCCGCATCCGCAGCGGTGATTTCACCTCCGCCGACACGCCGGATGAAGTCGTGACGTTCCCTTTTGCACGGTGCCGTGACGGTACAAAAGCGACTCTCAGGAGACGCTGAGGAACACCCCACGTGAAGTTGAACAAGTCAGGAGACGTTGCTCCCAGCACGCCAGCAGCCTTTATCTTCAAGAAGAGATGTGTCAGATACTGCTGGTTGAAGACAACCCCCTGGACGTGGAGTTCATCCGGGAAACCCTCATGCAGTTCCCCGTCAGCGTGACCCTGCACGTCGCTCGTGACGGCGCCGAAGCCCTCGATTTCCTCAGGAATGACGGTGAAAGGCAAGGCCCGCCACGCCCCGACCTGATCCTGCTCGACCTCCGCCTGCCCCGCCGCGACGGCTTTGAGGTGCTCGAAGTGATCAAGACGCACCCGCTGGATCGCAACATCCCCGTCGTGGTGCTCACCATCTCCAATGAGGAAGCGGACGCGTGGCGGAGTTACCACTTGTACGCGAACGCCTTCATCACCAAACCCGCGGATTTGCAGCGGTTCACCGAGACATTACACGCCACGGTAGAGTTTTACTGTCACGTCACCCTGCGACCACCCAAACAGCCTCCACAGCCGCGAGCTCCAGCTTGAGGTAAGCACTGGTCAGGAGCGCCACGTGCATTCCCGTCAGCGGCAGTCGTGGATGAAGAAGTGATTCTTGCCCTGACGCTTCGCCTGGTACATGGCCCTGTCCGCCGTGGCGATCACCTCCTGCGCGCTCATGTCCCTGCCAGACAGGACCCCGCCCAAGCTTGCCCCCACGCGCACCTGAAGCCCTTTGAGGACAAACGGCTGCTCCAGCGCCGCCAGCGTCCGCTTCGCCAGCGCCTCGACCAGCTCGCCGTCGTCCAGCTCACGCAGCAGCAACACGAACTCATCCCCCGCGAGGCGCGCCACCACGTCCACCTTGCGCACGCTTTCACGCAGCCGCGCGCCCAGTTGCCGCCACAGTTCATCGCCCGCGTCGTGCCCGAGCGTGTCATTCACGCTCTTGAAATCGTCCAGGTCCGTGAAGCCCACCGCGAACCGCTCTCCCGACGCGGCCTGCGTGATCGCGTCGTGCACCGCCCGCATGAACTGCGTACGGCTCGCCAGGCCGGTCAGTTCGTCAGTCAGGACCTGCTGCGCCCTTGCGCCTCATGTGCGGCGTCATCTGCCGAGCAGTCCCATTTTGTCGCTCCACCGCAGAAGTGTTAGCGATGCTGTAGCCCAAGGTGCCCAGTTCCTGATCGACGCGCTTCTGGCTGCCGTGGGCCAGGCGCACTTCCACCTCCACCACCCGCCGCCCTTCGCGATGCTTGATGACCTGGGTATGCGCCAGAGAATGAGGAATCCGGTAACGCACTGCCGGTGGCCGACCGTGGAGATGTTTGCGGGGTGGGCGGTACGGGATACCGAAGATGCGGGGAAACAGCGTCTTGTAACTGGCTTCCCCGTCGGTGAAGAGCACCAGTTTTTGGGGTTGGGCCACACGGTTACGCGCCTCTTTGAGCAGGGCATGGATCAGGTCTTCGTTGCGTCGCCCGAGGCTGAGGGCCACCAGGGACTTGGTCTTGGGATCAATGACAATGGCTTCCCAGCAGGGACTCTGCTTGCTGCCCACGAAGCCGTAGCGCTCATCCGCTTGGAGGGCACTCACAGCGAGTCCTTTGGCACGGTCAGCATGGAAGGCAGTGGCGTGTGGACCGCTGACCAGGGCAATGCGTTCGACCGTGTCGTGATGCAATCCCACCAGGCGTGCGGTGGCGCTGATCGAGTTGCCTTCGGTCAGATGCAGCGCAGCGGAAACGAACTGCTCTGGAGGGATTTTGCTGTTCCACAACGCTGTGCCCTTCCGCTCGCTGAACTCACGCTGACAGCGACGACAACGCAGGTAACGCGTGCCTTAGGGGCCGTAGGTCTTGCGGACGATCAGGTTCCCTTGCCCTTTCTGGCCGTAGAGCGGGCAATCGGGGAACACGCAGGCTAGACTTTCCAGTGGGAGTGGTGCGGACATGAGACCCGCATCTTGCGGAGGCCAGCCACTCCCTTTCCGTGACCCCCTCCGGGATCATCTCATTCAACGACCCCAGGCATGGGGATGCGCTGGGGACAGGTCAAGACTCTGGCGAGTCTGAAACTCAAGGTGGCGCTGCTGATCCTGGCCTACAACCTCAAATTCCGTGACCTCGCTGCCTCACCATAAAACCCTCCCAATCGCAATCCCTATTCGCGGTGATAAGAAGAAAAGTTGCCATAGTGCTCCCCTCAGTAACAAGCGTAAACTCCAACGCTGCCTCCCTGATGCAGTACGAGTGATAGAAAGACGAACGCGGTATCCATGCCTTCAACAGAGGCGGGCACTCAAAAAAGCTACGCCGGCAAAAAGCGCTTGAATAGTGGGTAGGAGGGAAGTTGGCACGCTTGAATGCCCGCAACCTCGCCGACCGGCAGGAAGTCCTCCGTTGCGAGACTCGCCCCATTTACGACATGGCTAAGTGGCTAGCGTGAGCGGAATTGGTGATGGCATTCGGCCTGTTCGCCGCCGCCTGCACGCGCTTTGCCCGTAGTCCGGTCCGCTCCCAGGATCACCCGTTCCCTACCCGCTAGCCACTTATCAGAATGCGACACGCGTCCAACCTGAAGTACTTGAATCTGTGCGTACCTTTCCTTTGCGTTCGCCTAAGTTCCGACGTGTCCTGACATCTGAGATACTGTCGTTATGACCCGGCCTAGCTGGAACTCTCCGGGGGTCAGCGCTGCTCACGAACAACTGCTTGACACCCTCCATTGCTTGCTCTGGGTTCTTGACTTCCAGGGCAACATCACCTTCGTCAACCAGGCGTTTGTGGCTCACACTCAAAGTGCGGAAGCCCTTGCTTCGCATACGAACATCACCGCGTACCTCCCCGCAGCAGAACAGTTTTCCGCTCCCAGCGTGCATGACGCTTTGCGAGGTCAAACGCCGTTCACCCTCGAACTTGAAATTCCAGTCGCTGGTGAACCACACCCGTTTGAGTTGTGCGCTCAACCTGGTCCTCAGCTTCATTCCTGGGTCGCCACCCTTCGTGACTTGTCCCCACAGAAACAAGCTGAACTGGCCCGCCAGAAGCAGGCCCAGCAACTCGAAACCCTCAACCGCGTGAACCAGACCATCTCCGCAGAACTCGACGTTCAGAAAGTTGTGCAAGCAGTCACCGACGCCGGAGTTGAGCTCACTGGTGCTCAATTCGGGGCGTTCTTCTACACCTTGCCGGATCACAATGGCTCGCTTCTAAACCTCTATGCGCTCTCCGGCGCACCCCCAGAAGCGTTCGCGCACTACCCGATGCCCCACATGACGGCAGTGTTCGGCCCGACCTTCCGCAATGAAGGTGTCGTCCGGTCTGACGACATCACTCAGGATGCCCTGTACGGGCAAAATGCCCCTTATCATGGCATGCTACCAGGGCACCTGCCGGTGAGGAGTTATCTCGCGGTACCAGTCGTCACCCGCGAAGGAACCGCCATCGGCGGGTTCTTCTTCGGCCACCCTGAAGCGGGCATCTTCAACGACACCGCCGAGCGTGCGGCCCTCAGCCTGGCCACACAGGCAGCCATCGCTTTGAACAACGCGCAGCTGTACCAGACGGCGCGCCACAGCGAACGGCGTTTCCGCTCCCTGGTGGAAGCGACCAGCCAGATCGTCTGGAACCGCGCTTCAACGGGGGAAGTGATCGTCGAGCAGCCCGCGTGGCAGAACTTCACCGGACAGACCGCCGAGCAGCAACTCGGATGGGGCTGGCTGGACGCGATTCACCCGGATGACCGGGAACGCACCCAGCTTGCCTGGAAGCAGGCGGTGAACACGCAGGCCCTATACCGGGTGGAACACCGTCTGCGCCGTCACGATGGCGCGTATCGCTTCATGCGCGCCCGCGCCACTCCCGTCCGGAACGAGGACGGGACGTTACTGGAGTGGGTGGGTGTTCACGAGGACATCACGGAGCATCACGAGGCGGAACAGCGACTCCGAGAGCGGGAAGCACGCTACCGCGCTCTGGTGGAGTACACCATCGTCGGTGTGACTCGTATTGACCTGAACGGCCATTTTATCGATGTGAACCCCGCTGCCGCCGCGTTCCTTGGGTACAGCCAGGCAGAACTCGCGGGCATGAGCGTCAAGGACGTCACCTACCCGCCGGACCTGAACGAGAGCTTCGCCGCGTTGCAGACAGTGATATCCGGGGAACGTGCCGCGGTGACGCTGGAGAAACGCTACGTCCGCAAGAATCGTGAGATCGTCTGGTCGAATTCAGGCGTGACGGTCGTCCGAGGCGCTGATGGAGAACCGCAGTATTTGATCGCGGTGATCTCGAATATCACCGAACGCAAACATGCCGAGGCGGAACTGCACCGATTGAACGCGGATCTGGAGTCGCGTGTGCGGGAACGCACCCAGGACCTGGCTCAGGAGCGCTCCTTCCTGCGCGCCTTGCTGGAAAGCCTGGCTGAGGGTATTGCGGTGTGTGACGAGCACGGCCAGCTGACTTTGTTCAATGACTCAGCCGTCCGCATTGTTGGCTTGCCCGCCGAGTCTCTTCCGCCCTCCGAGTGGGCGTCACATTACGGCGTCTACCATCCGGACGGCATCACCCTCCTCGCAACCGAGGAGCTTCCGCTGCTCCGGGCGCTTCAGGGCGAGGACGTACGCGACGTGCCCATCATCATCGACACGGAGGACAGGCCGAGACGCTTCGTGTCCATCAGTGGGAATGTCATTCGCGGCGAATCCGGAGAGAAGCTCGGTGCCGTCGTGGCGATGCACGACGTTACCGCGCAGCAGCTCGCTGAACAGGAAGTGCGGCGCGTCAACCAGGAACTGCAGCGCAGCAATGCAGAACTCGCTCAGTTCGCCGCTGTCGCGTCACATGACCTGAAGTCGCCTTTGCGGACCATCACCAGTTATTTGCAACTTCTTGAGCGCCGGTATCAAGGCAAGCTGGACGCGCAGGGAGAACAGATGATCTCGTTCACGGTGGAAGCCGCGAAGCGCATGGACACCTTGATCGACGACCTGCTGGCTTACTCACGCTTGGGACGTGAGCGACGCGTGCGCAGAGTAGACGCCGGACAAGTACTCCAGGACGTACTGGGAAACCTGGACGCCACCATCCAGGAACTGAACGCCAAAGTGACATGGAGTGACGTTCCAGAGGTAATCGCGGACGAGACGCAACTCCGGCAGGTGTTTCAGAATCTGGTGGCGAATGCCTTGAAGTTCCAGCCGCCGGGCCGAGTGCCAGAGGTGGACGTTCAAGCGATCCGTGAAGGCGATCTGGTGCGTTTCCAGGTACGTGACAATGGGATTGGGGTCGACCCGGCGTATTTTGACCGGATCTTTGGTATCTTTCAGCGCCTGCACGGTAACAAGCAGTTCTCTGGGAGCGGCATCGGGTTGGCAGTAGTGAAGAAGATCATCGAGGAGCATGACGGAAGCATCTGGGTGGAGTCCGTAGTTGGGGAGGGCACGACATTCCACTTCACTCTGCCTGTAACTTGAGATCAGTGGCGCCTCCAGTGACTCACGCTGGTCTTGCTAGGGTTTTGTGGAGGGGAAGTTCAGTGTGATCCACACTGGAGACGGATATGGTAACCCCGAAGCAGCAGTACACAGCCGAGTTCAAGCAGGAAGCCGTCCGACTGGTTCAAACTACAGGGAAAAGCTGTGCCGAGATCGCCCGCGACCTGGGTGTTCCCCCGAATTACGTGGCCCGCTGGAAAAAGCAGCAGGAGACCCAGGCTGCTACAGGACGCCCGGCGTTCACAGGGCGTGGTGTCATGGCTCTTTCTGAACAGGAAGCCCGGACCAAGCAGCTCGAACGTGAGCTGGAAATCACCCGTCAGGAACGGGACATCCTGAAAAAAGCACTGGCCTGTCTTGGGCAGAACGGACGCCCCCCTGGACGCCTGCCCGCTTCTTCGCCAAACAAAGCTGATCTTTGCGTTTATCCATCAGCACCAGGAGGCGTTCCCAGTGGAACTGATGTGCGAGGTGCTGGAGGTCAGTCTGAGCGGCTATTACGCCTGGCGGAGAAGGCCGGAGTGCAATCGAGTGCAAAAAGACCGTGTATTGACGGCAAAAATCATCACTTACCATCAGCGGAGCCGGGAAACGTACGGGACACCCCGGATCAAGGAAGACCTGGCCGAAGAGGGACTCATGGTCAGCCGCCAACGAATCGGGCGCCTGATGAAGGCAGCCAAACTCCAGGTTCGCTGCAAGCGAAAGTTCCGCACCACCACGAAGTCAAAACACACCCACCCAGTCGCGGAGAACGTGTTGGACCGCGATTTCAAGGCGAACGGCCCGAACCAGAAGTGGGTGACGGACATCACCTACCTTCCCACGACAGAGAGCTGGTTGTATTTGGCCACCGTGATGGATCTGTACTCAAGGCGAATTGTCGGTTGGTCTCTGAACGAGCGTCTCCACACGCCGCTGGTCATCGACGCGCTCAACATGGCCAGACAGCGGAGGAACCCTGGGGCAGGGTTGCTCCACCACTCGGACCGGGGGAGTCAATACGCCAGCGACGCGTACTGGCAAGCCTTGGAGCGCTTGGCAGCCGTGCAGAGCATGAGCAACAAAGGGGAGTGTTGGGATAATGCTGTGCAGGAAAGCTTTTTCGCCACCTTGAAGACGGAACTTGATCTTCGGCAGGCCCGTGGAACTCGCGCCCAGACGCGCAGTGAGGTGTTCGAGTGGATTGAGGTGTTTTATAACCGGCTACGTCGTCATTCATCGCTCGGCTACCGCTCGCCGGTGGCCTTCGAGGAGCAAGCCCTCAGCATGAACTGACCCTCCACCAAACCCTTGCAACTTCACTGCCGCCTTGCTACTGGTGGAGAATCCGCTGCGCACCTGCTTGCCAAGGTGATGCTTCGTGATGGTCTGGAACAAATGGGAAGTTTAAGGGGCGGGCCCAGCCGGCATCTCGCACCAGCACGGGTCGGCGCGAGCGACCTCGGACACCAGTGTCGACGACGGGAGTCGGACGACCCCCGCGTCACCCCACCCCAAAGCAAGCCGTCACGGTGGCTGGGCGTGGACCTTGCTATCCGGCGATCACGACGATCGAGCCGCTCGCCTCTACCTGGAGCGCGCCCCCGGCAACGCCGGCCGACACCCCGCCACGCACGCCCGCGTCCACAAACTTCCCCGTGCCCGTGTCCACCGTCAGGTAGCAGCCGCCCTTCGCCTCCACGCCCGTCCCGAGTGGGCCACCGCCCACCTCCCCCTTCACGCCGACGCCCACCGTGACCTCGCCCGTCTTGGTCCCCTCGATCACGTACTCCACCTCGACGAAGCCATCGAGGATCAGGAAGCCCTTCTCGACCTCCACCGCGACCTTCTCGCAGTCGTACGAGACCGAGGCCACGAACAGGTCCGCCTCGAACGTCGCCCCGCCAAGGATGCAACGCTGCGCCGGCGTGAGCACGGCCGGCTTCGGATCCTCCGCGACGCCGGGCTCCTTACAGAACTGCGAGTACGCCGGCAGCGGCCCGAGGCTGGTCGCCGGCGTGAGCAGGTAGATCCAAACGAGGTTGTCGACCTCCCGCTCGATGTACAGCACCGCGATCTGGTGCTGAACCGGGTCGCTGATGTTCGCGGCCAGGCCGGTCATGAGCTTGTACGCCGGCGCGAAGTAGGCGGCGAGCGCGTTGTCCAGCCGCACCGCGCTTGCGCGCCACTCGTCCAGGCCCTTCCGGGCCGCCTCGCAATTGAGCTTGTCGTACTTGACCTGGACCGCCTCGCGGCAGGCCGAGCTGCCCGGCTCCCTGTCCGGACACTTTTTGTCCTCTTTGGCCTTCTCAGGCCCGAGGCGCGTCACCTCCGCCCAGAAGCGGCCCGACGCGGTGGCCGGGTTGAACTTCTGGTCCAGGACGGCACCCGTCGTTCCCGGCACGAGGCGCGAGCCGTTGAACATCACCTCGACGTTGTTGCGCGACCGGGCGTCCTCGACAGTCGACCACAGCTGGCGCAAGCTCGGCTCGTGCTGCGCCTCATCGATGCGGTTGATGATCCCCGAGACGCGCATATGGCTCAGATCGCTGCCCGGACCCGGAACCGGCTTGAGCCTGGCCTGCAGGACCTGGAGGCGCTGGTGCCAGGTCGCGTTGCGCCCCTTGATCTCCGCGATCATGGCCTCGAGCTTGGGCTGCTGCGCCTCGGCCTCCGCCGGCGTCTTCGGCCATTTGATCCTCGGCAGGTCCCCGCGCACGCCGCGCGACAGGTCGTACACCCGCTCGGCCGGCAGCTGCGCCGCTCCCTCCGGGGAGAACGGGTCCGCGGACTGCTGCCCCGATTGCCCGGGGGGTGGGGTCTGCCCGGAGGTGGGCGGCGGCTTGACCGCCGGCTGGCTCGGGGGCGGTGACCGCCTCATCCCCGCCCGGAAGAAGCGCACCGCCTCCTCGGTCTTGTTCTGTGCCCGCAGCGCCATCGCCAGGTTCGTTCTCGCCTCCGCCAGCAGCGGCTCGAGCGATACCGCCCGCCTCAGCACCGCCTCCGCATCCTTGGCTCGGCCGAGCCCGAGCAGGGCGTGCCCGCGGTTGTTCAGCGCCACCGCCTGCCCGTTCAGACCCATCGCGCTGGGGAACGGAACCTTGAGGGCGTCCGCACCGTCGAGCAGAGCGATCGCCTCGACGGGCCGGCCGAGCAGGCTGAGCAGGCCGGCCGCGTTCACCAGGTGCGAGGGGTTCTTTGGCTCTGCTGCCCTGGCGGCGAGCAGGGCGGCGAGGGCGCCGACGGGCCGGTCGCGCAGCACGGCCGCCGCCGCGAGGGCCGAGGCGCGCCTCGGATCCTTGCCGGCGGGGCTCGCGGTGAGCGCAGCGAAGGACTGACGCCCCTTTCCAGTCTCGACCAGCGCCCGAGTGTTCGTGAGTGCCTGCGCGAGGGTGAGCGGCCCGGTGGACTTGGGCGGTGCGGGTGCCGGCCTCGGCGCGGCCGGCTGTGGCGCAGGCTGGGCCGCGAACTGGTCGCGCGCCTTCTTCAGCGCCTCAAGCTGGGCCACAAGCTGGGCGCGCTGTAGGGCGTCGGGTTTGAGCTTCGCGAGCATGGCCTCGAGTTGCACGATGGCATCGTCGTACATCTTCACTGCTGCCGCTCGTGCCGCCGCCGATCCACCCGTGCTCGGCGCTGAGCCTGTCGCGGCTGGCCGTCCGTAACGCGCGGCGTACTCGCTCTCGAGCAGTTGCGCTGCGCCCCGCGCGTCCGGTAGGTCCTTCGCGTCGGACCACGCGCGCACGGGTGGGGCTGCGGCTTGGGCTTGGGCAGGGGACACGGCCGGGCCGAGGGCGAGGGCGAGAGCGCTGACCGCCAACCTAAGGATCTGCTTCACGGTGACCTCCTCGGCCGGGTCGCCCCGGGTCGTGCCTTGTGGGTGTCTAAGAGCATAGCGGATTCGGCCGGCTGGTACGCGGGCGTGACCTGCGGCTCCGGAAGCACGGGGCCCTGCCCTACTTGGACTGCCATGTTCACAGCCTATGGGAGCTGGTGGCGCCGCGCATCGTTAGAACGGGGGAGGAAAGCGCGTAGAGCGAAAGCGCGTAGAGCGGGCGTATGCGGGACCGGCTGTACCCCCTTCAGGCGGTCGAGCTGCTCGAGGCGGCCCGCGCTCACCCTGCTCGCTCACCCTGGGCAGAGCGTAGAGGGTGCCCTGCGGGCCATCACTGGGCAGAGTGAGGGTGGAGTCATCACGCCCGCGAGGGTGCCGGGCACCATCACACTGGACGATCTGCGGGCAGCGCTGGGCGTGGTGCTCGCTCCGGTGCTCGAGGAGCTGCAAGCCCAGCGGGCTCAGTCTGAAGCCCTTCAGGCTGAAGTGACCGCCTTACGCGCGCAGCTCGCCCAGCTGCCCAGCAGTCAGAGCGACCTGGTGCCGGTGCTCGCTTCGCTCGACGATCAGCGCGAGAGCGGCCAGGCGTTGCAGGGTGAGGTCAGCAGCCTACGGGGTGAGGTGGCGGTCCTCACTGCTGAGTTGCACGCGGCCCGCGCGACCGTCGAGCGGCTTGAGGTCATGACGCACGCCGCCCTGCCAGGGACTACACCCGCTCAAGCTCCGGCAGCGCTGGGTGTGTGGGGTGTCCTCGCTCGAGCGTTGGGGCTGCATCGTCGAGACTGATCCGGCCGAATCCGTCGCAAGATCGACGCTGATAGTCACAACACACCTCCGCCGTCATCACAGTCATAGCGTCATGGTGACCGTCACGAGCGTCAACCTGCTCAGCTTTTGCTTTCACAATCCGGTTCAGCACCCGCATGGCGGTCTCCTGCCCGGCTTCCTCTCCGACAATCAGCGTGAGGTCGTGCAGGAAGGCCACCACGTCACGCATGGGCACGACGTGGTTCCTCTCCCATTCCCGCTGCGCCTCCTCGAGCTTCTCAAGGCGTTTGCGGGTCGTCATGGCGTCACCCCGACACGCCGCGCCAGCTCCAGCAGTTCAGCACCACTCAGCGCTGCCAGGTGATCCGGGCTGAACTCCGGCCGCACGCCGTCACGCGCACACAGCGCCCGGTAGAGACTCCACAGCGCCTCATCACTCAAGGTTTCCAGCTTCGCCAGCTGGCTCGCAGCCCATCACTCAGTAGAAGACAAGGCTGGTTCGGCAGGCTCAGTTTCCACTTCACGCTGCCCGAGCTTGATGCGAGTCAACTTGCCACGCACGACTTCCAGGGTGTAATCACCTTCTCCGAAATAATTCGGGCTGAGGTCCTCTGGGAGTTTCACCACCAGCGCGTGCTGCTCATCGTCGTACTGCACCTGCACCTGCCTGCGGGTGTGCCGCTCCCTGGTGGCGGCCAGGCGGCGTGGGGCATCCGAAACAAAAGCCCCTCGCCGCCGTCCGCTGTCCTGCAGCGGCACAATCTCTCCCGCTGCGGGCAGGCTGACGTCGCGTTTGGTGTCCAGGTACGTCCTGAGGTTGTTGCGCGCGGAAACCTCGCCGTGCGTGAGGACCACCTTGCCGCTCGGGTAACGGCCCAGCAGGCCCAGAATGCCTCCCCGGTCGGCATGCGCGCTGAGGTAGAAGCGCTCCACCCGGCACAGGGCGGGCACCAGTTCCCGGCCTCCCCGGCCGTCTGGCAGCAGCACTTCACCGCCACGTTGCAGTTCCAGCAGACGCCGTCCCGGGCTTTCAGCGTCCTGGTACCCCACCACGAACAAGGCGTTCTCCACTTCCTGCAGGAACACGCGGGCGTAGAGCGGGCTGGTGCCGGCGTGCAGCATGCCGGATGAGGCGATGACGATGCACGGACCGCGTGACGCCAGAATCTTCCCGCGCATCCGGGCATCCTCGACTCGCTCGACCGGACTGCGCAGGAAGGGCGCGCGGCCACTGGTGCGCTGGGCATTCTGCAGGGCAGCGGGCAGCAAGTCCAGCATGCCTTCGTACTCTTCGGTCAGGGCGCGTACCAGCCCATCGAGGTAGATCGGCACTTCTCGCAGTTGCCCGCCCGCCATGGCACTCAGCAGGATGGAGACCATTTCCTGCGCGCGTCCCAGCGCGAAGGAGGGAATCAGCACTTTCCCGCCGCCGCGCAGCGTCTCCTGAATGGCCGTGACGAACGCCCGCACCTGCTCTTTGCGTGACGGCAGCAAGGTGTCGCCGTACGTACTCTCGCTGACGACCGCGGTGACGGGTTGCTCCTCGGCGGGCATAAAGGCGGGCTCGGTGGTGGGTGTGGCGACGTTGCTGAAGTCCCCGGTGTGGAAGACCCGCCCCCGCCGGCTGCGCAAGTCGACCGAGACGGCACCGAACAGGTGACCGCTGGGCAGCAGCGTGAAGGCCGGACCGTGCTCGGTGATGGGCGTGAAGGGCTCTACGACCCGCAGGCGTTCCAGGGCGCGCTTCATGGCTTTCACGTCGAACAAGGGGGCGCCCTGGTCGGCGGAGACTTTCAGGGTGTCCGCCAGGACGGTGGCGGCGATTCGGGCGGTCGCGGCCGTGCAGTACACCGCCAGCCTCGGGAATTCCCGGGTGACGAGGGGCAGCGCGGCGACGTGATCGAGGTGAGCGTGCGTTAGGACCATCACGGCCGGTGGGTGCTCACGCAGTAGCTCCAGCTTCGGCAGGGCAGCTTCACCGAGGGCACCAGGTCGCAGTCCCGCGTCGATCAGCAGGTTGCCTTCGGGCAGCAGGTACAGGTAACTGCTGGCGCCCACTTCAGCCGTGCCGCCCAGACCGAGAAAATGCAGATCGCTCACTGAACGCTATTGTCTCCGATTTCGCTGCGAGACATCAGTCCTGCACGGTTGCCGGCAGCAGCACGTCGGTTTCGAACAGCGGAAATTGACCACGTGAGACTTTACGCTCGACGTGCTCAATCACCATGTGGTGCGCCTGGCTGGGCAGAACCCGCAGATTCTCAGGGCGGTTGTCACGCTTGTCACCGTTGACGTGATGCACGACTTCCCAGGACTCCAGAGGGCGCCCAAGGGCCGCTGCTGCAACAAGCCGATGCACCCGCACGTGCTTACGCCGTTCGGGGTCCCAGATCCGCTCGTATCGCTCAATCGCCATAAACGAAGAAAACGGCCCCTCGGCCGCTTTGATGTTTGACAATATAGCGCCTTATGCACGGCCACACAACCCTATGCACTGGAAGGTAGTGGATTCTTAGCGATGACGGGTGTTGAATGAAACATGAACGGTCCAGCGTGCCCAGGGTGCGGCTCGGAACGCACCGTCAAAAACGGCCACCTCAAAAGCAGCAAGCAACGCTTCCTCTGTCGCGTCTGCCAGCGACAATTCGTCCTTGAACCCCTCAAGCACCCCATTGACCCTGCCACGAAGCAACTGGTCGACAAGCTGCTTGTCGAACGGCTCTCCTTACGAGGCATCTGCCGAGCTGTCGGCGTCAGCCGCTCCTGGCTCGCTCGGTACCTCAAACAGCAAACACAAGCCGTTCAGCAGCAGGTGGAGATGGTGCCCGCAAAAAAAGTGCGGACGAACCACTCGTGATCGAGTGCGATGAACTCGCGACCTTCGTTGGTCGGAAGGATCGGCAGGTATGGATCTGGCTGGCCATGGAACGCAAAACCCGCAGGATCGTAGGCTGCTTTGTTGGCCCGCGTGACGCTGTCGGTGCTTTTGGCTTGTGGGAGCATATGGCCACGCCATTCCTGGACGCCGTGTGTCATACCGACAAGCTTGGGGCGTACAAAAGCGTGGTGTTCGAAGGGAGGCAGCGGATCGGGGGTACGCAGCACATCGAGCGTTTCAACTGCACCTTGCGTCAGCGGCTCGCTCGCCTGACCAGAAAGACACTCGCCTTCTCGCGGAAGCTCGATCACCTGATCGGGCTCGTGTGGCTCTTTATCCACCACTACAACGCATCACTGCTGGGTATCAGGGATCACTCGTCCCGTGAACGGGCACGCCGTTCACGATAGAGCAGTTGCCTATCGAGTTCTTCGACGGTATCGCGCAGCCCTTGAGCCAAGTGCTGAACTTTTGGGTGGCTCTCAAACGCCGGGGCAACCCGCGACAAAGCATCCTGAACAGAACGAACGAGTGCAGGCAACGTGACCACAATGGGAGCGGGAAGGTCAGGTGGTGCACTCACCTCGATAAGGTCGCAATCTAAAGCGCGTAGGGTGAGCGCGTAGGGACCTTCCATGAACTGCAACTCCACAGTTTTAGCGCCCTGAGCCAGAAGAGCTAGCTGTGTACTCCACCAAGGCAGGAGCACACCAGGGTTGTCGAAGAAGTTGGGTTCGGGGTATGCCGTGTCGTCGAAGCGCCACCAGATCGCAGTTGAAGCATGTTCGTAGGCAGGCTGGAAGTTTTGCAGGAGGTGTTCTGGCAGTTCGATCGAGGGGACAACCATGCTTTCTCGACGCTAGCAGATTGACCAGGAGAGCCCATTCAGAAGTTTGTGTGCGGGGGGAGGGGGACGCATCCTGAAGAAAGGAAGTGTCCATGTCCCAAGACGATGCCTTTTTCGACCCCCAACTGCTCGACCAGCTACTCGATGGTCACCGCACAGCCGAAGGCTTCAACGGTTTACTGAAGCAGCTCAGCAAAGGCCTGCTCGAACGCGCGCTGGAAGCTGAACTCACGCACCATCTCGGGCACGAACGCGGCGGGAAAGTGGCGAACGAAGCTCGGAACGTGCGAAACGGCAAGTCCAAGAAGACCATCCAGGCGGAGTTCGGCCAGATGGAGCTCGCGGTACCGCGCGACCGGCACAGCGAGTTCGAGCCGCAGATTCTGCCCAAACACCAACGACGATTCGAGGGCCTCGACGAGAAGATCCTGTCCCTCTACGCGCACGGCATGACCACCCGCGACATCCAAAGCCAACTCCAGACCCTCTACGGGGTGGACGTCAGCCCAGCCTTGATCAGCGAAGGAACGGACGCAGTACTGGACGAAGTGCAGGCCTGGCGCTCCCGGCCGCTGGAAGCGGTGTACCCGATCGTGTCCCTCGACTGCCTGCACGTCCGGATTCGCAAGGATGGACTGGTGGCGCCACGAGCGGTATACACGGCTGTGGGCATCACCCTGGAAGGCAACAAGGACGTCCTGGGCTTGTGGGTGTCAGACACCGAAGGCGCCAAGTTCTGGGCGAGGGGTGTCGCTTCGCGCGCCCCTGCGTGCCTGAGCACTACCCCCCGCACACAAACTTCTGTACGTGCCCGGCAGAGTCTACGGCGCTTTCTGGAGGATGTGTACAACGAGGAGCGCCTACACTCATCACTCGGCTACCGGCCACCTGTGGAGTTCGAGGCCGTGTATGCTCAGCAGCAGAACCTGCCTTACCCCGTGGCCTAAACCATGGGACTCACCTCAGTGCGAGGCCGACATCATTCCGTTCATGGTGCATGAAATGCGTGCATCCCCGGTTGAATCGTCCCGAAGTACAGGTGGTTTGCCGGACCTAATTCGGCCTGTGTGCGAGCGATCATGCTGCATGGCGCGAGTACCAGTGGTCAGACGAGCACGACGCGCTCATCGCCCAACTTGACGACCACTTCAAGCTCACCGCCAAATGCTTCTGTGAACGCGCGGAGGGTGCCGAGTTCAGTGTGCCCGATGTCACCTCGTTCGATGCGGGAAACCCGTGATTGCGTGACGCCGACCTTCTGCGCGATTTCCTCTTGGTTAAATCCAGTCCTCTTGCGGAGTTCTGCGAGGCGGTATGCGCGCACACTGGCGAGTCCGGCTTCGCGGTGCTCAGCAACCTTCGCCTCGTCAATACGTCCGCGTTCGGCAGCTTCGGCACGAACTTGCTTCCAAGTCTTCGGCATGTTTTACAACTCCTCTTGGTCGCGATCGTCTTTCAGCCCTTCGTGGCAATGGGCCTCAGCGATGGGAATATGTTCCTTGTACCACCGCTTCCAATGTCCTGTCTTGTCGCCAGCCGTCAGGAGGATGCCCGGCGCTACGAAAAGAATGCGGATTTCACTGCGGCCACTGGAACCGGGACAAAGCTCTTTGAGGTTCGGCAGGTTGGTTCCTTCGAGAGTGTCAACCATGGGGCGTCCAAGGCTTGGGCCGCGTTCTTCGAGCATGTCAATGGCGCTGGTAACCAGTTGAGTCGTTTCATCATCGAGGCTGTCGAACCAGGCGGTGACTTCGTCCAGAAGAATGATCGTCCACGTTACGCATAAAATATAACACACATATCATATGACTTAAAAGTACTATTCGATCTGAGTAGCCGCTCACAACTCGCCGCGCATGCCTTCAATGTCACGACCGCACGGTACGGCGGCTACGAGGAAACGATAGGACTTTGCGCTCCTCCGGCTCCGCGAGCCCGCGCGATACGGGCCTGCGGAGGACGCATAGGTTGTTAATGGCGGTGCCCGACCTGAGCAGCCAAGTGGTCACGCCGAGGAGAATAGAACGGACAGGAGGAGTTGCTCCTCTTAACATGCCTGCGCCTCGTTGTCGAGCAGGTTTGTAAGATTATCGTGAGGTGGCGTCCGGGAACCTCCCTTGCCTCCTGGCCTAAATTCTGGGACCCATATCCGTGACGTTAAAGCGGTTGTCAAAGACATTGATCGGTTTTTGATCAATGTTTTTGACCGAGCGGAGAGCGCGCAGTGCCCGAAACCGCTTTTGGGCACGCTGTCAGCGCGGGGAGCGAGTGACCTTGACCAGGAGCGTTTGGAAGCGGGCAGGCGTCCTGAAGGGCGCCGTTCTGCCCAAGACGCGGGCAGGCGTCCTTAAGGGCGTCCGTTCTGCCCAAGACAATGGAATTGATGGAGTGTCTTCCTCCAAGGGTGGAATGGACAAACGCTCTAGCGTTGGCGTGTCGGTGTGTGGCACCCCGCGCAGCGGCCCATCAAGCGCAAACGGCATGGGCGGGGCGCGGTGAGGCTTGTCAAGTACGGCCTGGAGCGTTTTGCTGCCGCTCTACGCTGGGAGACGTGTGATCGAGCTGCGCTCCTGTCCCTCGTCATGCAGCCTTTTGCCGCTCCAGTACACCACTCAACTCCAGATGTGGGGTACTGAGCGCCGGGACTTCGGCGCCTGGCCATTGGCACCTGCCGCAGACCCGGCGCCGTGATCTCAAATGTGTCAGATCGATCCTTCAAAGAGATCTCACAGCCCGACCAACGCCTGCCCACGCTCAAGATGGGTGTCGAACGACGCCGCATCAATATTGGCACCGCACGCCACAATTCCCACCCGTTTCCCGTTCAAGCGCTCCTTCAGCGGTCCGAGCAAGGCCGCCGTTCCCGCCGCGGTTGCCGGTTCCGTGACCAGTTTCATGTCTCGGAACAGGTAGAACATGGCCCGGCACAGATCGTCGTCTGACACCCGCACCACCTCATCCACAAACGTCCGGCACACCTCAAACGAGTAAGGCAAGGCAAACGGCGCACCCAGACTGTCCGCAATCGTCGCCACCCGCTCCAGGCGAACCGGCTCACCGGCATTCAAGCTTTGAAACAGCGAGTCCGCACCCAGTGGTTCCACCCCGAACACCTGACACTGCGGCCGGAGGTGCTTCACCGCTGCTGCCACGCCAGAGATCAGGCCTCCCCCACCGACAGGCACGATCACTGCGTCCAGGTCCGGCACCTGATCCATAAATTCCAGTCCCACGCCCGCGGTACCCTGCGACGTCAGCGGACCCTCAAACGGGTGAATCAGGGTGCGGCCTTCGTGTACCTGAATGGTGTGGACCCGCTCGAACGCCTGGTGGACGTCCGGGGCCAGGTGCACCTCTGCGCCGAGCGCCTGGCAGGCCTGAACCCGGGCTGGATTGGAGTGCTGCAACATCACCACCTTGGCGCTGACGCCCGCTTCGCGTGCCGCGTAAGCCACGGCAATGGCATGATTCCCGGCACTCACCGCCGTGACCCCCCGGGCCCGCGCCGCCTCATCCAGTGCCTCGATAGAGTTCAGTGCGCCCCGCAGCTTGAATGTGCCCGTTTTCTGCCACAGTTCCAGCTTCAACCAGACTTCAGTTTCGGGAACCAATTGCTCGGCAATGACGCCCGTCTGCCAGTGCCACACGGGTGTGAGCAGCACTCCGCCTGCCAGGCGGGCGTGGGCCTCGCGCAGCGCAGAAAGGCTCAGTTCGCTGAAGGTCATAGCGTTCATGCTCCAGTCAAGGCGGCCACACTCTGAATTTCGACCGTGGCACCCAGGGGAAGTGCCCGAACAACCACAGTGGTGCGCGTCGGCAGGGCATCATCGAAAGCCGCGAGGTACAACTCGTTCAGCCTCGTGTAGTCATCTGGGGCCGTCAGGTAGACGTTGACGCTGACCAGATCACGAAGGGTGAGTTGATGCTCCGTAAGGATGCGCTGAAGATTGGTCATCATCTGCCCAAACTCGGCGGGAAAGCCACCTGGCACAAGCTGCTGCGTCTCAGGATCAAGGCCAACCTGTCCGGAGATGAACAAGAGGCCTGCGGCTTGCCGTGTCAGTGCGTAGGGACGACGGAGAGCGACCTCAGGCCGTGTTAAGGGATCAATATCGGACTTTTGAGGTTCAGTATTCATGAATGACTCTATGCGAAGCACAGCAACAGACGCAAGACAGCCCTGTTCACCGCTGATCATTGACCGCGAATAGGGGTTGCAGCGGGCGGAATTTTATGGTGAGGCCAGGTCGCGGAATTTGAGGTTGTACGCCAGGATGATCAGCGCCACCTTGAGGCGCTGAAGCCGCTTTCGCCCAGACAGACAAGCGTCAGGCCCGCCTCGACTTTTTTTGCTGATCTCCACGCCCTTGGTTCTCGACCAGGTGTGAATCGCCGGCTTGTCGCGCTCTACAGGCTTCTTGCCGGGTTTCTGCACGCTGAAACCGAGCTTGATCAGCAGTTTATACACGTGGTCGCCTACTGGCAGCTTGAGGTCGCCGAGCACGGCGTACAGCACCACCCTGATGATCAGGCCGGCGCCAGCGCGTTGCGCGTAGTATTCTATTCCGCCGTCAGGGTGTGGGGATGGTATCGAAAGCGTGGCTGCGGGTCATGGGGGCCATCGCGATGCGGTTCGGTAGGGTGAGGGTGCCAAGCTGGACGGGTTCAAGGAGTTCATGCGTTCCTCCGGATTGCGGGGTGTAGTGGCGTTTATTCTGAGTGGCAGCTGTCCGGCGTGCCGGAATGGCGTCAGTGTCGGTTGTCAAAGCAATTCGGTATGAGAAATATATTACTGTATAAACTGTAGTGCGAACATTGTGCTTCTTTTCTGGAGCCTGCCCTCACCTCAGCCGCACCATCACAGCCGGGAGTGAAGCACCACTTGGACGAACACCAAAGACTGCAACCAGGGGTGCGGCAGAGGAAGTGCCGCGAAAACCGCGACTCAAGTCACAGGAGGTTGCCGCATGCAAATTGAGGAAAACGCTTGATCTGGCTGGCGGTACTCTTCGCCCTGCTCGCCGGGGTTGTCGTGCCCCTCCAGGCTGCCGCCAACGCCCGGCTCGGCAGCGCAGCGGGACACCCAGCCTGGGGGGCTTTGATCAGCGTGATCGTGACCCTGCTGGTGCTCGGCACCTACGTACTCCTGTTCCGGCCCGGGAACGTTTCCAGCCTGATTGCTACGCCCGTACCCTGGTGGGCCTGGCTGGGCGGTTTGTTCGGCGCCACGTACCTGCTGGGCCTCACGGCCCTCGCGCCCCGCCTGGGGACAGCGACCCTCCTCGGCTTGATCGTGCTGGGTCAACTGCTGATCGCCAGCCTGCTGGAGCACTTCGGGTTGATGGGAATGAGGACCCACCCGCTTTCCCCGGGCCGCTTGCTGGGCCTCGCGTTACTGATCGTAGGGGTGGTGCTCGTACGCCGCTACTGACCGCCAAACGCCACCGCCTCCAGCAAACCATCGCCAATTTCAACATCTAAAGCACATAGACGGCGATGGGTAACTGCTCGTCGTCTTCAGGGTGAATGGGCAGCCGTGCGAGCACTTCACGAACTGTACAACCAGTCCATTGGACACCAGCAGAATCGAGGAGCACCTCCAAGCACGGAGTGACACAATCACAATCGTCTTGAGGCGTGGGCGGCCTGCCTTGGGGGTACACGGTAATAAGCATGCAGTTTGAAGCCGGTCGAGTCTCATTCCAACTGGATCTTGTCGGCTATCAGTTTCCTCACCTCACCAGTCAGGAGTGGGATTCTGACTGGCTGCGTGTCCGCGTGCGGCTCCAACATGCTGCCCGCGTCTGGAAGCTCACGGACCCGGCCCTGACGACCTTCGAGGTGCAGGGTTGATCGACTGGTTGGCAGAGGTCGCGGACCACACTGAGGTGTTCGCTACCTGGCGTAAGACCAGGCTTACCACCCGGATCTCCTTCACCGAACCCAACTTGGGTATAGCGGTCCTCAACGGTCACCCGAGCGGCGCGGCGATGATACCACGGGTGTATCTGGCCGCCGAGTTGCTGCCGCCAATTTGGCACGAGCTCCAACATGACGTGTTTGAGGACGAGCCCAGCAAGGTCTGGTTGGATTTCGGCGTGAACGAAAGTGAGGTTCGCGCGGCGGCTGGGCGGTTGCGTGAGCGGCTTCAGCAGTACCTCTTGCGCGTTGGGTTGCGGCATTCGCCAGCAGGATCCGAAGGGTTTCGGGGCCGACAGTGGCGGTGAGCACGGCGTTCTCGCCTTGTGGAACCCAGCTGGGTGGCGGCGCGGGCCAAGGAGGGCGCGCCGACAGGCCGAGATGGACGCCGCCTGAGCGAGACGAATAAGTCACTCGACGAGGCGCGGTAGGATGCCAAGCGCCGCGCCGACGAAATGCACGCAAGTGATCGCCTCGCGTGGTCAGCATCCCAAGCGACGGGCAACACGCGCGCTTCATGAAGATGCGCGCCAAGCATTTTTCACAAAAACCTCGGTATTCTCATGCCATGCCGGATCAGCCGACGGCGCAACCGTCCTTCTTGCTGCTCGATGCCCTGCCCCTCCCAGCGTACGTCAGCGACGCGAACGGCGCGGCCCTCTTCGTCAACCGCGCCCTCACCCTCCACAGTGGCGTCAGCACGGAAGAGCTGCTCGGGTATGGCTTCGCCGAGCTGATCCATCCCGACGACCGTGAGCACGCCCTCACCCTTTGGGCACGCGAGTGGCACGACGGGAAACCCACCCAGCACGAACTGCGGCTGCGCACGAAAAACGGCACCTACCACTGGCACTGCGTGCAAAGCCAACCCACCTTCGACCGTGAGCGCCTCGCCTACATCGTCGGCACCCTTCACGACATCCACGCGCTGAAAGACGCCGAAGCGCGCGTTACGCTGCTGCACCTCGTTACCGCCAGGCTCTCCCATGCGCAGGACGTGCCGGACGTCCTGAAGGTACTGCCCGACTGCGCGCGTGCCCTGCACGCCCCGTGCGCCACCATCACACTGCTGAAAGACGACGGGTTGCACCTCGTCGGCGCCTTCGGTTACCCGGAAGCGTGCCTCGGCGTGTTTCGCGTGCTGCCCCACGACGCCGACGTCCCTGCCGCCGACGTGCTACTCACCG
The DNA here is from genome assembly GCF_000317835.1 of Deinococcus peraridilitoris DSM 19664. Classification (NCBI taxonomy): domain Bacteria; kingdom Thermotogati; phylum Deinococcota; class Deinococci; order Deinococcales; family Deinococcaceae; genus Deinococcus; species Deinococcus peraridilitoris. The sequence continues at coordinate 404,296 of NC_019789.1, read as the reverse complement.
GGCAGCCGCTGATCCTCCCCTTCGAGGCGTTCGCGGCGCGCTACCCGCATCTCGTGTCGCCTCAACCGCCTCCCGCGCGAACGCTGGTCCTCATTCCCCTACGTGCGGACGGTCACGTCCGGGGCGTCCTCACTGTCGGCTACCTCGAGCAGCACGACGTCTCCGAAGCGGAACGCACGTTCCTGCTCACGCTCGCCGACGTCCTCGCCGGAACCCTCCACCGCGTGCAGCTCGATGTCACCTCACTCGAAACGGAAGTGGAACACTACCGCGCCGTGTTCGAGCAAGCCGCAGTCGGTGTCGCGCGCGTCGCGTTCGAAGGCGCGCGTTTTCTCGAGGTGAATGACGCGCTGTGCCGTATCACCGGCTACTTACGCGACGAGTTGCTCACGACACCCTGGACGGAAATCACGCATCCGGACGACGTGGACCTCGACCTCGTGCCGTTCCGGCGCATGGCGGCCGGTGAGCTCGAAACGTACACCGTCGAGAAGCGCTTCATGCACAAGCACGGCCACACCGTCTGGACGCGCTTGACCCTGTCGCTCGTGCGGGACGCGCGGGGACGCCCCAACTACGAGATCTGCGTCGTGGAGGACATCTCCGAGAGCAAGGCGACCGAAGCGCAACTGCGCGCCAGCGAGGCGCTGCTCTCGGCAATGCTCGACGCGCTCCCAGTGGGTGTGACCATCGCTGATGCGACGGGTCGCTTGCTGCGCGACAACACCGCTCACCGCGAGCTGTGGGGCGTGCCACCCGAAACGACGCGTTGGGAGCAGTACGGCGATTGGGTCGGCTGGAATCCGGACACGGGCGATCGCCTCAGCGCGGCTGACTGGGCGATGACCCGCGCACTGCTGCACGGTGAGATCGTGCGAAGTGAACTCGTGGAGTTTCAACCCTTCGGTGACACCAGACCACCAGGCGAGCGGGCCACGCTGCACGAGCGACGCTACTACCTCAACAACGCCGCGCCGATCCGTGATGCCGAAGGCACCATTATCGGTGGCGTGGTTGCGGAGCAGGACGTGACCAAACAGATCCGCGCTGAAAGGACGGTCCAGGAAAACGCTGAGCGCGTGCAGCTCGCCTTGTCAGCTGGCGCGATTCTCGGCACGTGGTTCTGGGACCTCCCAAGTGACCGCTTCACCGTCGACGAGGGCTTCGCGGTGAATTTCGGGCTCGACTCGGCCCTTGGGCGCGAAGGTCTCAGCCTCGAGCAGGTCATCGCGACCGTCCACCCGGACGACCGGCCTGAACTCATCGCAGCGATCGACGCGGCCATCACGCGCGGTGGGCCGTACGCCCACCAGTACCGCGTGCGGCGGCACGATGGGCGCTACTACTGGATCGAAGCGAATGGCCGCGTTGACAAAGCTGCGGACGGCTCGCCGCTGTCCTTTCCCGGCGTGCTGCTCGACGCCGAGGAACGCCGCGCGGCCCTTGCCGCCTTGCGCGAAAGCGAACAGCGGTACCGGCTGGCAGTCCACGCCACGAATGACACGATCTGGGATTGGGATCTCTCGTGCGGCCACATCCTCTGGAACGAGGCGGTGCAGTTCCGCTTTGGTTATTCGTCACATGAGGTCGGCTCGTCGGGGGCATGGTGGAAGGCGAACATCCACCCGGACGACCGCGAGCGGGTCGTGGCAGGCATTCAAGCCGTCATCGGCGGCGCGGGCGAAACGTGGTCGGACGAGTACCGCTTTCGGCGCGCGGACGGCTCGTACGCCGAGGTGCACGATCGCGGCGCGGTCTTGCGGGACGCGCAGGACCGCGCCGTGCGGATGATCGGCGCGATGCAGGACCTGACCGAACGCCAGGCCGCGGAATCCGCACTTCGTGAAAGCGAGGACCGCCTGCGTATCGCGACGGAGGCAGCAGCGATCGGCACCTGGGATTACGACCTGCTGCGTGACGTGCTGCGCTGGGACACGCGCACCAAGGCGCTGTTCGGGCTGTCGCCGGAGGCGGAAGTGACGTTCGAGACGGCGTTCCTCGCCGGATTGCATCCCGAGGACCGCTCGCGCGTCGAAGCGGCCGTGGCAACCGCGCTGGAGGTGGGCGGGCCGGGCGAGTACGACATCGAGTACCGCACCATCGGCCTTGAGGATGGCGTGGAACGCTGGATCGCCGCCAAAGGCCGGGTGTTCTTCGAAGACGACCGCGCCCTGCGATTCATCGGCACGGTCATCGACATCACCGAACGAAAGCGAACCGAGGCGCGCTTGCGTGAGGTGACCGAAGCGCTCGAGTGGCGCGTGCAGGAACGCACGGCGGACCTGATGCGGACCAACGCGGAACTGGAGCGCAGCAACACCGAGCTCGAGCGGTTCGCGTACATCACGTCCCATGACCTGATTGAACCGATCCGGACCGTGTCGAGCTTCACGGGGCTGCTCAAGCAACGGTACGGTGCGACGCTCGATGAGCGCGGGCAGCTGTTTCTCGACATGACCCTCAAAGGCACCGAACGCATGAAGGCTCTGGTCGATGACCTGCTGACGTACTCACGCATCAGCGGGGACCGGGTGCCGCTGCGGTCCGTGGACGTGCGGGCGCCGCTGTCAGAAGCGCTGGCGCGCCTGGAGCGTCGCCTGACCGAGACGCAGGCGCACGTCACGTGGGGTGAGCTCGGGGTGGTACTGGGGGATGGACCGCAGCTCGCACAACTCTTCCAGAATCTGTTGGGAAACGCCGTCAAGTTCTCGCGTGCGGGTGTCACGCCTGAAGTGCGTGTGAACGCCGTGCGGGACGGTGAGTGGTGGCAGTTCAGCGTGTCGGACAACGGCATCGGTATCGACGAGCAGTACCTGGATCAGATCTTCGAGCTGTTCAGGCGTCTGCACACCCGTGAGAAGTTCGAGGGGACGGGGCTCGGGCTGGGCATCTGCCAGAAGATCGTGGAGCGGCACGGTGGGCGCCTCTGGGCGACATCAAAGGTCGGGGTGGGCAGCACGTTTCACTTCACCCTGCGCGCGGCCGGGGACGCCTGAACGTCAGGAACACGACGGGAATGAGGTGCAGACAGCCATTCACCGGCTTGCCCTCGTCGGCGTACGCCCGCCGACCCTACTTGCGCTTCATGTACCCGTCCGGTGCGCCGCTGCCGTCGCGCCACACCATATCCCCCGCGCCACCAGGCGAGGACGCGCCTGGACTTTCCCTGCACAACCCGTGCCACGTCAGGTCGTCACTCTGCCCGCTTCCAACCACCAGTTGCTACGCGTTCCTGCCCTGTTCAGCGGCAATCGAACGAGAAACGCGGACAACGGGTCCCGAACGGCTCTCATCAAAAAACGTCCGTGCATTCCGTTAAGTCAGCTGACAGTGGAGGCATGACCAGATACACCCAGATACACGCCCTCACCATCGAGCAGCCTCCCGAGACACCAACGCCAGCCTGGCCTGACGTGACTGAAGACTCGCAAGGTGACTTGGCGGACGCCAACGATGATGTGATGGGCCTGCTCCCGTTGGACGATCTGGAGGACGCGACATTCAGCCCGGAACTGGAGCAGGCGCTCGTGGCGTTTCAGGACAGCGTGGGCGAATTGCGTGCGTCTGACTTATCCCGGATGGACGGATGCATCTTGGAGCCGTACGCCCTGGCGACTGCCAGGTTCATCGCATTCGTGGCGCTGTCAGACGTGTGTGGCATGATGAATCCTGCCGGTGCGCCGTTCCTGCATACCTCGTCCGTGCGTCGCCTCCCGCCACACCAACTCGCCTTTGCTCATGCCTCCCCCGAGTGTCAGTTTGAGTGCTGGACCCTCCAGGCGAGCAGCTCGCCACGCGCTGACGCTTCCGAACCCCTGAACGCCTGTTCCATGGGCAAGCGGGCACGTTGGAGCATGGTATGTAACACGCTTCGCAATTTGGCCCTGAGCAGGAACTGTCCCTACCACTCTCACCCCTGAAGGACCCAACCATGAGCCTGACCACCCGCACGGCCCTCCCGCTCAGCTCTGCGCTGCTCACCCTGATCCTCGGCGCTCTGCAAGCCCTCATGCCCCTCAGCATCGACCTGTACCTTCCCGGGCTCCCCACCATTGCCCGTGATCTGAACGTCACCTCCGGCGCCGCCCAAGCCACCCTCGCGGTGTTCATGCTCGGCGTCGCCCTCGGTCAGATCGTCTACGGTCCCGTCACCGACAAGTACGGCCGTAAACCCCCGCTGCTCCTCGGATTGGCCGTCTACGTACTCAGTTCCGTCCTCTGTGCCCTCGCCCCCAGCATGACCGTCCTCCTCGCCGGGCGTTTCCTGCAAGCCCTCGGCGCGTCCGCCGCTGCTGTCATCACCGCCACCATCGTTCGCGATTTGTGGAGTGGCAAGGCCCTCGCTGACCGCCTGAGCATCTTGATGCTGATCATGGGCGCCGCCCCCATTCTCGCCCCCTCCCTCGGCGGCTTGCTGCTCACGCAGATCGGCTGGCACGGTCTGTTCTGGCTCCTGGCCATTTTCGGGGTGCTGATCACCATCATCGTCACCCGCCTGCCCGAAACGTCCTCCGCGCAGGAGCGCGCGCAGACCCGACTGCGGGACGCCGCCACAAACTACCTCAGCCTGCTGCGCAACACTCCGTTCCTGCTGTACATCCTCACGGGCGCCTGCACGGCCGGCATGCTCTTCGCGTACCTCACCGGGTCGTCGTTCATGTACATCGACACGCTTGACGTCACGCCCGGTGTATTCGCCGTGCTTTTCGGCGTGAACGCTGCCGGGCTCATCATCGCCTCGCAAATCAACCGCGTCCTGCTGCGCCACTTCAGCCTCTTTGCCATCGCGCGCAGCGCGATCCTTGCCGCCGTGGTGCTGGCCGGGCTGCTGCTTGCCGTCGTCCTCAGTGGAGCGGCGAGCGTTCCCACCCTCACGCTGCTGCTGTTCTTGTTGCTTGCCACATTCGGCTTCATCTTCCCCAACATCGCGGCCCTGGCCTTCAGCAACGTGAAAGAGCGCATGGGGAGCGCCGCCGCTCTGCAAGGCACCCTGCAGTCCACCGTCGGGGGACTCGCCGGCGCACTCGTCGGCGTGCTCGCCGGGAGCGCACTCCTGCCGGTCGCCGGCATCATCACGGCCTTCGCCGTCCTCGCCACCATTTTCCTGCTCGCCGCGCACCGGGCTCGCCCCACCGCATGACCCGGCGAGCCGGTCTTCGCTACCCCCATCCCCAGGAGTCCTGATGCAGACCATCGTCACCGACCGCCCCGTCGGCTCCGACGTCCTGCACCGATAGGCGAACACGTAGTCGGGCGGGTGTTGTGCAAGAACCGCCAGGAGAATCAGGAGTGTAAGCCCGGAGGGAGGCGCGGCCTGCCGGGCAGGGGCACGAGGGTAGCTGAGCGCGAACGATACGAGGGTAAACCGTGCTGGAGCGTGGACGTGGAGCTGTGCTGGGACAAGATGCCCGAGCATTTGCTGGCGGTGCGCTCGGAGCATGACGAGGCGATGACGGCTGAGCGGTGCGCTGATGGGGAGCTGATGGGCTGGAGTACGACGTGATCCTGGCCATGCTCAGGGCGTTTGTCTCCGAACGCCTTCATCAGCTGCTGAACTAGGAGCGTCGAAGCGTTCGTGCCTGAGGTCCGGGAGACGCTGCGGCGCTCACTGGGCACCTGCTGATTAAAGCGGCTGTCAAAGACATGGATCGGTTTTTGATCAATGTCTTTGACCGAGCGGAGAGCGCGCAGTGCCCGAAACCGCTTTTGGGCACGCTGTCAGCGCGGGGAGCGAGTGACCTTGACCAGGAGCGTTTGGACGCGGGCAGGCGTCCTTCAGGGCGCCGTTCTGCCCAAGCGGCCAGGCTTGCTCATGCGAGTCCGTTCTGGCCAAGACGCGGGCAGGCGTCCTTCAGGGGGTCTTGCGCAGGACAGCCCTCAAAGCGGTTTGAGGGCTTGCGCGCGTCCGTTCTGCCCAAGACAGTGGAATTGATGGCGTGTCTTCCTCCAAGGGTGGAATGGACAAACGCTCTAGGAGCGCGTCAGTCGAGGAGGGGATGGGAGCTCGACCCGTACCGGACACAACCGCAGGCGGTCACCGACTGCATTCCTCGCCTTCACAGGTACCTGACGTAGTCATGAGCTGCGTCGTCTGGTACGGTAACACAGATAGGACTTGCCGGATGTCTGAACCCCACCATCACACCGACCAGCCACCAACTGGGGACGCCGCTCAGGTCGACGCGCTTCTGGCGCTGTCGGAAAAGCTCGCGCTGAACGAACGTGAGCAGGCCGCTCTTCTGGCCCACCAAGCCCTCACCCTTGCGGATCAACTGCTCGACGAACCACGCGGTGCCCAGGCCGCCCTGCGTCTCGCAACCCTGGAATGGCGCCTCTCCCGGCATGACAGCGCCATGCAACACGCGAGCGACGCCCTCACGCGCTTCCGGCGGCTGGGAGACGCGGAGCACGAAGCGTGGAGCCTGCGTCTGCTGGGGAACATTCACGGCGTGCAAAGCCAGTACGTCCCGGCCACCGAGTACCTGCAAGCCGCCGCGGCGCTCAGCCGTGAGACGAACAACCGCGCCTGCCTGGCGTCGTGCCTGAACAACCTCGGCATCATCGCGGATGAACTCGGCGATTATGCGACGGCGCTCGAGCATTTGTTCGAAGCGTTGCAGATGTACGACGAGCACGACCGGGATGTTCCAATTACCCTGAACAACATCTCCTCCCAGTACCGTCAGCTCGGACAGTTCGACCGGGCGATGCACTTCCACCAGCAGACACTGGAGCTCGCCCGCTCAGGGCAGGAACACCCGCTGATCGCGACGTTCGTGCACAACATGGCCGAAACCCTCCGAAGACACCGACGAGGCGAGCAGGCCCAGCCACTCCTCCAGGAGGCGTTGATGCTCGCGCGGCAGGCCAGCGACCGGCAAACGGAAATGCTGGCCCTCGACAGCCTCGGCCTCATTCAGCAGGAACAAGGAGAGGAAGAACTCGCCCGCGGTGTGTTCGAGCAGGGCCTGAGCATCGCGTCAACCGTGAACCATCCCCTGGCAGAGGTGAAACTGCTGATGCATCACGCCGCCACCCTGGGGCCTGGAGGCGCGGTCGAGCAGCTGGAGCGCGCTCTGGCACTGGCGGTCCGCGCGGGACTCAAGGCGGAGGAACTGGAAGTGCATGACCTGCTGGTGAGCGCACACCATCAGCCGGGAAACCTGGCAGCCGCGTTTGATCACCTCAAGCGCGCCCGCACCTTGGAACGTGAACTGTTCAACGAAGAGCAGGACCGGCGAGTGCAGGCCTTGCACATCCAGTACGACCTGCGGAGTGCGCGTGAACTGGCGGAAGCGCAGCGGGTGCTGAACGAGCAACTGCTCCGCGCGAACGAGGAGCTCGACGCGTTCACGTCCACCGTCTCGCATGACCTGCGCGCGCCCCTGCGGCACATCATCAGTTTCAGTGCCGTGCTGCGCCGCGTGCTGGGTGAGGACCTGCCGGAACGGGCGCTCAAGCCGTTGGGCGTGATCGAGTCGTCCGCGGCGCGCATGAACGTGCTGACGGACGCGCTGTTGTCGTTTGCTCGCACGTCCCGCCAGCCGCTGCAAGTGCAGGACGTGAACCTGCATGTCCTGCTGGACGACGCCCGTGAGGATCTGCATCTGGGAGTCACGGCACAGCGCGTGCAGTGGCGCGTGGAGTCCCTGCCAGTTGTGCGGGGTGATCCGGTGCTGCTGCGCCAGGTGCTGGTGAACCTGCTCAGCAACGCGGTGAAGTACAGCGCTGAACGAGACACACCCGTTGTTTCCGTCACTGCTGAGGAAGCGCCGGGCGAGGTGGTGCTGACAGTGCAGGACAACGGGGTGGGGTTTGACCCCAGGCACGCGGACAAGCTGTTTGGGATGTTCTCGCGCCTGCACCAGGCAAGCACGTTTGAAGGGACCGGCATCGGCCTCGCGACGGCGAAGCGCATTGTGGAACGGCACGGCGGGCGTATCTGGGCAGAGAGCACTCCCGGGCACGGTGCAGTGTTCCACCTGTCGCTGCCGAAAGGGACACAAGCGTGAGCAGCCAGCACACGAGGAACTCAAACACCCCAGCGGCTGCGGTGCAGGCGAACCGGCCACGGCATCCAGGACAGCCGACCCAACCTCTCCTGGTCTGAGGTTGTGATCGGCTCAGCCTGATGCACCCCGTAACGGGTCAGGACGATCCGCAGCTCGTCCTGCTCTCCATCCTCATCGCTTGCCTGGCATCCTGCGCCACGCTCAGCGTCGCCGCCCGCGTGCAGCCCAACCTCCTGCGTCTGCTGGTCCCACACCTGCTCTTCAGCCCCATCGTCATGGCGGTCGGCATCTGGTCGATGCACTTCACCGGCATGCTCGCCCTCAAACTCCCCACGCCCGTCGCGTACGATCCCCTCACTGTGGTCCTGTCCGCGCTGGCCGGAATGATCGGCGCGGTCCTGGCGTTGCGACCCGTCGTGCCCCTGGCCCCGTGGATCTTTGATCCGTCAGCACCGGGCTGGAGGTTACCCGTGACGACAGGAGAGGCGGCTCCCCGTGTGCCGTCCTGTTCGGGAGCCGGCAGAAGCCTCCAACACGATGCCCAGCGGTCCTTCCAGTTCATCATGACCGCCTGGACGAGATTCGCCGAACCCTCGTCATCCCCATGAGTGCAAACAGGGCCGCCTCTTCTGAATACGCGCGGATGGGCCAGGCTTTACCTTCAGGGGCCTCAGCGGAACTCCACCGCCTTCCCTCAAGAAGCGAAACGTCAGATGAAGGCCACACCGTCGGTCGTGGTCGTGGCCCACGTCCTGTCGGCCTCCCTGAGTGCGGGCAGCGAAATCCACGGCTCGCTGCTTGATGTCCGCCAGCTCCTCGGGCGTGAACGCATTCAGGGAGGCCGCGGCGTCATTTCGGTGCCAGGCCCAGTGCGCTGCGTAGCGCAGGGCGGCGCTGACTCTCCGGCGTGCATCGCGCACCGCCAGGATCTCGCACCAACTTTCACCGTCCATTATCAGGCTGTCGATTCCTGATCGCGTTACGGCGAGTGGTTCGGTATCCGGTGGCTGCTGCACGAACCTGACCAGCGCCCCCACTGCTTCGTACGCCTCGTCGAACATCACGGGGACGTCGGCCGCGCTGCCCTTGATCGTCACCACTGCCTGATGACACACCAGAACCTCCAGCGCCAGCGCCTGACGTGCGGCGTCCATCACGTCGGCGCGCGTGTGCATGACGCGCGCCGTCTCGGTAATTCACCATCCATGCCAGGCGCTCGCACTGCCGCGCTGAAAGGAGCCCCCGCCGCCAGGCCGCCGTGATGTTCTGGGTCATGCGCAGGCAGCCTGACCCCTGCTGGAAGGACAAATACCCTGCTGCAAGTTCATCAAACTGGCTTTCTCGGTCCTCTTCGGTATGGGGCTGCGCTGGGGCAGGTCAAGACGCTGGCGAGTCTGCGGCTCAAGGTCGCACTGCTGATCCTGGCCTACAACCTCAGCTTCCGTGATCTCGCTTCCTCACCATCAGTCCCTTCCCGATGCACCCCCCTTCGCGGTTCTTGGATAGCACGCCCTCAGCGGTTCTCACTGCCCCAGAGCACCACCGGCAGCGACGCGAGGTCGAGGCTTTGGTCGAGTGTACTGATGCGGATGTACCCGATGCGTTGCCTGTGAAATTCAGGTCGCTGAGCTTGTGAGTGAGGCAGGCTGCACGACAGAAATGAATCATGAAGAAGTCTTCATCAAGCGCTAGGCTTCCTTGAAAGGGCAGAGCTTCAGGTGCCCACCTCACGACGTCCAGCATGAACGCACTCACCCCTCTACAGGAACAAGCGCGCCTCGCGGAACTGCGACGCTACGCCATCCTTGACACCCTCCCGGAAGACGCCTTCGACCGCCTCGCCAAGCAGGCCGCCGCGCACTACCACGCGCCCATCGCCCTGATCTCACTCATCGACCAGGACCGCCAATGGTTCAAAGCCTGCGTCGGCCTCGACGACCGCGAAGCCAGCCGCGACGTTTCCTTCTGCGCGCACGCCCTGCACGCCGATACCCCCCTGATCATCCCGGACGCCACCCAGGACGAACGCTTCAGCCAGAACCCATTTGTCACGGGAGAGGCCCACATCCGCTTTTACGCCGGCGCGCCCATCATCACCCCCCGCGGTCACCGACTCGGAACCCTCTGCGTCGTCGACACCCAACCTCGCGCGTTCAGCTTCGAGGACGCCGAGTTCCTGCAGCAGCTCGCCGCGTCCGTTACGAGCGAACTCGAACTGCGCAACGCCCTGCACCGCCTCAAGTACGAAAAAATCGTACTGCAAAGCATCGACGACGCCCTCGTCGTGCTCAACCAGAACTGGCGGGTGGCCATGCTCAACCAGGCCGCGCAGACCCTGTACGGCGTCACCGAGGAGATCCTCGGAAGACCCGCGAGTGAACTCTTCACCGCCCGCTGGCCCAGCCCGGAAGCAGAACGCGAAGTCCAGGAAACCTTGGCCCGGAATGCTTCCTGGACGGGACAGGTCACGCATCGCTTGCGTGATGGCAGCGAACGCCACGTCGCCCTGACCATCACAAACATCCTCGCTCCGGACGCCCGCCAGCAGGGACAACTCTTCACCATCCGCGACCTGACCGAGCAACGCCGCCGTGAAACCCTCGAGCAGGACCGCCGCGTCATCCTCGAAATGGCGATTGCGACCGCGCCACTGCCCGGCGTTCTGCACGCCGTGCTCCAAATGATCGAAAACCAGCTGCCCGGCAAGACGGCCGCCATCATGCGCCTGCGTGACGGACGACTCTTCAACGGTGCCCCGTCCAGCCTGCCTGCCGCGTATCTGGCGGCCATCGAAGGCATCGAAGCGGGTCCGAACGTCGGATCCTGTGGCGCGGCGGCCAGCAGCAAAAAGCTCACCATCACCCCCGACATCATGACCGACCCGAAGTGGCTGCCGTACCGTGATGGCGCGCGCACCTGCGGACTCATGGCCTGCTGGAGCATGCCCGTCCTCGATCAAACCGGGGCAGTGCTCGGCACCTTCGCCGTGTACGCACCCGCAGCGTGTACCCCCACGCCCGCCGAAGTGGAGGTCCTGCAGGACGCAGCGCAACTGACGTCGCTGCTGATCGAACGTGATGAAGCACAAAAAGCCACGCGCCGTCAGGCACTCCACGACCCACTGACCGGCCTGCCGAACCGCACCATGATTCACGAGCTCCTCGGGCACGCGCTGAGGACCGCAGTACGAACCGGTGAGTTCGTCGCGGTTGGCCTGCTGGATGTCGATCAGTTCAAACGTGTCAACGAAGCACTCGGGCAAGCCGGAGGAGATGAAGTCCTGCGACAGATCAGCGCGCGTCTGCAGACAGCGCTTCCCGTGAACTGCACGGTCGGTCGCGTCAGCGCCGACGAGTTCGTGCTGCTCGCCCCGCAACTCTCCGGGGACGGCGCGTTGGCCTCCCTGGCTCAAACCGCCCGGGAAGTCTTTCATACGCCATTCGTCGTGGAAGGTGAGGAACTGTTCGTCACAGCCAGCGCCGGCTGGGCGCTCTTCCCAGGTGACTCGCTCAATCCCGAAGCGTTGCTGAGCCTCGCGAACGCGGCCATGCAACGCGCCAAGCGTGACAACCTCGGCTGGACACGCTTCACGACTGGCCCCAGCCTCCCCGACCGCCGCACCCTGAGTCTGCGTAATGCCTTGCACCGCGCGCTGGAACGCCAGGAACTCAGCGTACACTTCCAGCCGATCGTGCACGCCGGGGACGCGCGACCGTACAGCGTTGAAGCCCTGCTGCGCTGGCAGCACCCGCGGTACGGCAGTGTGTCCCCGGCGACCTTTATTCCCCTGGCCGAAGAGTCCGGCTTGATCATGTCGATCGGTGAGTGGGTGCTGCACGAAACCTGCCGGGAGCTGAAGGCGCTGCAAGTCAGCACTCCAGGCTTGCGGGGACAGGTGAACCTCAGCGCCCGGCAGTTCAGCAGTCCGCACCTGCTCGGGAGTATCCGGGCTGCCCTCGAAGCAGCAGGGCTCGATCCCAGTCTGCTGGAGCTGGAAATCACGGAAAGCAGCATCATGAGTGCTGAGGATGCCGCCCTGACCATGCAAGGCCTGCGGAAACTCGGTGTACGCCTCGCAGTGGACGATTTCGGCACAGGTCATTCGAACCTGGCGTACTTCAAGCGGTTTCCCGTGCAGACCCTCAAGATCGACCGCTCGTTCGTGCAGGACGTTGGAGAGAACCCGACTGGTACGGACGCCATGATCGTCAGGACCATGGTGGGTCTCGCGCGGGCGTTGAACTTACAGGTTGTCGCTGAAGGCGTGGAAACCGAGAAGCAAGCCAGTTTCCTGCGAGATGCTGGGGTGGATTACCTGCAAGGCTGGCTGTACGCGCGCGCCATGACCGGCGAAGCTTTACTTCACTGGCTGACTGAACGTCACGAGCAGGTGCTTTCAAGGCCCTGAACGAACGCGGCAGCTAACCTGAGCAGAGGAGGAGCATGCACACCCCCACCGACTTCTCGCAGATACTCACGCGCGCCGTACATGCCGCGACCAACGGCCTCATCGTCACCCAGGCGGACGGTGACTTTCCCATCCTCTACTGCAACCCGGCTTTCGAAACGCTCACCGGCTACCCGGCCAGTGAAATCCTGGGACGCAACTGCCGCTTCCTGCAAGGCCCCGGTACGGACGCGTACACGCGTACACAAATGCGTGAGGCGCTGTGTGCTGGCCTTTCCCTGGACGTCGTGATTCTGAATTACCGCCGGGACGGCACGCCTTTCTGGAATGCCCTCAACCTGGCCCCAATCCATGACGAGCAGGGGCGTGTGACGCACTTCGTGGGTGTACAGACTGACGTGACGGACCGGGTGCGCCTCCAGCGGGCCCTGGAGAAGAAAATCCAGACGGATGACCTCACCGGACTCGGGAGCCGCGCGTCGTTCCTGGAGGCGTTGCAGCTCGCCATCCAACACTCTGCTTCTTCGCCATTCGCGGTGGGATTCGCTGACCTGGATGACTTCAAGCGCGTCAACGACTCGTTGGGCCATGAAGCGGGGGATGAATTACTGCGTCATGTGGCCATCCGCTTACGCGAAAGTGTGCGCAAGGGAGACCTGGTCGCTCGCCTGGCGGGAGACGAATTCGTGCTGCTGTTACGGGAACTGGAGGACTGCTCGGTGGTGGAAGCCGTCGCGAAGCGGGCGTTGCAGGCGCTTGAACGACCCTTCAGCCTCAAAGGACTGCAGGTGCGGGTTGGAGCGAGCCTGGGTTTTGTGGTGCCATCAAAAGGCGTGAGCGCCGTGGAAGTGCTCTCGAGTGCCGACCGGGCGATGTACGACGCCAAGCATCAAGGCAAGAACCGCTTCGTCATCCAGGATTGCCGCTGAGGCTCAAGGACGGCAAAGTATGGGGTCGCGAGCTTACTGCTGGGCACCAAGTAGAAAAGCAGACCTGCAGACTCCCGTTCTTCTCTTTCGGACAGGTCAGGCTGAATGACCTGCTGTCCGGCAGAGGATGTGCTGCGAGGCGTTATCTGGGGAGTTGCAGGTAAAACGTGGCCCGCTCACCCAGGCGCCCTTCTGCCCAGATGCGGCCATGATGACGCTCCACCATCCGCCGTACCGTTGCGAGTCCCACCCCGGCTCCCCGGAACTGATCCTTGCGATGCAAGCGTTGAAACACATCAAAAAGCCGTTTCTGAAAGCGCGGATCGAAGCCCGCACCGTTATCCGTCACCGAAAAAACGACGCTTTCACCCTTCACTTCTGCCTGAATCCCGATACAAGCGATTTCTCGTTTCGAGGTGTACTTCACCGCGTTGGACAGCAGATTTTCGAACGACTGACACCACAGCAGCGGGTCACCCTTCACCACCGGGAGGCGCTCGCTGACGCCACGCCGCCGTGCGGCTTGGGCAACGCTGACTTCGCTCCGCAGAACGGCCAGCACAACGGCTTCGTCGACGTCGACAGTCCAGGTTCTTCGTCGCTTTCCCTTCCTTGCCTCCAGTTTGCTCGCCCCTCGCATGTGCAAGGTCAGAACCTGGAAGCAACTCCTGAAGCACTGCCGGTTATTCTCGGAGTTCTGAACCCCGTAGAGGAACAACAGGTGCACCTCAGGAAGCCCACAGGCTCGGACCGTCCAGTCTTCTAACTTCCATCTCACATTTACAACGAAATCACGGTTTGTTATGCTGAAGTCATCAGGACAGAGTGACTCTCTGACTGATAGAAGCTTTGAAGCGTCGTCCTGTACACGGGCACCTGGGACGCGTGGAGCCAGTGGTGCGACCGGCTATTAGTCACGCTTTCCGCCTTACCCCGGAGAGCACCGCTGCCGTCTTCCCTGGAAGCGGCCTTTGCCAGAGTCAACAGGAGGCACCGTGCAACGAATTACCCGCACGGACAACGACCAGGGCATTCCGCTGACGGTCACGATCGAACGGACGGGCGCCCTCACCACGAGCAGCATCAGCATTGAAAGCGATGAAGAAAAGTGGCAGTTCGAGGACCACAACACCTTGACGCAGACACTTGATTGGATCATGCATGACGCGCGCAGCAAGGCGGAGCATATCTCCACCCAGTACCGCAACGCCGCGCTGGGCGGATGGGCCGTCACATTCATCATGCCGGTCGGTCATAACGGCGAACTGAGTATTTACGACCGGTGGCTGTTCAGGAAGCTGATGAGTTGCTGCCCTGCATTTCAAACCACCTGGAATACCATCGAGCACAGCGGCAGTATGACCCGCATCCTGCGCCAGGATGACCACTTCCGCGTACAGATTGCTCCGGAAGGTTCGCCTGCCCATGCACGAACGTTCTCCTTCAAGGCAGATAACTTCACCTCCATCCTCGAGCACATCGCTACCTACACCAGCACGGCCGCTGTCAAGCACGCGGCTGACTAAGGAGCTTCATGCGCAACCGCGCCGTACTCATTCCCCTGTTCCTCAGCCTCGCCGCATGCGGACAATACGCTGGCTTCCCGGCTGGTTCTCCTTCAACCCCCATTCAGATTCAAAGCGTCGCGTTGGGCGATACTCGGGTATTCATCGCGGACGGTTCCCGATGGTGGGCCGACGGCTCGCGCTGGTGGGCGGACGGCTCGCGCTGGTGGGCCGACGGCACCCGTTGGTGGGCGGACGGTTCGCGTTGGTGGGCTGACGGCACCTTTCAACCGGCCCCGGAAAACAGCGCTGCCTTCAAGCTCATCGGACTTGACCGCATTCAGGACCTCGCGTCCAAGATGGGGCAAGGGGTGATTGTCGCGGTCATCGACACGGGCGTGGACTTCGAGCATCCCATGCTCAAAGGCGCCCTCCTTCCTGGCCATGACTACATAAACAATCGCCAGGGTGCGCGTGAGGAGGGGGGAGACCACGACCTGGCTTATGGTCATGGTAGCGCCGTCGCCGGCCTCATCCGTCAAGTCGCGCCAGCCGCGACGATCCTGCCCATGCGTGTCCTCTCCCCGGATGGGAGTGGCCTTGACAAGGCCGTCGCGCAAGCCATTCGTGACGCGGCCGCGCAAGGCGCGCGGGTCATCAATCTGAGCCTCGGGACCAGCACCTCGACGGGCGGTGTGCGTGACGCCATCGTCAGTGCGACCGAACAAGGCGTGATTGTGCTCGGCGCGAGTGGGAACGCAGGCGAGTCCAAGCCACAATCACCCGCCTGGCATATGGGGAACCCGGATGCCGCTGGTCGGATGTCGCTCAGCGTCGGTGCAGTCGATCAAGCTGGAAACGCCGTGAGCTGGAGCAATGCCGGCAGTGAAGTCGTCGCTCCCGGTGTGAACATGACCACTGCTTACCCTGGCCAGCGTCTCGTGAACGCCTCCGGAACGAGCTTCAGCACGCCCTTGGTGAGTGGCGCGGTCGCCCTCGCGCTTGCAGAGGGCGCAAACGCGAGCCGCTTGAGCGAAACGTTGAAGAGCAGCAGTCAACAAGGCCGTCTGGACGTCGCAAACCTGATGGCTCAGCCAAAATAAAAGTTTCAAGAAGACAGGAGCGTGGCACGCCACGCTCCTGTCAGGGTGTCTATGTCCAATCGCCTGCCTACACCTTACGCTGGCCACACCATCCTGGAAGAAGCCCTGTCGCAATGCGGTCTGGACGATCAGCGTGCCATGCTGTTGTTCGAGCAGGCTGCCAGTATCGCGCGTGATACGCGTGATCGCGCTTTGTTGGCCAAAGCCTTGAATGGCATGGCCCGAATTGAGCATGCGCACGGCGACAGTCACGCCGCTCTTTTTCACCTGCGTGAAGCGCTTGAATTGCGCCGCGAAACGCACGACCTGAACGGCGAAGCGGCCATTCTGTGCAACCTCGGCGCTCTTTACACCGACCTCGGCCAGTACAACTTCGCTCTGGATTATCTGCTGAAAGCACTCGGCATTATCGATGAGCAAAGTGACCGCAAGCGCGCCTCCATGCTCGCCGCAAATCTCGCGCGAGTGTACGATGCCCTCGAACAAACCGGGTCGGCAGAAGAGCATTATCAGACGGCCCTGCGTCTCGCGCGTGAGTCCCAGCAGCGTATCGGAGAGGTGATCTTATGCGCCAACTACGGAGACTTCCGGCGCCGCCAGGGGCACTACGATCACGCCGAGCAGCTTCTGCGTCACGCCCTGGAGTGCGCAGGAGGTGAGGGTGTATTCCCGGCGATCGCGTTGCATCCGCTCGGGTTACTGCACCGTGATCGTCACGACCGTGCATCCGCTCTGGATGCCTTCGCGCAGGCGATGCGCTTCGCGCGTGAACACAACGACACGGACACCCTGCTCGAGATCATCCTCAGCCAAGCTGAAACGCACCTGCAATGCGATACACCCGAGCTGGCCAGGCAGGTGCTGGAAGAAGGCGTACAACTCGCGGAGGAAAGTGGACGCAATCGTACCCTCGGCCGAATCCTGCACCTGCTGACCGACGCCCTCGAACGGCTCGACCAACCAAGCCTGGCGCTCGCTGTTTCTCGCCGCGCCAACCAGGTCGACTCAGACGTTCTGACTGCGGAAGCGTACCGCCAGACCCGTCAACTCACCACCCAGTATGAACTCGAGCGCGCCAAGGCTGAACTGGAAGCGCAACATCAGAAGTACGACGCGCAACGTCTTGCCAAAGAAGAGCTGGAACGCGAAGCGACCGCGAGACTCCGCGAGCTTGAACGGCAAGCGTTGTACGACCCCTTGACCGGCCTGCCCAACCGCCTGCTGCTGGCCGACCGGTTTCGTGTCGCGCTCGAGCTCGCCGTGCAGCAAGGCACCCAACTCGCTCTGGGTGTCATCGACCTGAATAAGTTCAAGCAGATCAACGACACCTTCGGTCACCACATCGGCGACCAGCTCCTCGTGGAAGTCGCGCGTCGCCTGGAAGTCGTCATGAACGGGCAGGACACCGTCGCCCGCATGGGCGGGGACGAGTTTGTGCTGCTGATTCGTGACGCTGACCGGCCACAAACGGTGCTGAGCGTCGCGCGACGCGTCCTTCGAGCATTCGAGCCGGTCTTCGCGCTGTCAGGGCATGAACTCCACGTACGGCCCAGCGTGGGTTTCGCGGTGTACCCCGATGACGCCCTGACGTACGAAGCGCTGTTCGAGCAGGCCGATAAGGCCATGTACGACGCGAAAGTGCGTGGGAGTGGCTTCGAAATCCACAATCACCAGAGTGAACGGCGGGCGCCTGCCACGCTGGAAAGTGCATTACACCAAGCCCTCGCCTTGGGGCAGTTCAAGTTGGTGTACCAACCACAAACCACGGCAGGCGGGCAGGTTCGTGGCGCTGAGACGTTCCTGCGCTGGCAGCACCCGCACTTCGGGAATGTGCCGCCCGCTGAGTTTCTGCCACTCGCCGAAGCCACAGGGCTGAGCTTGCCCATCGGCGCGTGGGTGCTCGCGCAAGCCTGTCAGGAAGCGACCACCTGGCATGGCCGGATGGTCGCCGTAAATCTCAGCGCCCGCCAGTTCGCCCACCCCAACCTGTCAAGGTCCATTCATGAGGCGCTGGAGTGCAGCGGCTTGCCGCCTCATCTGCTGGAACTTGAAGTGAACGAGGAGATGCTGGCTCGCCACCCGCACCGCGCCCGCTCCACCCTGCAGGACTTGAAAGCGCTCGGAGTGCGGGTCGTGATTGACGATTTCGGCTCGGGCTTCACGAGCTTCGCGGCCCTCAAGCACGATCCAGTTGACGGTGTGAAAATCGATCGGGCGCTCGTGAATGACTTACAGGCCCGCGAGCGACCCGGTCGGGACGAAGCGCTGGTCACGGCCGTTGTGCACATGGCTCACGCGCTGAACCTGGACGTCATTGCCGAGGGAGTAGAAAACGAATACCAGCAGTGTTTTCTGGCGTCGCTGGGTGTCACAGCCGTACAGGGTTTCCTGCTCGCTCCTCCGCAACCGTCTGAAGTATTCCGGCTCTGGATGGAGAGCCATTGAGTGATGTCGTGCGGTGCGGACCTGACGCACCCGGACCGTTCGGTGCGCGTGACGTTCTGCACCCGAACGATCAGCTGTCCTCCAAGAAGCTGGTCTTGCGGGACCTTCCCGCGGGCAGCACCGTCACCCGCTCGCCCCGGCGGGTACGGACCGCTTTGGGAAGCTGGCGCTGGGTGGAAGGGAAGGTACTGCCACCAACCTGCGGCAATGACCGCCGAGCAGCGAACCCGTGAGCTCACCAGCGCTTGGCTCAGCCTCAACCACCGACGAGGTCGTGTAGGTCATCCTGACACACGCCATTCCGGCCACGCAGACCAGAGTGGACGGCGTGATCCTCGTGCAACCCGGCGGGCAGCACCTCGAAGTGCTCGGCTCGATGGTGACCCCTTATACCCCAGACTGACTGTCATTCGGCGACAAGATCGTGTTCGGTGGCTGCTACGCTCCTTGTTCGCGCTTGACAGATTGGAACATACGGGGACGTACGGCGATCAGCAGTTCCGCGCCATGCGTGCGAGCGAACGACGCGTTGGCGGCGGTGCCGTTTCCATGCTGGGCGTGGACCGTCGTGGCGGCCAGCAAGCTGGAGAACCGCGCTTCAGGCGTGGTGAAGATGTATTTCACAGGCAGTTTTGCGGGAGGCTCTGTCTCGCGCCAATGAACTTCCGATCGCCGGAGAATTGGCAGAATTAGAGGAAATCCGATTTGGACTGGCAGGTGATGTGGGCTCCTGCGTTCAGGTCATTCTCGGGCTGCTGGTGCGGAGGGAATCGGATCAGAAGGATCAGGATGGCCGTGGAGCTGACCCAGCATCGGGCCGGATCGGACAATTTATTGATGGCTTGTTTGCGCGGATAACGCCGAGAGTTGGTGGGCGGCCTTCAAGCGCAGCTGGCGTAGCCTGATGGCCTCGGCTTTGCGGAAGTGCTCGCGGGTGACGCGTTCGGCCCCATCCGCGTCTGAGCTTTTGATCGCCAGGAGTATCTCTTCGTGTTCCTGCAGGGCCTCCACGCGCCGCTCGTGAGTGTGCAGGGTGCTGGTCTGCATGCGTTCGATGGTTTCACGCAGTTCGGCGAGCCGCGTGGTGAGGTAGCCGTTGTGGGCCGCTTGCCAGACGGTGCTGTGGAAGGCGTGGTTGGTGCGGATCACGGTCTGGAAGTCGTCTTCCTCGACAGCGCGGTGCATGCTGTTGTTGAGGTCGGCAAGCACCCACAGGTCGATGTCGTTGCGCTGGCTGGCGGCGAGCCGCGCGGCGAGGCCTTCGAGGGCTTCTCGTACGACGCACAGTTCCGCGAGGGCCTCGAGGCTCACTTCGGAGACCATCAGGCTGCGCCCGCTGGGAACGAGGAGGCCTTCGGCCTGCAGCCGACGCAGCGCTTCACGGATGGGGGTGCGGCTGACGTTGAGGTGCCCTGCGAGGGAGACTTCGGTGAGTTTCACTCCGGCGTCGAGGACACCACGGATGATGGCGGCGCGCAGGGCTTCGTGGACGCCATCAGCGAGAGAGGTGTGAGTGGGGATGTTGATGGGAGGGAGGGGCATGCGGTGGTCCTTGTCCTGGTGTGATGCTGACAGCGTAGCCGAAGGATTGGAGAGGCGCGACAGCTCTCCCCGCTTGCATTCCATTGTATACAGTGGGATACTCAGCGAAACAACATTTGAGCGTCACCCAGCAGGAGAGGATCATGCACTCACCGACTGCAACACCGAATCACGCCAACCAGTACGACTCCATCGTCGTCGGTGCCGGCAATGCTGCCCTCTGCGCCGCCATCGCCGCGCGCCTCCAGGGCGCCCGCGTCCTCGTCCTCGAGCGCGGACCGCTCCATAAGCGCGGCGGCAACTCCTACTTCACTGACGGCGCCATCCGCTTCGCCTACAACGACCTGAGCGACATTCGCCAGGTCATCCCACGCATCGACGACGAGGAAGCCGACAAGATCGTCATGCCCGGTTACGCCGAAGACGACTACTACGGTGACCTGATGCGTGTCACTGGCAGTCAAAGCGACCCGGCGCTCGCCCGGCAGCTCGTCAGCCGCTCCCTCGACACCATCAAGTGGATGCACCAGCAAGGTGTCGTCTTCGACCTGATCTACGACAACCAGTCCTTTCTCAAGGACGGCAAGCACCACTTCTGGGGTGGCCTGCCCGTCAAAACCGACGGGAAAGGCATTGGCTTGATCCAGCGCCTGAACGAGCGCGCCGAAGAACTCGACATCGACGTCTGGTACGACACTCGGGCGGTGCAACTCGTGACGAAAGACGACCGCATCGCCGGCGTGATCGTGCAGCAAGGCGACGACCAACGCACCATTCCCGCCACCAGCGTCATCCTCGCCAGCGGCAGCTTCGAAGCGAACAAGGAACTTCGCGCCCAGCACATCGGCGCCGAATGGAACGCCGCCATCGTGCGCGGCAGCGAGTACAACACCGGCGACGGCATCCGCATGGCCGTCGAAGTCGGCGCGCAACGCTACGGCGAGTACTCCGGCTGCCACGCCATCGGCACCGACGCCGGCGCCCCCAAAGTCGGGGACTTCACCAAACCCGGCGACATCTACAAGAAGCACTCCTACCCGCTCGGCATCATGCTCAACCGCGACGGGCTGCGCTTCGTCGACGAAGGCGCCGACTTCCGCAACTACACTTACGCCAAGTACGGCCGTGAGATCCTCAAACAGCCCGGCCACGTCGCCTACCAGATTTTCGACGCGCAAGTCCGCCCCATGCTGCGCAAGGAATACAACCTCGAAGAAGCAACCCTCTACCAGGCGGACACCCTCGAGGAACTCGTCGCGCAGCTCGACGTGGACAAAGCGCAGTTCCTCAAGACGATTCAGGAATACAACACCGCCGTGCAGGACGGTGACTACAACCCCACCATCAAGGACGCCAAGGGCACCAGCGGTATCACGCCCCCCAAGACAAACTGGGCGCAGCGCATCGAGCAAGGCCCCTTTTACGCCTTCCCGGTCACCTGCGGCATCACCTTCGCGTTCGGCGGGATCAAGGCCAGCACCAGCGGTGAAGTGCTCGACGCCGAGGACCAGCCGATTCCCGGCCTGTTCGCCGCAGGTGAGATGATCGGCGGAATCTTCTACCAGAACTACCCGGGCGGCTCAGGCCTGATGTCCGGCGCGGTGTTCGGCAAGCTCGCCGGGGAAAGCGCCGCCCGCTACGTGCGCGCCAACCAGCCCGCCTCCGTCTGAACAACCCGAATTCACACGCAACAGCCCAGCCCATACTCAAGTACCCCAAACTCACGTTCCCCAAGGAGGAATCATGAACACCAAACGCACCTTTGCCGCCCTTGCCCTGATGGCTTCCCTCTTCACGTCGGCCCAGACGCTCGACAGCGTTCGCATCATGGCCCCCGCCGCGCCCGGCGGCGGCTGGGACCAGACGTCCCGCAACGTTCAACAGGTTCTGCAGGACACCAAACTTGCCAAGAACGTCCAGGTGTACAACGTGCCTGGCGCGGGCGGCACCATCGGCCTCGCGCAGTTCAACAACCAGAAGGGCAGCCCGAACTCCCTGATGGCGATGGGCCTGATCATGGTCGGCGCCATCGAAACCAACAAGAGCAAAGCCACGCTGGAAAACGTGACACCCATCGCGCGCCTCACCGGCGAGTACGAGGTCATCGTCGTGCCCGCCGCCAGCCCGCACAAGACCATGGCGGACCTCGCCGCCGCGTGGAAGAAGAACCCCGGCGCCGTCTCCATCGCCGGTGGCAGCGCGGGCGGCACTGACCACATGCTCGCCGGCCTGCTCGCGCAGGAAGCCGGCGTGGACCCCGCCAAGATCAACTATATCGCGCACTCCGGCGGTGGTGAATCCCTCGCCGCGCTGCTCGGCAATCAAGTTACGATGGGCATCAACGGGTACGGCGAGATGGCCGAACACATCAAGTCCGGCAAGCTGCGCGCCCTCGGCATTTCCAGCGCGAAACGCGTACCCGGCGTGAACATCCCCACCTTCGCCGAGCAGGGCCTCGACGTGGAACTGATGAACTGGCGCGGTATCGTCGCTGCGCCCGGCATCAGCGACGCGCACCGTAAGGAACTCACGGCGGTATTCGACAAGATGCACGCCAGCAAGGAATGGAAGGAAGTCCTCGCCAAGAACAACTGGACGGACCTGTACCTCAGCGGTGAGAAGTACGACGCGTTCCTGAAGTCCGAGCAGGCACGCGCCAAGAAGGTGCTGCAGTCCATCGGCCTGGTGAAGTAAGTTGAACAACCCACAAAGCGCCCCGCGAAAGCGGGGCATTTCCCTGGCCGACCTGGCCCTCGCGCTGGGCGTCACCGCCCTGGGCGGGCTGTTCCTGCTCGGCACCCTCCAGATTCAGGCGACCACCGGGTACTCGCAGGTCGGCCCGCGCTTCTTCCCCTACGTCGTCGCCACCGGCCTGCTCATCGTCGGGGTGCTCCTCACCATCGACGCGCTGCGCGGCGGGCGCGCGGAACCCGCCGCGGAGGAAGACGCCGACCCCAACGCCCCGAACAACTGGGCCGCGATGGGCTGGATTGCGCTTGGCATCCTGCTCGACATGCTCCTCATGAATGTGGGCGGGTTCGTCGTCGCGTCCATCGCCCTGTTCTGGTGCGTCGCGCGCGGCTTCCAGTCCAGGAAGCCCCTGCGTGACCTGGCCATCGCCGTGATCCTCGCCGTGCTGGTGTACGTGGTGTTCACCCGCGGTCTCGGCCTGAACCTGCCCGACGGCATCCTGAAAGGCCTGCTCTGATCGTGGAAACCCTCACCGCACTCTTCGCCGGATTCCAGACGGCCCTCACGCCCATGAACCTGCTGTGGGCGCTGGTCGGCACGGTCCTCGGCACGGCCGTGGGTGTCCTTCCCGGCATCGGCCCGGCCCTCACCGTCGCGCTGCTGCTGCCCGTCACCCTCACCCTCGAACCGACCAGCGCGTTCATCATGTTCGCCGGCATCTATTACGGCGGGATGTTCGGCGGGTCGACCACCAGCATCCTCCTCAAGACACCCGGGGAGAGCGCCAGCATCGTCGCGGCCATCGAGGGCAACAAAATGGCCCGCAACGGACGCGCCGCCACCGCCCTCGCCACCGCCGCAATCGGCTCGTTCATCGCGGGTACGCTCGGCACGCTCGCCCTGACGTTCGCCGCGCCCGCCATGGTCGAAGTGGCCCTGAAGTTCGGCCCGGCCGAGTACTTCACGTTGATGCTCCTCGCGTTCACGGCCGTGTCCGCCCTGCTGGGCTCGAGCGTCCTGCGCGGCCTGGTCAGCCTGCTCTTCGGCCTCGGCCTGGGTCTCGTCGGCATCGACCTGCAGAGCGGACAGGCGCGCTTCGCGCTGGGACGCGCCGAACTGCTCGACGGGATCGACGTGGTCGTCGTCATCGTGGGCCTCTTCGCGGTGGGGGAGACGCTGTACGTTGCCTCACGCCTGCGCACCGTGCAGGACGCCGTCATTCGCGTGCGCGAGCGTGTCAGCATGACCCGGGAGGACTTCGCGAGAAGCTGGAAACCCTGGCTGCGCGGCACCTTACTGGGCTTCCCGTTTGGTGCGCTCCCCGCGGGCGGCGCGGAAATGCCGACCTTCATTTCCTACCTGCTCGAGAAACGCCTGTCCAAGCGCAAGGAAGAATTCGGGAACGGCGCCATCGAAGGGGTGGCCGGGCCGGAAGCGGCGAACAATGCCGCCGCGGCGGGCGTGCTCGTCCCGCTGCTCGCGCTGGGCCTGCCGACCAGCGCGACCGCAGCGATTCTCCTCGCCGCGTTCCAGCAGTACGGCCTGCAACCCGGCCCGCTGCTGTTCACCAGCAACCCCACGCTGGTGTGGGGCCTGATTGCCAGTCTGTACATCGGGAACGTCATGCTGCTGGTCCTGAACCTGCCGCTCGCGCCATTGTGGGCTCGTCTCCTCGAAATTCCCCGCCCCTTGCTGTACGGCGGGATTCTGGTGTTCGCGACGCTCGGCACGTACAGCCTGAACAACAGCGTCTTCGACCTGATGCTGCTGTTCGTGATCGGCGTAATCGGCTTTCTGATGCGCCGCTTCGACATTCCCGTCGCGCCCGCCGTGGTCGGCATGATCCTCGGGCCCCTTGCCGAGCAGCAACTCCGCCGGGCCTTGTCGATCTCCCAGGGGGATTTCAGCGTCTTCCTCACGCGTCCCATCAGCGCGACCATCCTGGTCATCGTCGTGCTGATCCTGGTCGGCCCGCTCGTCGTCCGCTGGTGGCAAGCCACGCAACGCCGCTCCACCTGACGTGCCGCTCGTGAATCACCCTCAGCATCAACACCGGTGACCTCATCGAGAGTGAAACCCACCCTATGCAAGAAGCCCAAACGGTCGAATCCTCTGCGGTCCAAGTCCCTCTCCCGCAGCTCTTTCGCGAGTTCCTGCTGATCGGCTGCACCGCCCTCGGCGGGGGTGGCGCTCCCTTCATTCACGCCGCGGTGGTCCGCAAGCGCGGGTGGTTGAGCGAGGAGGACTTCCTGGAGGGCGTGACGTTCGCACAACTCACGCCCGGACCGAATTTCTCCAATCTCGCGACGTTCGTCGGCGCGCGCCTCGGTGGCCCGGCCGGTGCGCTCGTGTCGCTGCTGGCCGTGCTGACACCGGGCATGCTGGTCATCCTGACGCTCGCCGCGCTGTACACGTCCTTTCCGGTGAACGACAACCCCTACCTGCGCGGTGCCTTGAGCGGCGTGGCGAGCGCCGCCGTCGCAGTGCTTGGCGTGGTCGTGCTGCAAACCCTGCCCGCCGCGCTGCGCTCACGCCATGGCCTGTCCGTCGTGCTCGTCGCGTTCCTTGCAGTCGGGTTGTGGCGTGTCAACATCGCCTGGGTACTCTTGACCCTGCTGCCGTACGCGCTGTGGGCAAACCGGCCCGGCAGCGAGGAAGGCGGGAAGCGTGAGTGAACTCCTCGAACTGCTGCTGGTCTTCGCCCGGTTGGGGCTCCTCAGCGTCGGCGCGGCCTTCGCGGTCCTGCCGGAAATGGCACGCCAGCTCACCGAGGTGCACGACTGGCTCACCCCGCGGGAATTCACCGATGGGTACGCGCTTGGGCAACTCGCGCCAGGGCCGAACATGCTCGCCGTCTTCTTCTACGGGCACCGCGTGGCCGGGCTGCCGGGCGCGCTGATGGCCGGGCTGGGCATGTTCGGTCCGCCCCTGCTGATCGCGCTGAGCGTCACCCGCCTCTGGTCATCGGTGAGTCACACGCCTTGGGCACAGGCGGCACGCCGGGCGCTGGTGCCGGTCGGGGCGGGCCTGATGGCGTCCGGAGTGCTGACGCTGTCGCGGGGAGCCCTCCATGACGCGTTCACGCTGGCGCTGGCCGTTGTGGCGCTCCTGGTGCTATACCGCTGGCGCGTGAACCCCGCTTTGGTCGTCGTGATCGGCGGCCTGCTCGGCGCGCTACACGCACTCCTGGCTGCTTGACCACACTCGAGGAAACGGTCGGGATCATTCGCACTTCCATGGCCTTTGTCTCCTTGGGGTAGGCCTCAAGTGGGCACGTGTCGACGCCCCCAACTCTTACTTTGCGTCACCAACACCCGTGTAGCCCTCGCAACTCGGTCGAACCCCGCGCCTCCGGCTGGCTCGCGCTCGGCGTGTCACGCGCCACGCACTCCCATCTCCAGAATCTCTTCGTGGAGTCAGTCCTCCCGAGGATGCCCGTGAGTTCGCACTGCGTGAATCGTTCACTACGCCGTAAGGCGCAGGTCGACGCGAGTGCCACCTGTCACCATCAAGTGTTGCTGATGAGGTTGATGGACGTGCGATGTCCAAAGGAGCTGAACATGATTTCACATGTGGTTTTTGATTTCGACGGTACCCTCGCCGACTCTCCGCACCTGGTGGTCGAGCTGTACAACGAAGTGGCCAGAAAGCAGGGCTTCGGCGAAATGACCCCGGAGAACCTCCATCTGCTGCGCGGCCTGAGCGTGCGTGAACGCAGCAAACAGCTGGGCGTGCCCATGCACCGCCTGCCTGGCCTGATGGTGCAGGTCGCGCGCGCCTATCGCGCGGTCACCTCGCGCGTCGCATTGCACGACGGCGTTCCGGAGTTGCTGCGAGAGTTACGCGGCAGGGGTATGCGGGTCTGTGTGCTGTCCACCAACAACGAGGAGAACATCCGCGATGTGCTGCGCCGCTACGACCTCGAAGCGATGGTGTCACGCGTGTATTGCAGTAACCGCATCTTCGGCAAGGCGAGCCTGCTGCGGCGCCTGATGCACCACGAGAGCGTGCCGGCAGACCAGTTGGTGTACGTCGGCGACGAGCAGCGCGACGTGGACGCCTGCCGTGAGGTGGGCGTGCAGGTCATCGCGGTCAGCTGGGGAGTCGACACGCTCACGCGTCTGCAAGACGCCCGACCGGACTGGCTCGTGCACACTCCCGAAGGCATCTCGCGAGTCGTGGCCACGCCTCACAAGGCCATGGTGTGAAGCTCGGAAGCAGTCTGCGCCTCAGGTTGGCTGCGGCAGCGTGAACCGTCCGGCTCGCACCAGCATCTCCCCGGCGGCGCTCACGAGTTTCGACCACGGGTAGCCCACCGGTCGCAGCAGAAACAGCGCGATGTCGCCGCGCCGCACGTCCTCGGTCACCTCTCCGTCGAGCGTGTTGGTATAGCGATCTGAGCATCCACGCCACCGCGACGTACGTGAGCGCCTCGAAGGCGCGCAGGCCACCCACCTCGGCTTGACCGGCGTGGATGAAGTACGCCCTGATACCAATCAAAGCGGGTGAGGCTGGCGATGAGGTCACGGAACCGCACCCGCGCGAAGCCCACGTAAACGCTTTGGTCAGTCACGCCGTCCCCGGTCGTACAGTTCCCACAGGACGTCTGTGATCCTCGCTTCGCGCAGCTGAAGATCCTCGGCGGGCACGGGCGCAAGGGTGCGCGTGACGAGGTCGGAGGTGCGAACGCGCCGCGTGCATACACCGCCGTGAAGCGACCCTGCTTTTCGTCCGTCCAAGTGACGTGCAACTCGCGGGTCGGCCTTCAGAGGCGCGACGCTTCCGCGTGACGCAACGAGCGTCACACGGTCACCGCGTCTGAGATCTCTGCGCAACTGCTCGGGCACGCCGCCGAACACGAGCTGGCCTTCGACGATGGTAATAACGCGGTCGCTGCTCATTTCGGCACCCCCGAGGTGGTGTGCGGTGAGCAACAGCGTCGCGCCGAACTCACGGTTGGCGTGGCGCCGAAACTCGCGGATGCGCGCCTTGACGCTGACTTCAAGGCTGATGGTGGGCTCGTCAAGGAACACCACTTTGGGGTCGTGCAACAGGGCGGCGAGGTCCGTCCGGACGCGCTGCCCGAGGGAGAGTTTACGGGCGGGTGAAGTGAGCCGCTGGCCGCGGTCAGGTACGGTGGGAACAACGCCCGTTTTGGCCAGGAGGGTGGGCTGCTGCCCCCACGCCACGCTCCGAGGGTGGCTTCCGCGTGTCGGGGCAGGCCCGGTGTTCATCAGCAAGGCTGATGCACTTTCCAGACCGCCTTCATGCAAACGTCGTTCGTATCAACGGTGCGCTGCCAGGTAACCTATGGGCCGGTCTTGTCAGTTCAGTGGCGCTTGGTGCGCCAATACTTCAGCGCGGCGCGCGCTTCAGGCCACGCCGCAGGAACAACTGCCAGACTCGCCGCAGCGGCAACCAGGCAGTACGAGCACAGCGCTTTATGCTTCGCGATCTGCTCCCACGTGAGGTACCCGGCGTTGACGGCATCTACCGTCACTTTTCCTGCGAGGACAAGCGGGATCAGTGGATACTGGCGCGCCCGGTCCATTCCGGCCATCGTGGCCAGCATCACGGTCGCCGCGTAACTCACCAGCCCCAGCGCCGCGTCCGGCGTAGCGCTGCCCACGCGGTTGTACGCTTCCGGGGAAGCGTCGACCTTTTCAGCATTCAGGTACGGCAGCGGAGGCTCGGGAAGATGCTTGACGAGGCCAGTCTGGTACAACGTGACGGCCCCCATCGCTGCAGCGGCCAGCAAGCTCAGCCCCACGATGCGGCGTCGTTCCGCCAGGAAATCGCCTTCTTCTGCACGCCATTGCGCACTGAGCGTCTGTGCATTCATGCCTTCCTCCTCATGACCAGGGCGCCACCGAGTACTCCAAGCAGCCCCAGGGCGATCGTACGTCGGTTTTCACTCAGCCACAGTTGACGGCTGTACGGTCGGGCACGCTGATCGAACACCCCGTGCGTGCCGTGATCGTGAAGGTCATCTGCGGGAGCGTGCAGGTTGTTCGGCCGGGATTCATTCAGCGGTTCATCCAGCTGTTGTCCTTGCACAGCCGTTCTCGCAAGGTACCAGTCGCCAAAGCCTGGAAAGAACTTGTTTCCCCAGACCAGCAGGAAGTTGATTCCCCCGACCGTCATCTCGCGGCGTCCGGTGTCCGCCGCGAAGACGATGGCGCGCGCGGCGACTTCCGGCTGGTAAATGGGTGGCACAGGCTGCGCTTCGTTGGGCAGTCGGGACTTCACCCAGCGGAACTGTGGGGTGTTCAAGGCGGGCAACTGCACCATTCCGACGGTCACCTGGCTCCCGTCGTGCAGCAACTCGGCGCGTAAGGAGTCGTTGAAGCCCTGAATGGCGTGCTTCGCGCCGCAGTACGCCGCCTGCAGGGGAATTCCACGGTACGCGAGGGCGCTGCCGACCTGCACGATCCTCCCGTGATTCCTGGGCAGCATCCACTGGAGTGCGGCGAGCGTACCGTTCACCACGCCGAGGTACGTGACGTCCGTGACGCGTTTGAAATCATCCGCTGTCATTTCCTTCACGGGTGAGAACACGGACGTCATGGCGTTGTTCACCCAGACATCAATTGGCCCGAAGGTCTCTTCGACCTGCCGTGCGGCGTGCTGCACCGCCGCAGCATCGGCCACGTCGACCTGAATCGTGAGGGGAATTCCTCCTGCGGCGAGCACATCGCTGGCAACGCCCTTCAGTCCCGCCTCACCCCGTGCGAGCAATGCGACTTTCGCGCCTCGCTTCGCGAACTCAATCGCGGTTGCGCGTCCCACCCCGGCGGACGCGCCCGTCACGACCACTACCTGCTGCTTTCTGCTCATTCGGGTCTCCTTGTGTCACTCGTCAAGCCGAGCGGCCATGACGTCATTCCAGCCTAAATCCACCATCAAGCATGTCGTTTTCAAGACACATCACGCTTGAGGTGTCCTTCACGACCACATCTGATGTCGTGCGCTTGACACACGAACCTCCCATGGAAGTTCACGCTGACTTCGGAGGAACAACATGAACACAGAAAACCTCAAGGCGGGCGTCGTGGGTGGTCTGGCAGGTGGGCTGGTGTTCGGGATGCTGATGGCCATGATGGGCATGCTGCCGATGATCGCCAGTCTCGTCGGCAGTGAGAGTGCGGTGGTGGGTTTCATGGTGCACATGTTGATCAGCGCCCTGTTTGGCGTGATCTTCGCGGCGCTGCTGGGTAAACGCGTGCACTCCTACGGGCAGGGTGCCGGGCTCGGCGCGCTGTACGGTCTGGCGTGGTGGGTGCTGGGACCCCTGCTGATGATGCCGGTCATGATGGGAATGGGTCCGCAGTTCGGCAGTGCCTTGAGCATGCCGAGCCTGATGAGCCTGCTGGGTCACCTGATCTTCGGTGTGGTGCTTGGTGTCACGTACGCCGCCCTGGTCGTCAGGCACGCTCCACCCGCGCAGCGCGCCTCTTAAACGACCCTGGAGCCCGGCGCCCAGGACGGTCGGGCTTGATGCCCCGCACCTGGCGTGGAATGACGGGCAATGAAAGGCGAAGTCCAGCCGCTGGCTTTTAAGTGTCTGCCGCTTCAGTTCTTCCGTTGTGGCAACAGCACCCAGAACTACAGAATCCAGCGGCAGACAGGCTTCCCCGGCTCGCCTCCGCTCGCCCCACGTTTTGGGAGAACACCAAAACTCAAGTAGGAGGGACTTAAACCTCAGAACGCCGGGAGGGGCCAGCGGTGGATTTGGCCGGATTCATCTCCCGCGATCAGTTGTCCGCCGGAAACGATGAGGTTACTGCTGAGCGGAGCGTCCAGGTTCAGTTCCTGCCGCACCGAGCAGTGCGAAGCACAGCGGATGATCAGCAAGCGCTGGCGGTCCTGCGTGGGCAGCACGAGCTGGTGGTCGCTCAGCGCCACCGCCATGCTCAGGTTCCGGCTGCCGATCACGTGATTGGACACGCCCTCCAGGCGAGAAAAGGCGGACAGCACGCCCCCCCGTTCCTGGTAGTGATGCAGGACGCCTCCCAGATGGGGCGTATGTACCGCCCAGACCGCGTGAAGACCCACGATCGGCGCGAGCCAGCGGTTGGGTTGCTGGAAGTCGGGTCCCAGCGAACGCATGTGCAAGGTGGATTCGCGCTGCTCGATGACCGCCAGGGCTGAGCCACCCTGCGCGCTCGAACGGACGACTACCAGCGCGTCACGCTGATCCGAGGTGCGCAGTGGTCTGGCCTCAAGGTCTTCGAATACGTCAGGAGCGCCGAGTGTCAGTTTCGCGCGCAGCGCCAGGTGTGTGGAATCGAAAACGCCGATGCCGGTCGCTTCCACGGTGTCACCCAAAATGCCATGCCGGTAACGCTCACGGTTCGGGCCCCGCAGGGCCACAATCTGCCGCGTTCCATTTCCGGTCAGGTCCGCCAGGGTGAGTTGCGCGTCAGGCAAAGCGTCCGCCTGCACGCGTGCGGTTTCACGCCAAGTCCGGTCGCGCGTTTCGTACCGCACCAGGTCACCGTTCATCGCGACCGCCACCAGCCCGTCAGGAACGCAGGCTGGGCGGGACAGTGCTGAAAGCCGCGCACCCGACGTCGAAACGAGCTGCCCTGCGGTCCAGCGTTGCAGCTCACCGTACCCGTTGACGCCCACGACCCCGCCATCGCAGGCGATCAAAGGACTCAGCGCGAACGCCTTGTGCAGCAGGCGGATCTGACCGGCCTGCCAGGTGAACAAGTCGCCGCTCTGCGTGGTCCCGTAGACGCCTGACGCACCGTCCACCAGCCACACGACCGGTGCGGGAAGGGCAGGTGCAGCGCAGGCGACGGTGAGCGGGGGAATGCACAGCAGCCAACGAAGCACCCACAGGGCCCTCAAGGCTCACCCGTGTCAATCTGGAAGACCTCACCGAGCGTCTGCCGCTGCAAGCCGGGAACCTGCACGTCAGGAGCCGGGTACCCGACGTGCAGGACCGGCCTGGCGTCTTCGTTTTTCGCGCGGTTCAGCAGCTCCCCCACGAACCCCATCGGGTTGGGCGGTGACACCCCAGCGGCTCGAAGATCAACCCTGGAGAACCAGCGTAAAGTTCCTGAAAGGTCCGTCTGGGTCTGGACGTCATGCCCTTCCTTTCCTTCAGAGTTGCGTGACTTCGCCGCGGGCCGGGTAGTTTTTCTGCACCGCGAAATCCACTGCGCCGAGCAGGTCATCGAAGTTGGGACGGGCGAACGGCATGCTCTGCACGCTGGCGTAATACAACGTGCCATCCGGGCGCACCAGAAACACCCCGGGTTCGCTGAAGCCTTCGGGTTCCTCGATGCCAGTGGAAGTCTTTCCTCGTCCGCTGGAGATGTACAAACCCCACCGGCGGGCGTCGGGCAGGCTGAGACCGTACCCGAGTTTCAGCTGCGTCAGCTTCCAGTGTTCTGTGGCCTGTTCGGCGCGCTCCTGTGGATCGCTGCTGAGTGCGATGACGTT
This sequence comes from Deinococcus peraridilitoris DSM 19664, assembly GCF_000317835.1. NCBI lineage: Bacteria > Thermotogati > Deinococcota > Deinococci > Deinococcales > Deinococcaceae > Deinococcus > Deinococcus peraridilitoris. The sequence continues at coordinate 372,208 of NC_019789.1, read as the reverse complement.
CACGCCTCGCTCTTCGAAGGCGCTGAGTTTGCTGTCCAGATCCCGCAGGTACCGGCCGCACACGGGGCAATGCAAACCGCGGTAAAAAACCAGCATCGTGAACTGTTCGGGTGACTGTGCGTGCAGGTTCCACTGGCCTCCCTGAGCGAGGGACACCGTGAGGTCCGGTACGGGTTGTCTGGGCATCAAAGCTTGGATCATGGTCATGCCTTCCTTTGCAGGGTGCGTTGCCGCTTGAAGCTGGTATGAAGAGGGCTGAGTTCAGGTGAGGGTCGGTTCGGGCTTCAGTGTCACAGGCGTGCTCATGAACAGGTTGTTCAGCGATTCACTGAAAGTCGGGTGGGAGAAGATTCCATCGCGGATCTGCGCGGCGGTGACGTTTCCCAGCATGGCCATCTGCAGGACGCTGAGCACCTCACCACCTTCAGGCCCGAGGACCGTGGCGCCCAGGATCAAGTCGGTGTCATCGTCCACGACGGCTTTCATCAGGCCACGGGTTTCAGCCGTTTCTATGGCGCGCGCAACGCGCGTCATGGGCAGCGTGTACACCCGGACGCGGCGTTGCTGCGCTTGGGCGTCGGTTTCACTGAGACCGACACGGGCGAGTTGCGGGTCAGTGAAGACCGTGTACGGAACCAGCCTCCCGGCGGTCGTTCGGGGTCTGTCATGCAGCAGGGCGTCACGCACGACGCGGTAATCATCGTACGAAATGTGGGTGAAGGCAGGCCCGCCCTTGACGTCTCCCAGCGCGTACACGCCGTCAGCGCTCGTACGTAGATGCTCGTCCACCTTGACGTACCCTCGCTCGTCCACCTCGATGGCGGCGGTTTCGAGTCCCAGGTCATCCGTGTTCGGAGTCCGTCCAGTCGCGACGAGCAGGTGCGAACCTGTGAGGACGTGCTTTTCCTGCGGGCCGTCCAAGGTGACTTCAACGCCCCGATCGGTGCGTCTGGCGCTGCGGACACGGTGGCTGAACAGGAAGGTCACGCCGTCTTCATGGAGTGCTGTGGTGAGGGCCTGCGCAACGTCAGGATCTTCACGCATCGCGAGGCGCTCAGCCTGCTCAATGATGGTGACGCGGCTGCCGAAACGCGCGAAAGCCTGGCCGAACTCCAGCCCGATGTATCCTCCCCCGAGAATCAGCAGGTGCTCGGGTAATTCAGTCAGGCCGAGAATTCCAGTGGAGTCCAACGCGCCTGCCTCACGCAGGCCCGTGACGTCCGGCCATCTTGGGCGGGTGCCGGTGTTGATGAACACCAACGGCGCGTGGAGCTCGCGCTGGGAGCCATCGTTCAGGGCAACCTGAATGGAATGAGGACCACTGAAGCGGGCGTGTCCCATCAGCAGTTCAACGCCGGCCTTGTGCACGCCGGTGGTGCTTCCCGAACGAAAACTCTCGACAATGTCATCCTTTCGTTCCTGAATCCGTGTGAAGTCCACGCTGACAGTACCGACGTTTACGCCGTAGTCGCTGGCACGGCGTGCCAGGTGAGCCACGCGGGCGCTGGCGATGAGGGTCTTGGTGGGAGTGCAGCCTTCGTTCACGCAGGTGCCTCCGACGTGGGATTTTTCGATCAGCGTGACGCGTCGACCGCTTCGGGCGAGCGCTCCGGCAAGTGGACCGCCTGCCTGCCCGGCGCCGATTACGATCACGTCCCGCTGCTTGTCCGCTGGGTGGGGTTCGGTCATACGTTCACCTTAAGGGTCGTGCTCGGCCGGATGTGTCTTACGGACGACATGGCATGAACGCCTCGACGTGAACTGAGTGAGACAGCAAGGAGGCACGTGACCCTTCCAGGAAGCTGCGCCCCACTCGAAAGGCGTGTTGTCCGGTGGAACCGGGCCAACCGTGCGCCTCGTCTTACGTGTGCGAGGGGCGCCTGGTTTTAACGGCATCTGATACAACGAATGGAGCATCAGTCACTGCGGCTTCTCCGGTGCGCTGCAGCGGTTGCGTCTCTCATCCGTCCCGTTTACTGCGCGTGAGTTCGCCTTGATCGTTTTGCAATAATGAACGGTGAACGTTTGCGTCCTCCCATAGTCCATGCTGCTTCAGCGCACCAGTAAGCCCACCAGCGCTGCCAGCAGGACCACCTTTCAATGGGACAGGGGCGGAAGTTTCCGCACGCCAATGCCCCGCACCTGGCCAGCATCAGCGTGGGGTTTTCTGCTGGGCACACGACCCACGTGTGCTGCCTGGCCAGCACGGTTTTTATGACTGCCACACTCAGGGAACGCGTCTGCATCCGAAAACCGGTCCGCTGGGCGTTTCAGAAGGGCGATTCGCCTGCCGTCTTTTCTCCTGGTGGCAGGCGAATCGCCACGAGTTTCTTCAAACGAAGGCGAGCCGTACCGTTCGATTGTTGGACTCCTGCTGAGCGATCAGTTCCAACTTATTGCGCGGGGCGATCATTTTGGTGTTCCGGACATGACGCTGGTCGGGAAGTTCGCTTGATGCGTGCTGCCAGCGGTTCAGTCTTCCGGCTGCAAGTGGCGGACATGAATGTCAGCGCGCGTGAAGTTCTCGGGTGAGATCGGTGCGCCCGCCGCGCGGCGCAGCAACGCGAGTTGCCCCGCGTGGGCCATGGCGTCCGACAATGGTCCTTGCAGCAGCAGCTGCGCTTCCCCCAGCGCCAGGTTGGTCCGTTGCTGCAAGACCTGATCGAGGGTGGCCAGAACGGAGGTGAAGCGTTGACACTCCTGTGCCCAGGGCTGATCATCCAACGGGGAGTCCGGTTGTTCCTCGAGGAGACGGATGGTGTATGAAAGGAGACCGGTCATGTGGCGCAGCAGGGCGTGTGGCGTGCGGACGCCGTAACCCAGCTCAAACGCTTCAAAGCCAGCAGGTGCGCCGTGAAGCGCTTTGTTGGTCCGGTACGCCAGGCTGGCGAGCTGATGACGCAGAAGCTGCTGCGTGTCCTTCATGCAGCTGATTTTAATCGGTGCTTCTGAAGCAGCGGTGACCTGCTCCGAAGAACTGGGGCAAAGTCAGCACCGGGCGCGGGGAGGGCTGGTGCTCACCGTCGCGCTGTGCGACGGTTTTCTCTTCGCGCTCGATGTGCCCACGATTTCGATCTTGTCTCTACGGCCGTGCTGCCGTCCGGGCATAATGAACTCTTCCGTTTGTGCTCAGCTTGCTGGCTGACAGGGCGAAGTGTTTTGCTCCACTGTCCGGTTCCAAGAGCTTACTCCAACACGAACAGACGAAGGACCCGCGTGACGACCTGCACGGAGAGGGAAAGGAGGGACCCGGTTGTCCGCTGGCCGTCCGCTGGCCGCCAGCACGTATGCTCATCGAGGCGTACCTCTGTCAAGCTTGGGTCGCAGTCGAGAGTGATGGGGCCGACGGATTTTACGAGATACCACACTGCTGAGTTAGATTCTCACCATGAAACAGTTCGCGAGTTGGATCAGCGTGATTCCCTACGAGGAAGCCACCGGCAAGCTCAAAATCCTGTACGACCGCATCAAAGGTCCTGGGAACGAGATTGACAACATCATGCTCACCCACAGCCTGCGTCCTCATTCCATGGAAGGTCACATGGCGCTCTACAAGAACGTACTCCATCATCACGGCAACAGCCTGCCGAAGTGGCTGCTGGAAGTGACGGGTGTGTACGTCAGCCTCCTGAATGGCTGCGAGTACTGCGTCGAACACCACCACGCCGGACTCACCCGCCTCCTCCGCGATGACGACCGCGCGCACGCCATCCGTGAAGCCCTGGAGAACCAGACGCCAGAGCAGGTGTTCGAAGGAAAGGAACTCGCGATTCTGCGTTACGCTCGGGCGCTCACCGAGACGCCCGCTTCGCTGCATCGGGATTCTCTGGCGGACATGCGAGCGGCCGGCATGGACGACGGTGAAATTCTGGAGGTGAACCAGGTCGTCAGTTACTTTGCGTACGCGAATCGAACGGTGCTGGGTCTGGGCGTCACGACTCAAGGAGACATGCTTGGTCTTTCGCCAAGTGACTCGGACGATCCGGACAACTGGAGTCACGGGTGATCACGTCATGACCGGACCCGGGCACCATACGTTCGTGCCCCTGGGCCGTTTGACGCTGATGGTTTCGTCGGTGAATCACGGTCGAGAATCCCAACTCGGGGCGGGCCGGACATCGAATCGGGTTTGTTGTCCGGCTCCTCTCGAAGAGAAGCTTGCCGCCGCACTGTCCTGAACAAAGATGGCCCTCGGCGACAACAGCACGCGGACCTCCTGAAGTGGCGTTGACGTGACTCCAGGCCGGACGGGTCTTTTGAGCCGTACACGTTCGTGACGTCTGCCGCGCGAGGACCGAGGTGATCGCGGCGTTTGGCGTGGAGTGGCCTTTCACTCCACGGCATGTTGCCCACAATCAATTTCGGGACGTTCACGAACACAGTGGTTCCTGACGTTGCCCCCGTTTTGAGGTCCAGGGCTGACACCCTAGGTAAAACAGGAAGAGTGTATGGCCAAACCACGGCACAGTGAAGAGAAAGTCCTCGAAATCCTCGGCCGGATCGAGAACGGCGAGAGCATTGCCGTTGTCAGCCGAACCAGTGGCATCAGCCGCAAGACCATTCAGTACTGGAAGGCCACCTACGGTCACCAACCCAAAACGGACGACGCCAAGCGGCTCAAACAGCTTAAGGATGAAAATGCCCGGCTGAAGAAACTCGTCGCCGACCTGGCACTCGACAACGCCATGCTGAAAGACGTTGTGGGAAAGAAGCCGCAGGCCGAGCGTAGCTCGGCCCGTCGGTGGTAGCGGCCGAGCAGCGCCGTGAAGCGGCACGCTACCTCCAGACACAGCACGGCGTCAGTGAACGGCGAGCCCTGCGCACCCTGGGCTTCGGGCGCTCTTCGCATCGCTACAAAGTTCGCAAAGACGACAAGAAGATCAGCGAACGGCTTCAGAAGCTGGCGGAGGAACGACCCCGTTTCGGCTATCGGCGATTGCATGTCCTGCTACGCCGCGAAGGCGAGATGGTGAATCACAAGCGGGTCTGGCGCGTCTACAAGGCCCTTGACCTCACCATGAGGAAAAAGACCCGGAGAAAGCGAACAGCGATGCGCCTGGATTTCGTCTCAGACCAGCTCGCCAGCGGACAGCGCTTCCGGGTGTTGAACGTGGTGGATGACTTCACGCGGAAATGTCTGGTGTGCTTCGCAGACACGTCCATCACAGCCGTCACCGTCGCCAGATTACTTGGGCAAGCCGTGAAGGAACGAGGGAAGCCGCAGGTAATTGTGAGCGACAACGGGCCAGAGTTTACAAGCCGTGCTCTGGACGCCTGGGCGCATCAGGAGGGGGTTGGACGGCATTTCATTGACCCTGGGAAACCGGTGCAGAACGCTTACGTCGAGAGTTTCAATGGACGCTTTCGAGACGAGCGGCCCCGCACCGAAGATCCGTATTGAGGCGCGTTGTTGGGGCCAAGACGTGTCTCAATCAGCACTGGTTTCCGAGCCTGCCGCAGGCTCGATTGGTCTTGAGCGTATGGCGGCGGGACTACAACGGGATCCGGCCGCACAGCTCGCTGGGAAACCTGACCCCGCAGGAGTTCGCGCGTCGGGTGGCAGGCTGAGGTAGGCTCAGGTGAGGGGTTCGAACTGGACCACAAAATGGGGCAGGCTCACATTCGACTTGCTGCGCAAACGTGTTCTGCTGGTAGTTCAGTGAGATGAACCCGCGGTTCAGGGGTAGAGCGGGGTGCCCAGCAGCTCGGCCAGCAGCCAGGGGCGCTCGGCGAGACCGGCGGCCATGGCGGGTGTGCGACGCTGGTACTTGCGCCGCCCCTGCGGTTCCTCCAGGGGCCGCTTGAGGCTCGCGTGCAGCCTCGTCCAGTTGTACGTGAGGGTCACGAGTTGCGCCAGCGCCACCCGGGTCGGCTCCCGACGCGCGAACGAGAGCCCCTTGCGGCGCATATGGGGCGTCATCTGACGGGCCGTGCTGTTCTGACGCTCGATCGCCGACGTGTTGGCGACGCTGTAGCCCAGGGCATCGAGCTCTCGATCCACCCGACGATGACTGCCATGAGCGAGGCGCGGCTCGACTCCGACGAGTCGCTTCCCTTTGCGGTGCTTGATGACCTGCATGTGGGCGAGCGTTCTGGGGATGCGGTGACGAACGGCGGGCGGACGGCCGTGCAGGTGTTTGCGCGGCGGGCGGTACGGAACGCCGAAGACGAGCGGGAAGAGCGTACGGTAGCTGACCTCGCCATCGGTAAGCAACACCAGGTTGTGCGGGTCGTCGAGGCGTTCCTTGGCGTCGAGGAGCAAGCGGTGGATCAGGGACTCATCGCGGCGACCCAGGGCAAGAGCCACGACGAGTTTGGTGCGGGGGTCCACGACCGTCGGCTCCCAGCAGGGCGTTTTCTTGGATCCGACAACGCCATGGCGCTCATCGGCTTGCAGGGCGGTGGTCTGGAGGCCCACGGCGCGCTGGTCGTGCAGGAGGCGGGCGTGTTGGCCGCTCACGAGGGCGATGCGCTCCACGGTGTCATGGTGCAGGCCCACCAAGCGGGCGGTGGCGCTCAGCGAGGTGCCTTCGGTGAGGTGCTGGGCGGCGGAGATGAACTCGGTGCGGTCAATCTTGCTGTTCCAGAAGGGCGTGCCGCGGGTCTCGGAGAACTCGCGTTGGCAGCGCCGACAGCGCAAGTAGCGCGTCGCCTCCTTACCGTAGGTCTTGCGGATGTAGAGGTTGTCCTGGCCCCTTTGGGCGTACAGAGGACACTCAGGGGTGGGGCACGCTAGGCTTTCAAGCGGGAGTGGTTCGGACATGAGACCCGCAGTGTGCGGAGGCCGGCTACTCCCTTTCCGTTACCCTCCGCGGGATCATCTCACCGAGCTACCTTCTGCTGGCTTCCTGACTCTTCCCGTAAAGCGCGGGAGACCCAAACTTCTGAACGTGCCCAACCGTGACGTCAGTCCCGCGACCGCGACATCTCCAACCCCATCATCGTTGGAGTCTTGGAAGGTTTCAACGTCCACTTCATACAAAATCGCCTCTTTGTACCACTGGGTTTGCGTCATTCCACCTCCTGGATCCAGGTACTCGGCGGGTCAATCGCGGTCAGGCTGCGCCGATAAGGCAATACGGGCACAGATACTGTCCACCGCCAGGCACAGGGAGCGCAGAAGTTCGGAGCCTTCGGCGTAGTCGGGCGCGGCGATGTCGTCGATGCGCTCTTCGGCTTCCACGCCGTCCGCACCCCAATGCACGGGCGTGTCGGGTTTGTTGACGCCCAGTGCGACACCGTGATGCGCGTTGAGCAAGGTGAAGCACGCGACGTCACTGCTGCCGTCACCGACGTAGATCATCTGGTGCAGTGGCACGTGCAGTTCGTCTTCGGGCAGGTGCCGGAAGACTTCGTACGCGGGGCGCTTGAGGTGTTTCTCCACCCCCTTTTCCACCAGGTGTAGATAACGGGGTTTTTCGGTGTGCTCGACGATGACTTTCGGAAATTCAATTTCTCCATCCGCTGCGAAATGAAAATCGCAACCCCAGATGCCGTCGAACCGTCCGGCAATTCGGGTCGCCCGGATGATGTCACCAAAACCGGAACTCACCACATAGAACAACACTTCAACGTTCGGGGTGGTGTGCGCGGCCCGCGCACGGATGCGCTCGAACATGTCCTCGACGCCCGGGTACGGCTCGAGGCGCTTTCCGTACGCCTGCAGGCGCTCGCGAGTGATTTTTTCTTCCCGGCGGTAAGACGCCTGAATCAGGGCGTAAAACCGAGCGGGAATTTTGCTCCAGCCGTCCTTGACGAGCGGATCGACTTCGGATTGATCAAACTCATCCGGGTTGATGCCCAGGTCGTTGAGCAAACCATCCCAGGTGTCCGGAGCGAGCGTGTCGTCGAAATCGAAGACCAACGCGATTCGGGGGGTTTCCGGATGCGTGTGGGTGACACCCGTGTGCTGGGTGCTCATCGGGCTGGAGTCTCCTGGCTTTTCGCGGACCGCTTCCCTGAAACGCACGTACCGTGGTTCATCGCGTGCCTTCCGGTGCCGTGAGGGCGAGTTGCAGTTCCACTGGTTCGCCGTCTCGCAGTACGGTCAGGGTGACGCTTTCACCGGGTTGTTTGGTGACCAGTACGCTCTGCACGTCCGTCAGTGTCGTGACCGGACGGTCGTCGACTTCGGTGATGATGTCACCCCCGAGCGTCAGCGTGGTGTCTCCTACCTGAGTCCTTTGATTCCCGACTTGCAAACCGGCGTCCGCGGCCGGTCCACCCGGAGCGACTTCCTGAACGAGGACGCCCGAGTCCGGCAGGCCGAGTTGCTGGCGAGTCGCGGCGTCCAGCGCCTGAATGGGAATTCCGCCGACCCCAATGCGAGGCACACTGATTTCCTCTCCGGCTTTCAGGCGTGTCAGCAGCGCTTTGGCGACGTTGATGGGAATCGCAAAACCCACCCCGGCATTTTGTCCGACGCCACTTTGGGCAGTTCCAGGCGAGAGAATTTGAGTGTTCACGCCGATCACGCGTCCATTGCTGGTGACGAGCGGCCCGCCGGAGTTGCCGGGGTTGATGGCGGTGTCAGTCTGGATACTGTTTTGGGGAATGCCTTGCATGCCTGTGGGTATCACCCGGTTCTTCGCGGAAATAATGCCTTGCGTCACCGTGAACTCCAGGCCGAACGGCGCACCGAGTGCGATGGCTTTCTGCCCCACCTTCACCTGGTCGCTGTCACCAAGTTCCATCGGATCGTACAGGTCGTCTGGCACTTCGGTCTTGAGGAGCGCCAGGTCATAATCGGGCGCTGTACCGACCACCCGCGCCGGGAATTCGCGATTGCTGCCGTGCAGGCGCACGCTGACTTGATCTGCCCCTTCGATGACATGGTAATTGGTGAGCGCGTAGCCTTCACCGTCGATAAAAAACCCTGAGCCGCTGCCGCTAGGTTGCGCTTCGCTGCCCGTCGGATTGCTGTTGGGATCGTACAAGGTGCCTTGAGGCTGATTCAGCCGCGTGACGAACACCACGCCATCCTGCTGTTCCTCGGCCACCTCGACGGTATTCTGTTCGTAGGCGAGCAGATCGGTGGCGGTGGCGCCCGGCGTTTCCTGCGCTGAAGGAGTGGAGTTGGCGGTCCTTTCGTCACGGCAGCCTGTCAGCACCAGTGAGAAGGAGAGCAGGTACAGAAGTGGTCGCTTGTCGGAAATCATTTCGGTGCCCTCCTGGAAAACTCGGGGTTGTGAGCCTGCCGACCACAAGCGAGCTTGGGGTGTCAGGTGCAAGAATCGTGGGTAGCATAAGGAGCATAAGGGTAAACCTCTGAGCTGAAGTTGACGCGCAGTACAGCCTCGTTCAAAAGGGTGACTCAGTCGTTCCTGGCCGCTGGTTGGAGGACAATTGTAATACGAATGGCGCCCGTACTGACGAGCCGGCCGTGTGGGCCCAGTTCCCAGAGATTTTTCAGGTTGATCGGCTTCATGCTTTCCCGTTTTTCGATCACGCCGATCCGCACTGACGAAATGAAAAAATCTGCGTTGAGTGAATCAAGTCAGGGTCATTTAGCGGTATGGGAAGGGTCCCATGCCGACTGCCGGTCCCCAGTACGGGGTGTATCCGTAGTAGCCGTAGTAGGGCTCGTAATAACCCACATGCTGGGGCTGCTCGGCCAGTTGCGGAGTGTACTCGGGGGACTGCACGACCCGCTCGCGTGACTGATTCAGCTGCACCCGGTCTCCCTCGATGCTGACGACCGCTTCCACCGGAATCAGGAAGCGTTTTTCTCCCAATCCCAGGAATCCACCCGCGCGGACATCCAGCAGCCGCACTCTGCGTTCCTGAGTGTCGATCAAGAGGTGCTCGACGTGCCCCAGGTTGTTGCCGTGCTCGTCCAGCACGGTTCGTCCACGAATGTCCTGCTGAGGATCTGCGATGGTCATGCCGGAGTCCATCAGCTTGACCAGCAGGGGAGGACCACCTGTCCTGCCGTCCGCCTGTGCGCCATGTGCTGCTGAGGAACCGTTCACACGCAGGCGGTTGTGCACGTCATGCACGCCACGGACGTGCAGCGCGACGTCTTCAGCGCGGCGTTTCTGTTGGCGGTCGTCCACCCGGCCGTGCAGGGTGACTTCTCGTGCCTGCACTTCGACTTCGATGTCCCGCGCGTCCACTGTGGGATCGTCCGTCAGGGCCTCGTTGACGTCTTCTTGGATGCTCTCGTCGCTCCTCGCGCCATGGCGTGGTCCCTTGCCGTACATGCTGTGGATCGGGACGAGGCGAGCTTCGTGAGGAGCGCCTGGATGGTCACGGTCATTCATGTTTCCTCCGGTCTTTGAGCCTGCGATGCAGCGTACGAAGAAATGCGGTCCTCCGGGCGCTCCCCTTACCGCACGGCGGGCAGCACGAAGCCAGGGGGCAGCAGGACCGCGTCGATGAGGTGAATCACGCCGTTGTTCGCGTTGATGTCCGCAGCGACCACGGTGGCATTGTTGAAGCGTACGGTGTTGCCGGCCGGTGTGGCTGAAATCGCGGCGCCCTGCAGCGTGCGTTCCTGACGAAGCCGGCCGAGCGTGTCGGCCGCATGGCGGTTGGGGAGAAGGTGGTAGCGCAACAGTTGGGTGAGGGCCGCTCGGTCACGCGTGAGCGCTTCGAGCTGCGCCGCGGGAATCTGGGCGAACGCGTTGTCGGTGGGTGCGAGCAGCGTGTACTGACCGTCATCGTTGAGGCTCACGTCGAGGTTGGTGAGGGTGAGGAGTCGTGCGAGAGTCGACAGTCGGGCGTCACGCTGGACAGTCCAGGCGATGCTGCCCTCGCGTGGCGTGACGGTTCCTACCGCAGTGGACGCCGCGGGGGTTGACGTGGAGGCAGCGGCCGTCGTACCTGGCGCTGTCGAGGTGGCGTTTCCAGGTTGCAAGACGTTGTCGATCTGATGAACGACGCCGTTACAGGCGCGAATTTCGCGTTCGAGGAGTGCTTCGTTCACGCGCAGTTGCTCGCCTCGCGGGTACAAGGTGAGTGGCCTTCCAGCGAGGGTGTTCTGCACTGAGTCACGCATGACGTTTTGCTTATCGTGTACGCCTTTCACGACGTGGTAACTGAGCAGGCGGGTGAGCGCCACCTTGTCGTTTTGCAGCGCCTGCCAGTCGTTGGTGTTCAGACGCTGAAAGGCGGCGTTCGTAGGCGCGAAGAGGGTATAGAGGGCAGGGCCATTCACGACGACCAGCAGGTCGGCACGCTCAAGGGCGCTGCGCAGGGTGCTGAATTGTGGATTCGCTGCGAGGATCTCCCCGATCGTCTGGCATTGCACGCTCGTTCGATCGAAGTCGAAAAGGATCTGGTAGGTGTCGGGACCCTCACGTTGTGCCGTCCAGGTGAGGACCGCGTTTCCCCGTGCGTACGAGGCGGTGGCTTTGTTGGTGTCATTGGCAGCCGCCCGTCGCTGGTATCCCTGCTGCGAGAGTTGCTGGGCGTAGAAGTCCATCAGCAGCGTGAGGCTGGCAGAGGTGCGCAGGGTGAACAGGGTGTCTTCGTTGAGGCGGCCGACGCTGAGGATGGTGGATCCGGCAGGTACGGGCAGCAACACGATGGCCGGAAACTGGGTGACGGGAGCGACGGGGATTTGAGGGGTGCCCGCGGGTGGCGTGGTCTGGGCTTGCGCGGTGCTCAGCAGCGTGGCGGCGAGTGCGATTGCTTTCGTCAGCTGGTTCACGGGTGTCTCCTTTCATGGTGTGTCGCGCGTCCGGCGTCGTGCCCTGCTGCCGCTCCCGTCACGCCTGCGCTGGGCCGGGAAGTGGCAGCCGGGGGTTAGCGGGAGTTAACGACGGTGACAGGGACGCAGGCGACGCCGGCGTCTGCGGGTGCGCCGCTCGCCTCGGCGGCGGTGTGGATATTGAAGTACGCGGCGTTGGAGATCGATCCGGTCGAGACGCTGCCGTTCATCATGAGGTCGCCATTTCCGTCGCTGCGTCCGACGACGGCTGATGACAGGATGGGAGCTCCGTTGGACGTGCACGGCTCTTTCGAGTCAAGTCCCATCACGTGGTAGTGACCGACGTAGTAGGTATTGGGTTTCAGGCCGAAGAGGATCACAGAGGTGCTGGTGGTGCCTTGGCTGTTGGCAACGGAGATCGAACCGTTCGGTTTGAGGGTTTCGGGTGCGCTCGCCTGGCGGGTGAGGTTGAAGGCGCGGGTGGGTTGGGCTGGTGTGGTGGACGCGTTGCTCATGGCGGGTGCGCAGGCGGTCAGGAGCAGGGTGCAGGTCAGCATCATCGGGAGCGTTTTCATGGAATCCTCCGGTGAGCGTGATGGCGGCCCTGTCAGGCTGCTCAGGAGTTCCTGACGGGCGAGTGAACGGACAGACAAAAGCCGGGTTGGATCATCTGGATTCTGCCGTGAGTGGGGTGAAGTATGGCGTGCCACTGGTTAAACGGTGAGGTCGATCTGCTCGGAAGCGGCTTTTGTCCGTCTACGCACAAAGCGATCCGGTGACCTTCCTGCACGACTGACTGCGCATCAACGTTCGACGAGCAGCGGGCGCCACGCCCGTGTGATTCAGCGCATGGCGTCCAGCAGATTCAAGCGAAAACGCCAGAGGTTCTGCGCTTCCTGGTGCAACAGAAATTCAATGCTCATATCGCCTTTCTGGTACCTGGCCCGCGCAAAGCCAGGACCGACCGAACGGCTGGCGTCTACCACCCGGTACCCCTGCCGCAGAAAATCGGCTTCGTAGCTGTGAAACAGCCAGAAACTCGAGATGCCTTCGGCTGGAATTCGCTGATCGTACCGCTGCGCGGGAATACGTGACACCCAGATCAACTCGGCGTCTTCATACCGCACGCCAATGACGTTCCCCACCGGATTGGCCACCAGCACCAGGTCACGCTGCACGGACGCCTTGACCTTCTGCAGCGTGTCATCGGTGTCGAACAAGGCCCAGCGCAGCTCGCCGGTGGTGCCAGCCAACACCGGCTGGTACGGTGTCTGCGCGGATGGAAGCGAGAGCAGTACGCTCACGCTGAACGCCACGAGCGCAGCGTGGGATGGCAGACGTTTGGTGGGCTTCGTGTTTGGCATGTTCATCCTTTGGTGAGCTCGGGTGCTCCTGCAGTCGAGACGCACTATCGGGTGGAAGGACGGTAGTCCAGGGTGGCGACGAATCGCCCCCCGGCTGAGGTTGTTTGCGGCTGCACACGCAGTTCGACGAACACCAGGTCGCGGGTGTAGCGCGCACTCACGCCGTTTCCCTCGGCGCTGGGCGACGGCGACGCGAGCTCAAATCCCTGAGCGGTCAGTTGCCCGGCGAGATGATCGAACACCTGACGGACGGGCAGGTCGGTATCGAACGGCAGACGAACCCTGTCCGCCTCTTCTTGCAGGTACGGCTCCCGGACGGCGTTCACCGCCCGTGGAAGCGCCAGCCGAACGAGGTCCTCGCGGGGCTGCACCGGTCCCAGTGCGCCCGCCCGGTAGAATTGCCAGCGCAGGCCGCTGTTGTACGTCACGAGCAGCGGTGGACCGTACGGACGCTCTGGAACGATCGTGCCGGAATTCGGTCGGTACGGCACACCGGCTTCGGTCGCGCTCGCACCACTCAAGTCCAGGATGACGTGGTAAGTCTCCGTGTGGCTGCGGATGACGTGTAACTCGACGTTTTCGTCGCCACGTTCGTACGTTCCGCGAAGCGCGCCGCTCCGGGTGATCTGCTCGCTGCTCGCGAAGCCCTGCTCGCGCAACTGTTCGTCAAGGCGTGCGTACACCGCACTGAGCGGCAGGTTCGACCGGAAAGCCAGGATCGCTTCTTCCTCGATCTGCTCGTACTCGGCGCCCAGTACACGTGCCCCGGGCGGTGCCGTCAGAGAGACCGAGTGTTCGCTTCGTTCCGGCGCACGTGCGCCGGGTCGGTACAGCCTCCAGTGCAGGTCGTGCGTGGTTCCTGCCAGAACCGTAGCAGGACCGTTGGCACTTTGGTTGACGTTGTGCTCCTGCGCGCCGCCATTAAGCGCTGCGAGCACCAGGAGCGTGCAGGTCGTGCGGACAAGTCGGGTCATGCGTTTCTCCAGGGGCGGGGACGGCAAGCGGATGGATGAAGGTCACGGCAAGCTCAGAGGAACAGTCGGTGCACCTTTTTGGACCGTCGGGAGCGAGCAGGGGAAGCGTGCGTACCGAGGGGCCTGAGGACGACTTCAATACAGGGAACCGTCATGAGCCGCTCAGGCTGTTGTTCGGTGAGTGCACGAATGCCGCATCCTCTGGGGTCTGCCGCGCGGTGAGGTCGTGATGACCGACGTGCAGGAACACCTGATCCTCGTGCTGGTCCGCGACCCACTCCACGGGAATCAGAAAGCGGCGTTGACCGAGGTTGACGGCCAGCTGTTCACTGACTTCCAGCCACCGGGCGTCGAGGGACGCGTCAATAAGGACTTCGGTGACGCCTCCGATGATGCAGCCATGCCGGTCGTACACCCGCCGGAACAGCCAGCCGAGCAATGGTGCCGCGTCCTTGACGTTGCAGCCACTGAGTGTCTTCAGTCCCGCAGGGGGAGCGCTGGGCTGCTCTGGGTGCCGCGCCGTCTGCCTTTGGGGAATACCGCTTCGGGAACTGTGCATGCGTGTACCTTCCTGTCAGGCGTTCCTTCGCTTCACGGGCTTGCGGTGCGAGGCTGTCTGTACCTTCTGGCGTTCAAGGTGTGAAGTCGAGGGTGACGACGTACCTTGCCGGCGTGCCGGTTTCACGTTCCACCGTGAAGCGAACAGTGCGGTCACCACGCGCGTAACGCGCGATGATCTCGGTGGCACTTTCCGTGAGTTGCCCGCTGACCTGCGAGAATCCTTGCTGTCTGAACTGCCGGTCGTAATGATCAAAGACTTCGCGCAACGGCTGTGGCGAAGCGAATTCCAAGGTGACGTCGTTGTCGATCAGTGCCGGGCGGTCGATGTTCGTGGCGCTGGGTGGCACGGCGAGGCGCACTCGCTGCTCGTCGCGCGTCAGGGTATCCATGCGGAAATCCGGACCGTACAGATCGTAGCGGAGGCCATTCATCTCGTGGCTGTACAGCGGGGCTGCTTCGGTATTCTGGCTGGGCGTGGTGTTGGCGAACGGCACTCCGCGTTCCTGACCGCTGACTGTGTTGCCGTCCCGAGCTCCTTCGAAGTTGAAGAGCAGCTGGTAGGTGCCGTTTTCTTCGCGTTCGGCTGTCCATTCGATGCGGTTTCGGGTGTTGGTGCGGCTAAACGTTGCGCCCGTCTTTTGTGGCTCGTTCGCCGCAGTTGAGGGCATCCGTTCAAATCCCTGGGCCTGAAACTGCCGAGAGTAGAATTCGGTGATCTGCGCGAGGGTCTGCGTGGAGCGGAAGGACAGCCGGATGTCTTCGTCTTCTTTCTGTGCGTCTACCAGCGTGGCGCCCTGAGGAACCGAGAGTCGGATGACCTTCTCGTCGCGTTGCAGGTTGTCGAGCGCTACGGGACCGAAGACCAGGTAGCCGAGGCGGTCGGTGTTCCCCTCGTCACTCAGGAGAGCGTTGCCCGGGGCGGCACTCGCGTCGCGACTGGTATTGGTGGCGTTGAGGGAGGTGAGTTCGCTCAGTTCGAGTTGCGCGCGGTAGACGTTGTGGGTGGTGTCGCTGTGCGTGAGGGTGAGTTGGAGTGAGCTACCATTGCGGGTGTAGCTGGCGCGGGCGTCGTTGCCGGTAAGGTTCATGTTGCTGCGTGTGAAGCCTTGTGCGCGAAGTTGCTGGTCGTGAAAGTCGAAGGTTGTCCGCAGGGGCGCGTTCTGTCGGTAAACCAGCAGGGCGTTTTGGGCGTCTTGCTGGTATTTGGCACCGAGAACCGTAGCTTGCGGTGGGGCAGAGAGGCGCAGTTGACTGGACTGTGCGCTGAGGTTGGGAAGGGGTCCTGGGCCGTAGAGGGTCCACGCCACGCCATTGGTGCGTCCTGAGAGGACTGATTGTTGTTGCGCGGCGGTCTGGCCGAGCAGGGTGGCAGTGAGCAGGACAGTGATGAGGGCAGGCCTTGATGTCATGGTGAACCTCCTGAGAAGCGGTGCTCGCAGACTTCGGATGTCGGCTGCACACGCGAGGAACAAGTGTCTCGGGTTAGGTTGTGCGGGCAGCAAGGCGCGTGGGGTGTTTCTTGCGACCATGCGTGCTGCCGGGCGGGCGCTGGTCGTCCCCGAACTTGCCTTCACAGTGCCACCAATAAAACATCGCAATGCGATATTTTACTGAAGAGCCCTTGAGGTTCGATACAGCTTCACCACTGGTACGGAACCGTGCCCAGGCCCACCTCACCCAGCATGACGCGGCATGCCTGTATGGACTGGGACTCGGTGGGAGCGCTCTTCACCCTGCTTCGGTCGGCACGGCCAAGTCCAACCGGGTTGCAGACCGCCAGAACCGTCTGGAAAGCGCAAACGGCCTGATGCAAGCACCACGAGTTATCGCAGTACGATATGAAAAATGGGACGTAGGTATGGAGGAGTTGAATTTCACTTCAGCGCAGCCTCCACCGGAGACGGTTTACTGCAGAAGGTCGGCGAGGCTTGTCCTCGCTTCACCTCCTGTGCAGGCTCCCGCCGTCATACGGGAGCCACTTTTATGGAGCAGTTCACTCCCAACATCTTCCGCCACACCACGGACGCCGACCACACGAGGATACGAGCGGGACCTCGCGCTGCTCTTCGGGCGCCTCGGCCGCGCTGAGGCGCCTGCTCATTACCCGCGACAATCTGCTGGAAGCCCTGCGCAGTGAGGCCGAAATGACTGATCCGGCGACGTACACCACGCTTGGCTGGAACGCAGTGGCAAATGGAGTGCTCAGAGCAAACCCTCCCGGGAGGCACAGGTTTTCGATGTCCGCATTGAGGATGGCGTGCAGACCATTCGTATCAAACTGGAATAGTGCGCGTGACTTCATCACCTTCGCGCCTTGTCCAGCTAATCCAAGTATCTCCTGTTTACGTTTCCGATCTTCGCTTCGCTCCAGATCTCCATTTTCAGCGGGGAAACCTAAAGGGGAGGCGACGGATGGCCGTGGAGGGCGCCGCACAGAAGCGTATGTCGCCCTGCCTCCACCCGCTCCTTGGGCTGCATTGACCACGCAGTGAACCGATGAGCAGCAGAAGCAGCCACGGGGATACCTGACGCAACAGGATGAACGTCCGCAGGTTCAGGTGCCGCTTCGCGGCGCTCGAGGTGTTCCGGGCGGTTCGGTTCACTGCCCGAATTCTAGCGAGGCCCAGCAGGGTTTTTCATGGCCGGCGCTGCGTCGCGCGCTGCTTCGCTGTCGGAGTGTCGGCGCCGAGGTGCTCTATCTGCAGCCAGGAGCGCTCTTACCGATCAACGTAGGGATGGTGAGCGGAACTTCCCGAGTTGCTCGGAGTGCGCGTCGAGGACGCTGTTCGCTTCGTTATAACCCAAGTCCACGGCCTCATCGAGGGACCCGAAATCTGCGTCATGAATCCCGTGTTGATCCAGAGGGGGGCGAATCGTGAGGTCAGGTGGGAACTGCCGGTACAGGTCTTCGACGATCGCGCCCCGGGTGATGACGTAAGCTTTGTACATCAGTTCGATGGGCAGCGGCATTTCCTTGTGGGCAGTTCTGGTGATCATGGCCAGCAGGCCTGTCTTGCGGTCCAGGTTGACTTTGCGAGCGGGGGTGGACGCGACGTCCACGACGATGACGGGGTCGCTGCTCAGCTCCCGGATGACGTCCAGGGGAACGACGTTCAGGATGCCTCCGTCCATCAGGGTACGGTTGTCATGCTTGACAGGCTCAAAGACGCCTGGAAAAGCGTTGCTGGCCAGGGCGGCGGGAATGAGCGCACCGGAGCGGTAAGTGTGCAGGGTGCCCTCCTGAATGTCCACGGCGACCAGGGCCAGGGGTATGCGCAGTTGCTCGAACTGTTCGGGAACGCGCCGCGCCAGCCATGTGCCGATCTGATCGCTGCTGAGCAGGCCACTTCCGAACTGAACGGCGGTCATGTCTCCAAAGTCCGTGCGGCGGGCCAGACGGTACAGTGTGCGTGCGTCGTAGCCTGCGGCGATCAGGGCGCCGATGATGGCGGCACTTGAACAGGCCGCGATGGCGCTGGGGTGGATCCCACGTTCCTCGAGCGCGCGGAGCGCTCCGAGTTGGGCGAAGCAGCGTGCTCCGCCTCCGCTGAGTACAAGTCCAGTCATGCCTTATACGGTCTTGCGTTGAGGATCTTCCGAGGAGCATGCTGAGGCGTGCCCCCCGAAGTTCGTTTGAAGCCGCACTTGACCTCGGATGAATTGCGCAAGTGCTATCGGTGCTGTGCTCACCCTGCCGACAAGACACGCTGGCACGCCTTGTGGTTGATCTCGCAAGACAAGGCCAATCGCCACGTCGCGCAAGTCGTCGACCGTTCGCATACTTGGGTCAACGACCTGGTGCGTGCCTACAACGAAGGCGGACCCAACGCCGTACCCACCCACAAGCGTGCAGGCGAAGCACGCGGCGGCAAGAAAGCGGTCTTGGACGTCAGCGGCGTCTTGGAACTCGGGCAAGCGCTCGACACCGAGGCACCGCCAGGCGGGGGACTGTGGACGGGCGCAAAGGTCGCGGCTTGGATTGCAGCGAAGACGGGCCATCGTCCTGACCAAGCGACCGGCTGGCGATACTTGCAAAAGCTCGGTTACAGCCAGCAAACGTCGCGTCCCGCGCATCCCCAGGCGGCCAGCAAGGAAGAGCAAGCGGCGTTCCAAAAAAAATCCTCGCACTGAGTGCCAAGCTCCAAGCCGAACATCCGGACAAGGACGTGCGGTTGTGCTTTCAGGACGAGGCGCGGTTCGGTCTCAAGCCCACGTCTCGCCGTCTGTGGGCCAAGAAAGGTCAGCGACCGACGGCGCCCAGTACCGTCAAGTACCAGTGGACGTACCTGTACGCAGTCGTCGAGCCTGCGCTGGGTCGGGTGTTCTGGTTCGTATTGCCGAAGGTTGACACGTGCGTCATGAGCGTCTTCTTGCGCGCCTATGCGGCTTCACTACCCGAGAAGGTCATCGCCCTGCTCGTGCTTGACGGTGCAGGCTGGCATTCGACCAGGAAACTCAAGGTGCCCGACAACATCGTGTTGGCCGTCTTGCCACCCTACTCGCCCGAACTCAACCCAGCTGAACGCTTGTGGACCTTGGTGCGTGAGGCGACGCACCACCAGACCTTCACTGATCTCGACGCCCTCGAACAGCGGCTGTGCACTCGCTGCGTGGAACTCGATGCACAGCCACAGGTCATTTCATCCGCAACGGCCTACTTGGGCTACTACCCTGAAAGTTCATGAATGCAATACCGTATTATTGGTTCAGCTCCGTGGTTCCTGCAGGTGAGGAAGCAAGGAATGGCACTTCAGGGTGGTGGGTTGCGCTGCTGACAGCCTGTGAGGGTGGGTCTGATGGGTAGCGCACTCTGCCGAGCGCCGCTATACTTGAATATATCGCAGTGTGATGTAATTCTGAAGTCCGCCTCAGCAGGGCAACAGTTTCGCCACAGCTTCGGAGAATCCCGTGAACACGCGCACCCCTCACTCCCATCAAACCTACCCTGCCATGGCCGCCTTCCGCAGCTGCCTCGCCGCCTACGCCCACGCCAGTGAGCGCATCGTGCGTCGCTTCGGACTGACACCACAACATTACTCTCTGCTCGTCGTCCTCGGCGCCCAAACCAACGGCACCGTCACGGTCGGCGAGGTGGCACAGGCCCTCAACATCGCTCATCACGGGGCCGTCGGCCTGACCCAACGCGCACAGCAGGCCGGGCTGATCGAACGCATCCGCGATTCTCACAGCCGACGGCGCGTGCTGCTGCACCTCACCGCGACCGGGCAGCAACGCCTTCAAGACATCACCCAGGCACACATGAACGAACTCCACGAGCAACGCGCCGGACTTCATCACGCTCTCCACCACTGGATCAAGGTACTCGACGAAAACGCGACCGAACCTGCCTGATCACGCCCTGGCCCGCGCTCAGGCAGCCGACCTGAGTGCCGCCACTCAACGCACGAAGCAAGGGCTGCCGAGCGCCCGGCCAGACCATCACCCCGCACTACAACTGAAAGGTGCAGCGCACATCACTGCAAAGGACCTGCAGTGAACCCACACCTGCCTCCCTCAGCACCGGGTACCGCACGAAATTCATCCCGGCCCCTGGGCACGCAGCGCAACCTCAGCCAAAGTTCACGTGTCACCCTCGTCTCCCCGTCTGCGACTCTTTCTCGCCAGAAGTACTGACGCGTGCACGCCAGAGGGTGAAGTACACCAGCGTGCCGAGCAAGGCCGGGAGCAACACGGTCGCCAAGCGGAACAGCGTGGAAGCTGCAAGTGCCTCTTCGGGCGGAAGGGCACTGTTGACCACCAGAAATCCCACGGCGCTGGCTTCCGCGACACCAAACCCCCCTGGAACCGGCGACAGGCGCGCAAGCAACGTGGGAAGTACGAAGGCCAGCACCAGCGGCCCGAGCGGTAAACTCCAGCCGACACCCAACAAGCACAGGTGCAGCGCCAGCACCTTGATCGCGAAGGACAGCACGGTCAACGCTGTGGCCGTGACAAGCACTGGCGCATTCAGCAACGACCGGGAGTGAGTGACGGACGCCCGCCACTCGTCACGTATCTTGAAGTGCGCCGCCAACTTCTGCGCTTGACGCACAAGTTGGCGGCGCAAGACCGGAATCGCCAGCAATGCCGCTGACACCAGAACTCCAGCTCCGATCAGCAAGGCAGGCAAACGCGCCTGTTCGTACCAGAGGGTCGCGATCATCACCCCGAGCAGCAGCAGCGCTTGATCGAACACGCTGGCGAGTAAGACGGGTGGTGTCGCGGACGACAAAGGCACACCCGCCACGCTGAGCAAGCCTGCGCGCGCGGCAAATCCCCCAGGCAGCAAGGCCACCGCCGTCCCAGCCAGATGGGCGAGCAGCACCGCCTGGGGGGCGACATCACTGACGGGTTTCAGCAGCGTCGCGAGCCTCAAGCCCTTCACGACCGGGTAAACGAGACCCAACGCGACGATCCACGGAGCGTACACGAAATCAAAAGTCGCGAACGCCTGCGTGAGCGCCTCCCCATTCAGGTACCGGACCGCCGTAAACACCAGCCCAACCAGGATCAGCGCACTCAATCCCCATTTCAGGACCGCTTTACGTGTCATACGGCCTCCAGGGTACAAATTGGATCGCGCTGTTTGATGGAACCACAAACGGTCGCGCCTTTCATCAGTCCCCGTGTTGACGGCCAAGTGCTGCCTTGGCAGCTGATCCTCAGAAAGTTCCGGTGGAGCGCAACGCCCGGTTCGATGCCCTGCTGAAGTCCAGTTTTGCACGGTACCGCCTTTCAGAGCGATCCTTTCCGTTAAGGAGCAGCACTCCGGACATGCCGTCGCGAGTGTATGAAGCCTCAGTACCCCACAACTTGAGCTGAGCAGTGCGATGGAGCGGAAAAAAATTTCACGACAAGGCTCAGGAGAGCCTGCCGCCCGCCCGTGTCTTAACGCCAGGAAGCGGCAAGAAGCTCCAAGGTCGTACCTGACGAGGCTCACTGCACGGCGTCCGTTCTGCCCAAGAGAGGCCAGCGCTTTTTTCCGGTCTACCAAGACCGCATCCTGGATCTGGCCGACTTGGGCATGTTCTCGCAGCCTGCACCACAAGAAGAGACCCGAGAACAACGAATCTGACACCCTCAACCTACCCCAAGGGAGGACCAGCATGTTCGTTCTCGGCATCGGCAAGCGAGAACTCCACGTCAGCACGATCCCTACTTTGTTCCTTTCATCAACACTGTATGGAAGCCGACTCCTCATACCGTGAGCCCTTTTATGGGTGGCCACGATTGGGCTGTAACCTTACTGCCGGTCAAGGGGTTTCCAAAGCCCGGTGGGAACGCCTTGACCATCGCTGTTGACAGGAGAATACCTGTCAGGTACAACCATAGAGAAGGAAAAAACCTGTCATGACGATCGTTGATCAACCGTCCTCAGAACGTGCGGTTGCCTTCCCCGGCATTCTCGCCCTGCTCCGCCATCGCCTGCACAGTCTCAATTCCTCCGCTCAAAAAACAGCCGAGATGATTCTCGCCGACCCAGCGCTGACCGCCAGCGAAACCCTGACCGAGTTGGCCGAACGAGCCGGCGTCAGCGAATCCAGCATCGTCCGCTTCGTCCGCCAGCAAGGCTTCAAGCGCTTTCAGGAATTCAAAGTCGCCCTGGCATTCGATGCTGCCCAGGAAGCCATCCAGCAAAACCCCACCGCACCCTCCGGCGAGCAACCGCACCCGCTGCAGCACCTGCTGCACTCATCCATCCGGTCTCTCGAGCAAACCTACGCCTACCTCGACCCATCACACCTCGGAGTGATCGCTGAGGAACTCATGCGCGCGGATCAGATTCTGGTGATCGGCGCTGGCGCGAGCGGCGCGCTCGCTCTGGAGTTCCAGTACAAGCTGGTGCGGCTCGGACTGCGAATCAACGCCACCAGCGACATGCATCTCGCCGCGATGCAGGCCAGCCTGCTCAACAGCAACAGTGCCGCCATCGCCATCAGCCGCTCAGGCGCCACCATCGACACCCTGCGCGCATTGGAGTTCGCCAGGCAGCAAGGTGCCACAACCATCGTGGTGACCAGCAAACCCAAAAGCAGCGCTGCACAAGGAGCCCGCCACGTTCTGCTCGCAGCCGGTGCGGAATCCCCCATTGAAGGCGGAGCGCTGACTTCAGAACTCAGCACACTCTTCATCCTGAACGCCCTGCACACCACCCTGCTCGACCGGCTCCCACATGCCAGAAGCACGCTCCTGAAAACCGCGCAGGCCATCAGCGACAAACGCGAATAAAGCCCTGGAGGATTACATGAAAAAACTGCTGCTCATCACCTCGTTTCTGTTCGTCAGCTCCGCCGTAGCCCAAACCACCCTCTCCTTGTGGTCATGGCGAACTGAAGACCGCGCCGCGTACGAGCAACTCATCAAGGACTTCGAACGCAAGAACCCCGACATCAAGGTGAACTTCATTCCCTACGAAGCCACCAGCTACAACACCGTACTCTCCACCGCACTGGCCGGCGGAAAGGGCCCTGACCTCATGATGGTGCGCGCCTACGGCGGTCTCGAACAACTCGCCAAAGCCGGTTATCTGGAGCCCATCACCAATAAATTTCCTGATCTCAAGAATTTCTCTGCTGAATCGCTGGCCGCACAGACCCTGCGTGCCGACAAGCAACTGTACGCAGTCCCGTTCGCCACCCAGACACTCGGCCTGTTCTACAACAAAAGCCTCTTCGACAAACTGAAGCTGCAAGCTCCCCGAACCTGGAATGACCTGACCAACGCTGGCGAGAAACTCAAGGCGGCCGGGTACATTCCATTCGCCAACGGCACCAAAGATGCCTGGCAGGGAGAAATCATGATGGGTGTCTTCGGGCCAAACATCTACGGGCAAGACTTTTACCAGGACATCGTGAATGCCCGCACTGACTTCGAAGATCCCCGCTTCGTGAACGCCATTCGCAAGCTGCAGGAACTCAAGCCCTTGATGCCACAAGGATTCACCGCAGTGGATTACACCACCGCCCAGCAGCTCTTCACCAGCGAGCGCGCCGCAATGTTCGCCGGAGGCAGCTTCGAAATAGCCAATTTCCGCAAGCAGAACCCCAACCTGAAGTTCGCTTTCGTGCCCGCCCCCACCTTGAAGTCCGGCGATCCGCGCATGGTCAGCCTGTTCGGTGACGGAGGGTACGCCGTCAACGCCAAAAGCCCCAACAAAAAAGCGGCGCTGAAGTTCCTGGAGTACACCGCCAGCCGCCAGTTCGGTCAGAAATTCACCGACCTGCTCGCGAACGTCTCACCCATGCAAGGGGTCGTGCCGAGCGACCCGATGGTGCGGCAGGTGATGCAGTACAACAAGAGCGCCTCACCGTACATCATGCTGGTCAACTTCCGTTACAACGACCCGACCGGTTCGACCCTGCTGCAACAGGCCCTGCAGAAAGCTTTTGCGGGTGACATGACCCCCGAACAGGCCGCCAGGCACGTCACGCAAGGAATGAGTGGCTACTTCAAGAAGAAGTGAGCACAAGCCAGGGCCACCCTATCAGGAGTCCGGTCCTGGCTTACGGCGCCGGCCACGCCCCAACGCACGGCACCACCGCATCGCGTGGCTCTGCTTCCTGCTCATCCCGCCCGCGCTGTTCTTCAGCACCTTCGTGATTCTGCCGATCCTCAGCGCCTTCTGGTACAGCGTGTACGACTGGGACGGTTTACGCCGCACCGAATACATCGGCCTGCAGAACTTCCGCACCGTACTGTTCACCCCGCCGTACAGCACCACCACCTACACCGCCTTCGGGCATAACGTGATCGTCTTCCTGACACTGATGGTCGTGCAGAATGGCACCGCGTTCTTCCTGGCTTACTTTTTAAGCAAGCAATTCCGCGGCTTCCGCTTTCATCAGGTCGTGGTGTTCTTACCCGTCATCCTGTCCACCATCATCATCGGAGTGCAGTGGAAGCTGCTGCTCAACCCGCTGTTCGGCGCGTTCAACATGGCCCTCAGCGCCCTGAATCTCTCTCACCTCGCGCAACCCTGGCTGGGCCAGGAAAGCACCGCGCTGCCCGCGCTGATGCTGGTGAACACCTGGCACTGGGTGGGCTTCCCCACGCTGGTTTTCCTCGCGGCCATTCAGCGCATCCCCACCGAACTGATCGAAGCGGCTCGGCTGGACGGTGCCAGTGAAGGCGTGCTGCTTCGACGAATCGTCTGGCCTCTCATCGCCCCCGCCGTGACCATCATCGTCATCCTCACCTTCATCGGGGCATTCAACTGGTTCGAGCTGCCGTACATCATGGCCGGACTCGACGGTCCTTACGGCACCGACGTCCTCGGCCTGTACTTTTACCGCACAGCCTTCGGAAACGTCGGAAGCAGCTTCCAGAACTTCGGACTCGGGAGCGCCCTGGCGGTCCTGATGTTCCTGTTCATCCTGATCTGCTCGGTCATTCTGACGCGCATACTGCGGCGCCGTGAAACCGAACTCTGAAGCGGAGATAGCGTGAGATCCAACCCCACCCACCACCTGCTCGTGCAGGGACTGCTCACCCTGAACGCCCTGGTGATGCTCGTCCCGATCCTCTTCATGCTCATCGCGGGCTTCAAAAGCAACAGCGATCTGCTCTCCAAACCCTTCAGCCTCACCACACCACTCCAGCTGGACGCCTACACCCGCGTACTCAGCGAAACCGAGTTTCCACGCTACCTGTTCAACAGCCTGCTGGTGACCGGCAGCTCACTGCTCCTCATCCTGATTCTCGGCACCATGGCCGCCTACGCCTTGGGGCGGTACGTCTTCCGCGGCAACGAAGTGATCTTCCTGTTCTTCCTGAGCGGCCTGATGATTCCGCTGAAGCTGGCCGTCATCCCGTTATTCCTGCAGCTCAAGGCATTGCAGTTGATCGACACGCATTGGTCGCTGATTTTCATTTACGCTGCCATGGGATTACCAAGCGCCGTATTCATCATCACCGGCTTCGTGAAGACCCTGCCAGCCGAGCTGGAAGAATCTGCACGCCTCGACGGCGCCAGCGAGGCGCGCATCATGTGGACCATCATGCTGCCGCTGGTCCGTCCCGCCATGATCATCGCGGGAATCTACAACGCCGTACCCATCTGGAACGATTTCTTCTTCCCGCTGATCTTCATTCAGTCTGCCGCCCTCAAAACGCTCCCACAAGGACTCACCATGTTCATGGGTGAATACAGCACTGACTGGAGCGTGCTGTTCGCCGGGCTGACCCTCTCCGTGCTTCCCATCACCGTGGCGTACATCCTGCTCTCACGACAATTCATCGCGGGGCTGACTGCTGGAGCCGTAAAATGATCACCACGTCACTCCCCACAGAGCAAATTGAAGTCCGCTTTGCCGACCTTGACCTGCTGGACGAACGCAACCTGCTCGAACGACTGCTGAACGACCAGGAGGGGGCCATCCGTGCCGTGCGCGCCAGCCTGCCACAACTGACAGCCGCCGCGAAGGCCGCAAGTGAGCGCTTACGCCACGGCGGCCGAATCGTCTACGCAGGTGCGGGTACCAGCGGAAGGCTCGGCATGATCGACGCTGCGGAACTCACCCCCACCTTCAGCTGGCCACCCGAGCGCACCGTAAATCTCGTGGCAGGCGGTCGAGACTCGTTCTTCGCGGCGGTAGAGAATGCCGAAGACGACGTTACCACTGCCGAACACCACTACCTGCAAGCGAATATCACCGAGCACGATGTCATCCTCGCCGTTGCAGCCAGCGGTACCACCCCCTACGTCTGCCGTGTCCTGCAACTTGCGCGTCAAAGCGGAGCGCTCACCATCGGCATCGCGAACAACCCGGGTACGCCGGTACTCGGCCTCTCCGAGCACGCCGTCCTGCTGGACACCGGTCCAGAAGTGCTGAGTGGCTCCACCAGACTCAAAGCCGGCACCGCCCAAAAAATTGCGTTGAATTTGCTCAGTACCACCGTCATGGTCCAGCTCGGAAAGGTCTACCAGAACCTCATGGTGGACCTCGTCGCCACCAATGAAAAGCTTGTCAATCGCGCCAACCGACTGGTGCAGGAAGCAGCGCAAATCGAACCCCAGCAGGCCGTCACGCACCTGCGTCAAGCCAACTGGAACGTCAAAACTGCGATCGTGACCGCCACTCAAGGCGTCGATGCACACTGCGCGCGCGCACTCCTGGACGCCCACCATGGACGCCTGCGCAGCGTCCTCCACCAGAACACCCCAAATTTCCCAGCACGCCCACTGCCCACAGGAGTCATCGTGTCCTGTCAAGCCCGCGCTGACAATCCACTG
Source organism: Deinococcus peraridilitoris DSM 19664 (assembly GCF_000317835.1). Lineage (NCBI taxonomy): Bacteria > Thermotogati > Deinococcota > Deinococci > Deinococcales > Deinococcaceae > Deinococcus > Deinococcus peraridilitoris. Next base: position 345,424 of record NC_019789.1, on the reverse strand, counting down.
CACGGGCCGCAGTTCATGCGAGCCATGGCCCTCGCAGCCGCGCAAGCCGGCGCGGTCGGCCTGCGCGCCAACGGCGCAAGTGACATCCGTGCCATTCGGGACGCCAGCAACCTCCCAATCATCGGAATTCAAAAAGTATTCGGCAGTCCCTACGACGTGTACATCACTCCGGACTTCGGCTCGGCAAGGCTGGCCGCGCAAGCCGGCGCGGACATCATCGCGATTGACGCGACGCACCGTCCACGCCCTGTCCCCCTGCCTGACCTGATTCGCTTCATACACGAAGAGCTCGGTAAGTTCGTCATGGCCGACATCAGCACCAGCGATGAAGGAATGCGCGCCGCCGAATACGGGGTTGACTACGTAGCCACCACACTCAGTGGATACACCAGCACCTCCCCGACCCTACCAGGTCCAGATGTTCAGCTCGTGCAAGCCCTCGCCTCCCACCTTGACATCCCCATCGTCGCAGAGGGCCGCATACAAACACCACACGACATCAGGGCCGCACGTGAAGCCGGCGCTAACGCGGTTGTCGTAGGCACAGCCATCACCAATCCGCGCGAAATCACCCGGAGACTCGTCCACGCCTGGAGTGAATGATGCAACTCGGCATAGACGCAGGCGCGACTCGCGTGAAGTGGTCACTCGCGCACCACGGGAACATCCTCGCTCGCGGTGACGCCCCCGCCCTTACCGGGCATCTCTTCAGCAAAACCCAGCAGGGCAACGCGACAGAACGACTGCAGCACCTGCACGCCAGCGTCCACCAAGCCTGGCCGGACGTGAACCTGAGCTCGGTGCTCGCTGGTATCACCGGCCTCGACGCTGGCGAGCCTTCAGCGCTGACGCTCCGCACCTTACTCTCCCGCACCTTTGCACTCCCAGAACAAGCGGTACAGGTCCACAGCGACCTGCACCTCACGTACCTCGCGTACTACGAGCCTGGTGCGGGCGCCTTGCTGTACGCCGGAACGGGCAGCATCGCCTACCTGCTCGATTCGCAAGGCAAAGCTCACCGCACCGGGGGCTACGGATACCTGCTGGGCGACGAAGGTGGCGCGTGGTGGCTCGCGCGGGAAAGCCTGAAATGCCTGCTACGAATCAAGGATGACGGCCAACCGCCACCACCGGTATTGACGGCCAAACTGCAATCCTCACTCGGTCCCCTCGACTGGCCAACTCTCCGGGCATTCGTGTACGGCAGCGAACGCAGCCACCTCGCCAGCCTGGCGCCCCTGGTAACCGAAGCAGCACAAGAAGGTGATCCGGTGGCGCAAGCCATCATCGCAAACGCTGCAAGAGAACTCGCGAGGCTCTTGTCGAACCTCACCCGCCTCCACCCAGCACAACATGACCTCACCGCCTGCGGGGGCGCCCTCACCCCCTTCGTATTCACGCTGCTGCGCAGTTACCTTCCCCATCATCAGGTGACCTACGGGCAGCGCTGCGTCAGCGACGCCAACGCACTTCGCCTTACACCCGCCTCAGCAGAAGGACACGCTGAAAAGCGTGTCCTTCGACCCTCACAATGAGCGGGTGCAGCATCCTGGAGGCAACTGCAGAACTTCCTGAAGGCGTGGACGCCGCAGATTCTCCTTGAACAGCCACGCCCTTCAGCGGGAACATCATTTTGTTTCTCCGCTTCACGATATTGACGCCGCGAAACCTACGGACTGAGGAAGTAGAGCAATGTCGGACACCAAGTACAGCTGTACTGGCTGCGTCAGGCTGTTTGAGGTCAAAGGGCTGAAAGTCGTGCAGCTGTGACAAGTCAACGATGACCCTGGCGGTGCTGACCCCACCAGCCTTGCGTGACGAGCCCCTTCTCTTCAGCCTTGGGGGCTCGTAAGACACGAACAAGGCACACGTTGGCAACTCGCCGTCAGGACGAAAGTAAAAACCCACTCGAAGAGTGGGTTTTCCTGGTGCACCCGAAGAGATTCGAACTCCTGGCCTTCTGATCCGTAGGTGGAAGCTCCACCCAGGAACCTGGTGTCCATTGATGCTCCATGGCGTCCCCAATTCCGTTGCACACGCAATTTTCTATAACTTTTCGCGCCAGGTGACACCCGCTCGTAGCCATTCATACGCGCCCCCGTAAGGCACGCACCAACGACCACGGACATTCACCTTCTTCAGCAGGAGCACCCCCAAGCGACAGCGTCAATCACCGCCTCAACGAATAACCCTCATTAGGCGACGTACACCAAGTCCACCGGACCCGAGGAGCCCCACCTTTTTCCTGTCCGAAGCCAGTGGTCGGCTGACGTTCCCATTGCGCATCTGTGATTTCCTCGCGTTACAGCACAAAAAGATAGGTCTCCAAACACGGTTTCTACCATTGGCCTACAGACCCTACTACCGACAACGGTGGCACTCGCCGTTGAGCTACAAGACCCCGGTAGAATTCGAGCAGTTCAGGGAACGCAAGGCGGCGTCACTGAAAGCACGCAAACCGAGGCAGTCTCAGTCACAGTGGATCAGACGAGTTCATCCCAGTTCTGGTAACACAACCGCGCCCTGATCCAACCATTGAGGTTCGCCAGACCACACCACGCTCTCGGACACCGGTTTGTGCCTCAGGCGTTATCCTGCCCTCATGCCACTTTTCGACACCGTACGCGCCCTGGCTCCCTACCTCCAGTCATGGTTGGAGTACCAGCGGGACCAAGCGCGGGTGCCGGGCGTACAGGTGGCAGTGCGGGTAAGCGGTAAGCTGGCGGCCTCCTTTGCGCTGGGCGTGGCGAACGAGGCCACGGGGCAGCGGCTCACACCACGGCACCTCTTCCGTATCGCCTCGCACTCCAAGACCTTCACCGCAACCGCGATCTTCCAACTGGCCGAGACCGGAACGCTGCGTTTGGACGACCTGGTGGGCCGCTGGCTGCCGGAACTGGCGGGATCGCCCCCAGCGGGGTTGACGGTACGGGCACTCCTGGGGCACCAGTCCGGCATCAACCGCGATGGGGCCGACAGCGACTACTGGCAGCAGCTCCACGATTTCCCCGACCGTGACGCCCTGGTCGCACTGTGCCGGGCAGACGCCGTGTACCCACCGAATCAGTTCTTCAAGTACTCGAACATGGGCTACTCGCTGCTGGGCCTGATCATCGAGGTGGCCAGCGGCCAGACGTACGAGGACTACGTGGCGGCGCACATCACCGGACCGCTCGCGCTGACCAACCTGGGGCCGGAACTGCCGCAGGGACGCGAAAGCGAGCTGGCGGCTGGGCACAGCGGGCGGTTGGCAGGCAACGACCCCCGGCGGGTGCTGCCGTCTTCGGATACGCGGGCGATGGCGGCGGCCACAGGGTTTTACGGTACGGCGGAAGATGTCACAGCCTACCTGGCCGCGCACGCACTGGGACGTGTCGAATTGCTCACGGACGCGTCCAGGCGCCTGATGCAGCGCAAGGAATCCGAGATCAGCCGACCTGTGAAGCGCTGGTACGGACTGGGCTTCATGGTCGAGGAGATCGGGGAGCGCACGGTCGTCGGCCATTCGGGCGGCTTTCCTGGGTACATCACGCAGTCATGGCTCGACCCGGAATCGGGCCTGGCTGTATCCGTCCTCACGAATTGCCTGGGCGGCCCCGCAACCGATTGGGCGACGAACCTCATCAAGCTGATCGATCTGGCGATGAGCGTGCCGGAGAAGAAGACCACCGATGCGCCGGGCTCCGACCTGGATACCTTCACCGGTCGCTTTGCCACCGACTGGGGCGTGTTCGACCTGGTCAATCTGGGAGGCCGCCTGGTGTCCCTGACGCCGCAGGGCGATCCTGCTCTGAGTGCCACGGAATGGACCGTGGTCGACGCCGAGACGCTGATACCCGAACCGGAGGCTGGCTTCGGGGCGGTCGGTGAGCCGCTCCGGTTGCAGCGCACGGCGGCTGGCGACATCGAGTGGGTGCGCCAGGGCGGAGGGCGGGCCTGGCCCATCGCGGCGTACCGCCAGCGAGTGGGCCTCGGCCCGCTGCCCTGAGCCGTAAGGTGAATGGATCGCTTCCTTACGGTCCTGACAGGTAGGTGTGTCGAGCTGAGCCAAGGGAAGTTCAGCGCTCATGGAGCGTTTGTCATATTGATTGGTGGGATAGGGCGTGAGAGAACCAGCCGAGGATATCGGTTGAGGTGACAGCAGCAGATCGGGAAGCCCAGCCCCTGAGTAAGGCTTTGAGCCTGGAGAACAGCATCTCGATAGGATTGAAGTTCAGACTGTAGGGGGCAGGTAGATCAGGTGACAGCCCCGTGGCTTTGATCAAGTGGCGGACGCATCCCGCTTATGAGAAGCCGGGTTAACCATCAGCCCGGGTACGAGCGTCGGACAAAGCCCCTCACGCACCTACACCTCGAAGAGCTCAGTATTCACCGCACCTTCGATCACCAGTTCCGCCTGTGAGCCCTGCGAGCTCATGGCACACAGCAAGGTGAGGTTCTTGCCGGTGTTTCTCGGAACGCGGGCAAAGGCTCGCTGATTTCGTGGGGCCCTGGCATAGACGCGACTCATCCCGGTGTGGAAGCCACTTTCGTCGAAGCACACCAGGTCGTGCAGCTTCAGTCCAGTTATCTCATTCACAAAGGCGGCTCGAGCTTCAGGGGACTGTTCAGTGGCGCGGACGGTCTTTTTTTCTCGTGATTGAGAGCCGTTCGAACATGCGGTCCATGGTTTTGATGCTGACCCGCACGCCATGCTGCTCGAAGTAGTACTCCACGTGCTCGGCAAGGGTCGCGTCGGGGTACTGCTCCACCTGGGCTCGTAGGGCGGTGTGGCTGGCTTCTCCCAGGATTCGTACCCGGCCTTTGTGCCGGACTGGCGCCAGGGGCTGGCCTGCAGCGTGAGCCCGCACATAGCTGCGTACCGCTGATTCACTCAGCCGGAAGGTGCGGGCCACTTGCGCGATCACTGGCGTGTCCTGGTATGCCGCCACCACTCGCTCTCGTAAATCCAACGAATACGCCCTCATCCTTCTATCCTACTGACAAATGCTCTAAGGTTGGATTCCGGGTGAGGCGCTGGTTTCGTAGGCCTTTTCGCCTCACCCGGATTTTCATTTTACCACTAAGCGTTAACACCATCAAGGTAAACCAGGAAAAAACGCCAAATAACAGCACAATGAGGTAGATGGCTACTGTTCGTTGGAAACTCGCAGATTTTCTCGATCAAAGAGGAATCAGTACCTACGCTTTGGTGAAGGTAATGGGTACTACGCGTATGAACACGGTCTATCGCCTTGTCCGTCGCGGAGATGAACCAACTCGGGTTGACCTGCCTACACTCGCAAGCGTTATCGCAGGTCTCCGTCAGATGACTGGCGAGCCTGTGGACATCACCGACCTGCTCGAGTTCGATCCGGACGGGGGGGAGGGCACGAACGCAAGCCCGCTTCCCGGAAGCGGGGAAGCGGGCCGAGCAGTTGAAGCCAGCTCAGCGGGACGTAAAACTTACCAAAACCTTGTCCTCAAGACGGTTTCAGGTTTTTGAGGTTAGAACGCGGCTTGCTGGGGGTTAGACCACCTTCCGGTTTTGGCATCCGAAGTCATTTCGAGCTCTTTCACACTGCCACCACGCGTCTTGCGAACGGCAAGCCAGTGACGGGCACGCCGTCCCGGCACGCTCTCGCCGTTCTCGTCCTTCTCGGTTTGCGCGAGGTCCGCTTCCGTGACAGGTCGGTGACCGGTCACGACCAGACCGACGCGGGTGGTCATCACCTTCGCGCGGGCGACGTCGGTCTTCTCGGGCGGCCCGTTGCGCTTACGGCCGTCCTCGTTGGTCTGGCTCAGCATCGCAAGTACCAGCGTCGCACACCCGCCATGGCCGCCGGTCTCGCCGAGCGCCCCTGGCTGCTGGCCGAGCTGCTGGGCACCCCGCTCTACCCCTGAACCGCGGGTTCATCTCACTGAACTACCTGGATTTGCCGCAGTAGTGATTTGCGGGAAATGCGGATTGTCGGCCGGGTCCTCGTAGACTTCCGAAATCCACACGAAAGTGCCGCCTGGGCCGCGGTTTTGTGGCGCCATAGGTAGCCGGTCGCCTGCAGCTCCTTGAGCACGGCGCGAATGCCGTCACGCTTGAGGTGACCCTGCTTGATCAGGTCGCTCACGCTGACCGTCCAGTTGTCCGGCTTGCTCAGCAGGTAGCCCATGATGCCGCGGGCGTTCCACGACAAACGGTCGTCCTGCAATGCCCTGCGGTAGATCTGAGAGTATGGGTTCTCCCGAGAGCGTACCTTGCGAATGATTTCGCTCACGAGAACCACCCCAGGGCGCAGAAATCCTTGAGCTTGATCGTGACGTGGTCGCCTTGCAGTTTCGGGGCGGCCTCGATGCGGCCGAGGTGCGCGATGTGTTCGAGTTGCTCCATGATGTCGGGGATCCCGACCAGGAAGGTGGAGGCGTACTCGATGCGGTCGAAGGTGACGCCGCCGTCCTGGCTGTCGGTTTCGACCGCCAGCGTGTGCAGCCACAGGTAGAGGTGCAGCGTGCGGCCAAGCGTGAACATTCCCCGCGGGGAACGCAGTTCGCTTGGGACGAGCTCGATCGTCGCGTAGTGTTTACGCTCGAACTGCCCGGGTTTGACTTTGATGATGGTGGTTTCCTTGTGACGGCGGCTGAGCGAGATGAGTTCCAGAAAGCCGTGGTTGTCGAGGGCGATCAATTCGGACTGGGCGCGCTGAAAGTATGAAGAGGGGTGACTTGCTGGCTCGCCGGGCTGACGAATCCAGCGTTCGCCGAAGTCGATCAGGTTGATCTTCGTGAGACCGTTGGCGTCGGCCTGCGATTCGAGTTCCTGAAGGATGGCGGCGCGCTTGCGGCCGAGCTGGTTCAGGGGGTTGGCGTAGTCGTTGTAGCGGATATGGGGCATAGCGTCTCCTCGCCCTACCCTCGCCGAGGGCCCGGGCATTAAATGACTGACCCGCCGGGAGGGAGGGGCAATCTCCTTACCCCTCCCCGGTGAGGCACTTGGCCTTGTCGGTCAGGACGTACGGGCTCGCCAGGAAACGGTTGTTCGCGTCACGCTGACGGGGGTTGTCCAGGTAGCCGAGCTTCTTGAGCTGCTTGGTGAGGTGCTTGACCGCTTCGGCCTTGTTCTTGCCGGCTTCGGCGAGCTGCTTGTGGGTGGCGGCGCCGCCGAGTGCCAGAATCAGGGCGAGCACGCCGCGCTGGGCGTAGGTGATGTCGGTAAGGTGCGTGAAGCCTGCCAGGGTGGAGAGGCTCATGGAAGGGACGGTCGTCTCCTCACTGGACCTGTCCCAAACGGGAACCCGGCTCCATCGAAGCTGGATCGTGATTTGGCGACGTACTGCACTGGAGGGAAGCGGTATGCCAGCCCAGGGCCTCTCCTGCTTCTGGGCCACGCCGGCACGCTGGCCGTGCGGTGATGACCCCTCGTTGTTGCTGCAATCGGAATCGTGTTGTTGGGGCGCTCGGGTGATAGGGAAGTCAGCCATACTTTGACCCTACGCCGTTTTTTCGCGGGGACCGCTGATTTCTCAAAAAAAAACTCCCCTTTTGGGAAACTCGGACAGGGCGGGTTTGGCGGAGACGATCCACAGCGTCTGGTACGCACTTTCGTCCCGCTCGGCTTCCTGAAGGCCTGTCGAAGCTGCATAGGCAAGATCGTTTTGGCTGGTTTTCGGCTGACATTGCTGCACTTTTTGCCATGAATTGCAGTTGATTTTTGATCGTCGGCACTGCCGACAGGCGAGCAGTCGTTCGGAAGCGTGCCGCTCCAGCTCCGCGGCAGGCTCGTTCCGGGTAAAGACCGCTCACTTCTCCGGAGTGGTGCCCCGTCTGAGCTGGACGATCGGGTATGGCAGAACTTTTGGTATATGGCCGGTACTCCGGCATGAACGGCTGCATCGTCGCGTACACGCTGGTGGACGCGGCCGACGAACCTCTCGCCCGGCGCTACCGCTGGCACCTCGGTGGGCGTGAGCGGCAGTACGCCATGGCGGTCACGGAACGCGGAACAGTACTGCTGCACCGCCTGCTGCTCGAGGCCCAGCCGGGCCAGCGTGTACGGCACCTTAACGGCAACCGCCTCGACCACCGTCGGGCGAACCCGGAGTTGGTGCACGCAGTGAACGTCGTGCCTCCCCATGCCCGAGTTGCGATTGTCGCCGACGAAATTTATCCCCGCCCGGGAGCCCGGTCGTGAAGTTCGAACCCCAACCGCGCTACTTCTACACGCCCTCGGAACTCGCGGAGCTGCTGCGGGTATCCGAGGCGACCATCCGGCGGATGATCCGGCGGGGGGAGATCGAGGCGGTCAGCATCTGCCGGCAGTACCGCATTTCGCACATCGAGCTCTCCAGGCTGCTGGGGAATGCGGGACTCCCGGAGGAAGCCCTGCCGCCCACCCCCTGGCAGCAGCTGGAAAGCCTGTTCAAGCAGTGATGCCGAGAGGAAGTTCGTGGGCGCATGGTGGAAGGGGGAAAGCCGCTGAGCCGGATCATCCGCAGCCTGGCGATGTCGTTCCCCGCGGGGAACGGTCAGATAGACAGCAGCAAGAAGGTCGACCGTCGGCTGGGGCGGCGGGGGAGCGGCCATCGGAAGGGCCTCACCCTCTACTGGTGTCTCACCCCGAGGCGGCTGGACTCCATGCTGGCGTAGGGAAACTGAAGAGCTGAAGCTGCATTATGCATTACCCCCCCGCCATGAGTGTTCAGGATAGTGCCCGCTGCGTCCGGCCTGATGATCGGCATGTTCGATCCTTCGTTGATTCGCCCGCAGCGTGCCGTCGTTTCCCGCGCTTTCCGTGAGACCCTCCTGGGCCGGATGCCGCGCCTCCGCGATCAACTGGCGTACTGGCGCCCGTTGGGGCACGTTCTCTTCACCCCCTTTCTTGATGAATACCAGGCAGAGCGCGGCGCGGTGATTCCCCGCCCGCTGGCAGCGGCGCTGGAAGGCAAGGAAAAGGAGCTGCGAGGCGGCCGTTACCGCTCCTTACTTTTTCTGACGGGCTTCGTGGACGCGTGTGGCCTCGAGGCGACGCTGTCCCCTTACGACCACGAAGCGGGACGGGCGCGCGTGCTGACCTTGCGGCTGGAGCCGGCCCTGGACGCCGGATTGCAGCAGGAACTGCGCACCCCGCAGCAGCAGCTGTTCGAGCCGGTGGACTTCGAAACCGGTAAAGCGGTGGGTTGGCGTGGTGTGAACGAGCGGTGGCGGCAAGTGCGGCAGCACGTCGCGGTCGACCCTTCCCACCCGAACGCTGACGGCGTCCGTTACCTCAACGGTGTCTCGCCGCGCGTGTACGCGCCGCACCGCGAGCGGCTGGACGCCGCCTATGGTGTGTGCCTGACCTTGCCCGCCACCAAAGTGGACGCCAACTTGCGGATCCTGCGCAGCCTGCCCTGGCAGTTCGAACCCACCTACCAGCAGGTCCGCAAGTCCCCAAGGATCTACACCATCGGATCCTCGCTCGCACTGTGCTCGGGCGTGGTGCGCCGCTGCCTGCTGCACGACGCGGCCCAGTACGATCTGGAAAACGCGCAACCGGCGGTCGTAGCCTGTTTATGGGACATTCCCGACATCCATGCGCTCTTGCGGGAGCATGGCTCGATCTGGCCGCTGTTGCTGCGCCAGGCGGGTTTGTCGGACGAGCACAAGCCGAGCGTCAAGATCTGCGTGTACGCGGCGGTGTTCGGCCGCACGAGGTGGATGCTGAGGCAGGTACTGGCCAAAGACATCGGTGAAGAGCGGGCGGAGCGGCTGCTGGCGTCGCCGGTGTTTCAGAGCCTGCTGGACGCTCGCGACCGCCGAATGAAGGCCATCAAAAGGGACGGGGGAATGCGGGACGCCTTCGGCCGGTTTCACCCGCTGGAGCCGCAAAGCCGGAACATCCGCACGCTGCTGGCTTACGAAGCGCAGTCGTATGAAGTGAAGCTGATGTGGCCCATCTTCGACCTGGCGCGCCGGACAGATGATTACTCGATCGTGCTGTGGCTGCATGATGGGTTCTACGTGCGCAGTCATGACCGCAGCAAGTTCACGCGGCAGATGCGGCGGCTCCTCGGCGCGGTGGAACGTCAGGCTCAGGAGCTGAACATCCCCACCCGCCTGGTGGCCAGTGCCTGATGAACGAAAATGAAAGTCCGGCGGGCCGTTCGAGCTCTGTAGATCTCGGCGTAGGGGCGGGTGGGCTGGCCGAGCCACTGAGCTCACCCGGAGGAGGCCGGTCACGAGCAGGACGCACTTCGCTGCAGCGGCCACCTTTCTGTGGGCGGGTGCCTACAACGAGTAGCTGCTGGGATGGGTCCTCATTGACCGGAGCGGAGAGCCAGCGGTCTCGCACCACAGGGCTTTGCTGTATCCCCGCACGCGTCGGGCGTCCGGACGCAGTTTTGACAAGCGGACTATCGTCCGCGTCGAAGTCAGCCTGGTGGGGATTCTCGCCTGACGGTCCGCTGACTTCCCGTCCGCATCGGCCCCGACGGGTGATTCCCAGGCGAAGAGGCAGCCTCAGGCATGATCGAGATTCCGGTGTGTGGACGGTGGAAGCGGAACAACAGCCTGTTCATGCGGGCGCTCGTCGATGACGAGGACGCTGACGTGGCGTGGCAGTACATCTGGCGGCTCAGCCGGCGCGAGCCGCAGCAGGTCGTGGCCGATGTGGGTGGCTCGGTGATCGTGCTGCCCTCGCTGCTGCTGGGTTTGGAGGGTTGCGAACAGCGCCTGCGCGTCGAGCACCGAAACGGCAATAGCCTCGATAACCGCCGCCGGAACTTGCAGGTGGTGTCGCTTCCCGAGCGCGGGCGCGGCCGAATACCGGCAGGTCTCGGGGGTGTGGGCGACAGAAGCTGAGGCTGAGCGGTTTGGCTCCGGCAGTGCCCCGGACCGCGGGTGAAGCCAGGGTAGCTGGGTTGGCGCGGAGCGCGAGCGGAAGTCGCGTTGACGTCCGTTGATCGTAGGGTGTCCATTGTTCCCCGCGGGGAATGCCGGCGGAAGGCGGGGTCTGCGAGTGCAATGAACTTCCCACCTTTGGACGTCGCTTTGGCATTACATTAAGCGTTGATGATGACTTCTCCTTCTGCTCCCCGCCCGGATGAGATCGATCTGCGGCAGGTTTTTCAGGCGCTGCGGCGTCACGCGCCGCTGATCGCGCTGACCAGCGCGCTGGCGGCGGGAGGCACCTTCCTGCTGTCCAAACAGCAGGCGCCGGTATACCGGGCCACCACCAGCGTGATGGCCGGCAGCAACGAGGCCGGCAACTCCCTGATCAACAACACCCTGGTGACCGCGCCGCCCCTTCCGCAAGGGGCGCTGCAGGAAGCCCTGCACAGCCGGCGCGTGGTGGGCGCGGTGCTGGAGGGGCTGGAAAAAACCGACTTGCCGCCGGACGTCGTCGCGGTCATTCGCCGGGATCTGCAAAATGAGCTGGCCGACAACGTCTTCAGGCGCTTCACCGTCAAAGCGCGGCTCGATCCGCAGCAGCGCGGGGTGTATGAAATCAGCGCGACCGGCAGTTCTCCGGAAGCGGCGCGGACTTTGGCGGAAGTCGGGGTCACGGCCCTACTCGACTGGGACACGGCGCGCGCGCAGGCGGGGGTCAGCCGGGCGCGCCGCAGCGTGCAGGCGCAGTTGCGTGACACCACCGCCCGTTTGCAGGCCGCGCCGGCCGGCAGCCTCGACCGTCAGAGCCTGATCGCCGCGCGCGGGCAGCTGCTGCAGAACCTGTCGCAGGTGACCGTGCTGGAAGCGGCGGCCAGCGGCACCCTCAGCTTGGTGGCGGAGCCGGTCGCGCCGCGCCGTCCGGTGGCGCCACGGCCGACCCGCAACGCGGCGCTGGCGGGGTTGCTGGCGTTGTTTCTCAGCTCGGGGCTGGCCCTTTTGAGTGACAGCCTGCGCCGGCGGGTGAACGGCACCGATGATCTGCTGGCGTTGGGGTTGCCGGTGTTGGGGCAATTGCCGCTGGTGCAGCGCAAACACCTGCAGGGTGGTTTTGTGGCGGCCAGTGAAAGCGGGCCGCTGTACGAAAGCGTGGGGTTTTTGCGCATCAATTTGCTGAGCGTGCTGCCCGGCGATCGGCAACGGCGGCTGGTGGTGTCGAGTGCGCATGCCAGCGAAGGCAAAAGCAGCCTGACGGCGGCCCTGGCGGCCAACCTGGCGTCCGGTGGATTGCGGGTGCTGGTGATCGACGCGGATTTGCGCCGTCCCACCCAGTTCAAGGTGTGGGCGCCTGAGCAGACCGAACTGGTGGCGTTGCCCGGTGCGCAGGCGGGCCAGGCGCCCGTGGCAACCCTCAGCGGCGCCTTCTTGCAGCCGGAAGCGGCGCATGCGGTGCGGGTCTCGGAAGGAGTGGATCTGCTGCCGGCCGGCAAAGGTGCGCGGGGCGGGGAAGCCACCAACATTCTCAACCAGCCGGCGCTGCCGAAGTTGCTGGAGCGCTGGGCGGCCGGGTATGACGTGGTGCTGATCGATTCACCGCCGATGCTGTCGCTGCCGGACACGCTGTCGCTCGCGCGCAACGCGGACGGGGTGCTGCTGGTGGTCGAGGCGGGCAAGACGCGCCTGTCGGACGTGGAACGTTCGCTGGAGAATGCCCGCACCGCGGGCGTGGGCGTGCTGGGCCTGGCGCTCAACAAGCTGCCCCGCAACCGCAGTTCGTATTACGGGTACGGGTACGGCGAGGAGGAGCAAAAGCAGCGCTTTCGCGGTTTGAAACCCGTGCGGTAGAAAGGGTCTGAAGCGGGCTTGCACGACCGGGGAAGCAGGTGTGGTTGCCTTTCCGGTTGCTGGTCCGACGAAAAAGAAAGCGTAAAAAAAGTGCTCCCTGGCTCTGGCGGGCCGGGGAGCACTCTGCGCTGGTGGACGGTCAGTCGCCGGGATGCCGGCTGTTCCAGAACGAGCGCAGCTCGCGGTTTTTCTCGCGTTCGCGCTGACGAATGGTCAGGCGGTCGTGGAGTTCGCGTCCGCTGAAGACCAGCGCGACGGCAGAGATGGGCAGACCAATGGCCATGGCGAGCTCAAGAAAAGACATGTCGGATCCTTGCAGAGATGGCGAAGGGGAAGAAACAGGACACCGGTGGCTGAAGAACTTGCCTCAGCGTAGCGCGGCGGTTCTGACAAAACCCTGACGGCCCCGATGAAGGTGTGGCGGTCGGCAGTCAGGCGGACGGACCGGGCAGCCTCAGCACGCCGCTCGGTCCATTGAGCCGCAGGGAAGCGCTGGCCAGCGCGGACAGCTGGTCGAGCCAGGCCCGCGAGGGCGGGCTGGCGGGTGGTTTGGCCAGGGCCTCCTGCAGTTGCCCCAGCACCAGGTAATCGAGCCGTTCAGGGGTGATGGGGGCCAGCCGTTGGCCCTGCTGAAATTCGGCGTCCAGCCGCCAGCCGCTGAGGGCGCAGTACCGGTAGCCTCCGTACACGCTCACTTCACCCTCGCTGGTGGATTCAATGGTGGTGAGGCGCCAGGGTCGGCCTTTCTTCTCGATCACCACCCATTCACCCGCTGAGAAAATGAGAGGTTGGTGGGCGTCCATGGACTCACCATATGCGAAGAATGGACTGCCGTGAAGTCTGGCACGAGGTTTAGAACTTTTTTTATCGTTCGCTAATTTGTGAGTCCTCTACGAGAAATGTGTACTACGATGAAGCCACATGCACCCAGCATGAAAAATTTCACGGAAGCGTTGAAGCCTGCCTCAGTACACGGTCACCTTAGGGCAGGTGGAGCCAATGGTGAGCCCGGCCAGAGGAGTATTCATGAAAAAGGTTTCACTGTCGGTGGCGGCCTTGACCCTTGCGCTCATCCTCGCGGCCTGCGGTCAAGGCGCCCCTCAGGACGGCCAGCTCCCCACGGTCGGCAGCGTCACCTACGACGCCCAGACCGGTCAGGCCACCATCCTCGCGTCCGACAACGTTGGCATCAGCAAGCTCGAGTACAGCATCGACACCGGACCGGTCATCACCCTCAAGGTGAGCGGCAAAGGGCCCTACACCATTCCCCTGCCCAGCAGCCTCAAGCCCGGTCCGCACACCATCAAGGTCACGGTGTTCGACTCGGCCGGCAATCCCTCCAAAAAATACACCCTCAGCATCACCGTGCTCGACCGTCACGCGCCCACCAAGGTGGTTCTCTCCAGCACTGCGCCCCTGACGGATCCCATCACCCGGGCAGGGCCGCTGGGCCTCAGCGTTGCTGCCCAGGACAACGTCAAGGTCACCCGGGTCGAGTTTTATGACGGCGCCACCAAAATCGCCGAGGACACCACCCCGGACGACGGCTTCACCGCCAGCGTCGATTTCGCCGCCGGCAACCAGTCCAGCCACCAGTACAGCGCCCGCGCCTACGACGCGGCCGGCAACGCCAGCGCGCCCAGCAACACCCTCAGCGTCAACGTCAACATTCCCGGCCTGCCGGTCGACGTGCCCGCGCCGACCAACGTCGTGCTGTCGCGCGAGGGCGACGGGCCGGTCACCCAGCGCGGCGGAAGCGTGCTGCTGAAGGTCACCGCCGAAGGCGCCGTCGATCACGTCTTCTTCTACGACAACGGCGTGCAGGTCGGGACCGGGGATTTCACGCCCCAGGACGGCTTCGCCAAGACCATCGAGTTCAGCGCCGCCGACAACGGCACCCACGTCTACACCGCCGTGGCCTTCACCGCCGCCGGCAAAGCCAGCGTTCCCAGCAACGCGGTCAACGTCACCGTCGACATCGACGACGTCGCCCCCAGCGTCAGCGTCACCGCTTCTCCCGCCTCGCTCACCGCCGCCGGTCAGGTGGAAATCACCGCGGACGCCACCGACAACCGCTCTGTCAGCAAAGTGGAGTTCTACCAGAACGGCGCCCTGCTGGGCACCGACACGAACGGCAGCGACGGCTGGACGGCGGCAGCGGAGTTCAGCGCCAACAGCCAGAACGGTACGTACGACTACACCGCCAAAGCCTTCGACGTCGCCGGCAACCACACCATCAGCGACGCCGCCCGCGTCACCGTGGCGATTGACACCACCGCCCCGACGGTCAGCCTCAGCTCGTCCAGCCCGACCGTCACGAGTGAAGGCAGCCTGACCCTCACGGCCGCCGCGCAGGACAACGAGGGCGGCACCGGGGTGAATTACGTGGAGTTCTACCGCAACGGCGTGCTCGTAGCGACGGATGCCAGCGCGCCGTACGAGTACAGCGCCAGCTTCACCTTCGCCGACAACGGCACGGTGACCTTCAACGCCAAAGCCTTTGATCAGGTCGGCAACGTCGCGACCAGCGGCGACATGCAGATCAACGTGCAGATTCCCGATTCGCTGGCACCGGTGTTCGGCAGTGACCTGGCAGGCGCGGCGATCGTCAGCGTCGACGGTGGCTATGACGGGCGCATCACCGGCACGCTGAGCGACAACGTCGGCGTCACCAGCCTCACCTACAGCCTCAACGGCGCGCCGGCCGTGACGGTCTCGCCGATCACCAGCAGCCTGGATATCCTGGTGGACGCCTTGCAGGACGGCGAGAACAGCATTCTGCTCACCGCGCAGGACGCCCAGGGCAACACCGCCACCGCCACCGTCACCATCACCGCGCCGGACGTGGGCGCCCCCAGCTTCAGCAACGTCGTGACCGAAGTCCTCGGGGCGGGCAGCGACACGCCGACCCTGCGCATCAGCGGTCAAGCGAGTGACCTGGTCGGCGTGACCCGCGTGACCTACCAACTCAACGGCAGCAATGAAAGCGAGCTGCTGCTGAGCGGCAGTGCCCAGGACGCCACCTTCGACGCGACCGTCAGCGGTCTGGTCCCCGGCAGCAACACCCTCACCTTGCAGGCTTACGACGCGGCGAACAACGTTGCCCGTCAGACCAGCACCTTCTCGCTCAGCGCCAGCGACTCGATCGCGCCGACTATCAGCGGCCTCAGCGCGATTGCCAAAGGCAAGAGCCGCAACACCGCAATTAGCGCGACCATCAGTGACACTGCGCCGGTGGGCGCCACCGCCGGCATCGGTGACGTGCGCCTGTCGTACAGCGTGGACGGCAAGAATACCGACGTGAGCATCAAAGGCTCGCTCAGCGGCACCAGTTTGCAGCACAACCTCAAGAACGTGCCAGTCGGCACCACCCTTACCGTCACCGCCATCGACCTCGCCGGAAACAGCGTGAGCGCCACGACCATTATCGTGCGCCGCTGAACTCGGGCTGAACCGCCGGTCCGCCCGCAAGGGCGGACCGATGAGAAGTCATCCTTATGAGGAGGCCCGTCAAACCACCCTGCACCTGGGAGACAATCGCGGCCTCATGAAGATGAATAGTTTATGATGAGATCGGAGAAAAACGTGAAGAAACCCCTGATCGCCGGCCTGCTCGCAACCACCCTCGCTTCGTGCGGTGGCGCTCCGGCGCCCACCTACCCCTATAACCCCAACATGAACACCGTCGAGCAAAACAGCACCCTGGTGCCGTACTACGGCGACTGGGTCATAGTGGCCTCGCTCAACGATGGCACCCGGCGCTACGGTGTCGCCAGCTTCAGCAGCAAATACAAAAGCACCACCTACGTCAACGCCAGCGGTGGCGTGATGGCCTGGTGCTACAGCCAGTCGTGCAGCACCGACAGCGAACAGGGCGCCGGCATCATGGGCACCCTGAAGACCAGCTCCGGCTCGGCACTGGCTTCCGGCATGGTGCCCTTCAGCGACAGCAGCGTTCCGCGCGGCAGCAGCCCCACCCGCTTTTTCATGACCGACCTCGACGGCAAAGTCGAAGTGGTGAACAAGCAGGCCGTCATCGCCGGAAAAGGCTTGTGGACCAACGAAACCGGCACCGACCAGGCGGCCGGATTCGCCTTCGTGCAGGTAGAGACCAGCCCCAGCATCCGGCCGCAAGCCACGCCCAGCGCGGCCTACCTGACCGCGCAGACCGCCGCGCAGCAGGCGCTGACCGAAGCTCGCCTGAGCGCGCAGAGCAGCCTGAGTCCCGACGTGGTTCGCGCGGCCATCACCGACGCCACCCGGTAATTGAGGAGAGCAGCCAAGGCGCCCGAAAGGGCGCCTTCTTCTTGCGGTGCAGGCCAGTGTTCGACGTTCTCTCTGCCACGCCTGCTTCTCTTGGGCCTGGGTACGACAACAGGAAGAGCAGCCCTCGGGCCGCTCTTCTTTGACTGGTTTGGCTTCAGCCGGGTTTGGTCGGCGTGACGGCTTTTTGTGCGTCTTCGGCCGCTTTGTTGGCCGCGGTGAGGGCGGCGGGGTCGCTGAGCAGTTTGCTGAGGCCGTCCGGGGTGTTGGTGGCCAGCGAAGGGTTCTGGGCCAGGAAGTTGTTCACGGCGTTACCTGTGAACGTCTTGCCGGTGGCGGCTTCCAGCGCGGCGCGGGTGACCAGATTGGTGGGGGCGGCGGTGTTGCCGTAAGTCAGCAGTTGAGCGACGACTTCTGCCGAAATGCGCAGCTGTCCGGCCAGCGTGCTGAACTGGGCGGTGCTGGGGCGCACGCTCTGGAGGGTGGCGAGGTTCAGTTGCACGCCGCGCGCCTGGGCGATGGCCAGCAGGGTGGCGTAGCCGGTGAGGGCCTTGGCTTGAGCGAAGGCGGGAGAGGAGGCGACGAGCGCGGCGGCGGTCAGCAGTAGGACATTCTTCACATGGGCTCCCGTTAAAACCAATCTAACGAATGTCTCATTCTAGCACGGGCTCTCATACTGAGATGAGACGAACTGGCCGATCAGTACCATCACACAGCGTCAGTAGGCACCCGAGCCACGCAGCACCACCCGCACCGTGCGCACCAGAATCATGAAATCCAGCCAGAGGCTCCAGTTGCGCACGTAGTAGCTGTCCCAGCGTTCCATCCCGGCGGTGCCGGTGTCCGAACGACCGGACACCTGCCACAGGCCGGTCATGCCCGGCAGCACTTCCGCGCGAAGCCGCTGGACACAGTTTGGCAGCTCCCGGGCGTGGTAAGAGGGGAGAGGACGCGGCCCGACCAGGCTCATCTCACCGCGCAGGACGTTGCCGAGTTGCGGTAGCTCGTCGAGACTGGTTTTGCGCAGTACAGCGCCCACCCGCGTGATGCGCGGGTCATGACGCAGCTTGAAGCCGGCTTCCCACTCGCTCCGCATGGCGGCATCCTCGGCGAGTTTGCGCTGAAGGACTTCCTCGGCGTTGGGCAGCATGGTGCGGAACTTCCAGGTGCGGAACATCCGGCCGCCACGGCCCACCCGCTCCTGCACAAAGAATGGGTTGGCGCGGTCCTCCAGCCAGATCAGTCCGGCGATCAGCAGGCACAGCGGCAGCCACAGCGGCAGGGTGAGCAGCGTGACCAGCACGTCGAACACGCGTTTCAGCGCGACCGCGCCCGAACCGAGGAGCGTGTTGGTCAGTTCCAGCCCCAGCGTGCCCGCCAGGTCGCGCGTCCGCACCCACAGCGACTGCACGCCGAACAAGTCGGGAATGATCACCACCTGCCGGTACACCCGCAGGTTGTCATCGAGCAGGGCCTGCATCTGTGTACGCGGCGCTCCAGGCATGGCGAGAATGGCCATGGGCGCTGCGAGGGTGGTGTCGTGCGTTCGGCCGAGCACTGGAACACCCGCGACCGTCTGTCCTTGCAGCGAGGGGTCATCATCAAACACACCCACCGGGACGTACCCGAACCCCGGGTTGTCCTGCAGGGCGCGCACGACCTGCGCTCCGGTGGCTCCACCACCGTAGATGACGGTGGGCAAGCCCCATTGACCGATGCGAATCAGCAAGGTTTTGCCGAAGCTGCGCGCCAGCAGGATGAGCGGCCAAGCGATGGCGAAGTTGACCAGCAGGGCCAGCGCCGCGTTGAGCGAGCCTGCCTCGGTCAGGGCGTAGGTGAGGCTGCGGGTGAGCAGCACGATCAGCAGCAGTTGCGTGAGGCGGCGCATTTCTTCCGGTGCGCCCAGGCCCCAGCCGGGAGTGAGCCGCGCGGCGGCGGCACCCAAGGGCCACAGCAGCAGCACGACCCAGTCCCACTCGGGGCCGACGAACCGGTGAAGCAGCGCTCCCTTCACCACTGCCGCCAGCAACAGCGCCAGCTTGAGGGCCAGCAGGTCACCTGCCAGCAGAACCGCGACGTTGAGGGCCCGACGACGGTAGAAGCGAAAGGCGCGGGTGTCGCCCGGCGTGGTGGATTGTACAAGGACGGTCATCGCTGGCTCCTGGGGCACGCTCGGCTGAAACACCGAGCATCCGCTGTTTACCCAAGCAGCATAATGCTCTCATCCTGCTTCTGGTTAAGTATATTTGGCCGGCTTTGTGGACCAGTACTGCCAGCTCGCCAACATTGCGCTTTGAAGCCGTTTTTGGTTGAGCAGGTTCCCTGCAGCCCTCGAGGCCTGGATCAAATTCTCAACTCCAGATTCGCCAGGAGCGTTAATCTTTCCTTTACCGGATGGGCAGAAAAACTTTGCCCACCCAGATCGAGGACACCATGCGTACCTATCCTTTTCCCTGGTATCTGGCGGTACCCTTGACCGTTCCCCTGCTGTGGATGGCCAGCCTGGCCATCACCGAGCTGCGCGCACAGCAGCTCACGGCGCTCGCAGAGGCACAGCAGCAGGAATTTCAGTTTGACCAGGCTCAGGCGACCAGGCGGGCCGCGGCGGCGCTCAGTCCGCAGGACGCCGAGCTGCAGCTCGCTCTCGCCAAGGGAGCCCGTGCCCTGTGGACCTTTCGCGGCACTCCCGAACTGAAACGGGAAGCCGACTCGGCCTTTAAGCGCGCGTCGCAGCTCAGCCCGCACTGGGCCGAACCGGCCTATGAGCACGCCCGCATGTACAGCTTCAAGGAACAGTACGCCCACGCGCTGAAACTGCTCGAACCGGCCTTCAAGCATGACCCGAATCATGCTGGCTACTGGCTGGAGCGCGCCCGTTACCTGGAAGCCCTCCAGCGGCCTGCAGACGCCCGAACCGCCTACGCGCGCTGTGAGAAGCTCAATCCCGTTCGTGCCTGCGTGGACGGCGTGAAACGATTGGCGACGCCATGAAACCCCATCTGACCCGCTTGCTGGAACAGCTGAGCCTGGCCCTCGCCCTGCTGACGCTCGCCTGGGGCCCGCTGGCGCAGGGCAGTACCTTCACTTGGGGCTTCAGCGGACTGATTCTGCTGGGCTGCGTCACCTTCACCCTGACGCTGTTCACGGTGGGTCTGCGTGGGCAAGTGCAGATCGCCAATCCCTGGTGGGTGCTGGCCGCCCTCGTCCTGCTGGGCTGGATCTGGGCCAGCACCACCTGGGCGCCATACCAGTTGGAAGCGCAACGCTGGGCGGGTGTCTGGACCGCCGTCCTGGGTGTGGCGCTGAGCCTGCACCTGCTGGCCACCACCCACCGCCGGCAGCAGGCCGTGCTGACCACCCTGCTGCTGAGCGGCGCGGCTGCCGTCGTGATCGCCCTGCTGCAGCAGAGAGGAGTGATCCTGCCCGGTTACCAGGCGTTGCCCGGCACGCCCGAACAGTACTTGACCGGCCCGTACTTCCACCCCAGTCACTTCAGCGGTTACCTGGTTGGCGTGGCAGCGGTGGTGAGTACGGTGGTGCTCTGCACCCGCGTAGGTTGGCACACGCTGCCCCTGCTCGCGCTGGCGGTTGGAGTTCAGTACGTTAACCTCAAGACCGACGGCAGCTCTATCCCGGCGGTCATGCTCGCGGCGGTCCTGCCACTGGTCGTCTGGGCGTGGACGAAGCGCGTGTGGCTTGGTGCAGTGCTTACCGTCATGGCTATTTCTGGCGCGGCGGGTGGCGCCTACCTGCTGGGTACGGTGCATGGACAGGCGCTGTTTGCCGCGCACAAGCAGCAACTGGGCATAAAAAGCCAAAATCTGGAAGGCTTCCTGCAGACCCGATACGCCATTCACTATTTTGGCGAACAGCTTTGGAGAGCTCACCCCACTTTCGGCGTGGGCCTGGGTCAGTACCCAACCGAGTTTCAGCAATACCGTCGGCCTAAGGAAGATGTGCCTGGAAGCGTAGATCATGCCTTCGTGAATTACGCGCACAGCGATTACTACCAGATGCTCGCGGAACTCGGGACTCCCGGCCTCGTGCTGTTCCTGCTGTTTCTCGCCACGAGTATCCTGACGCGGCCATCAACCTTGACCGCTCTCGCCTGGTTCAGTTGTCTTGCCGCCTATCTCTGCACCGGGTTCTACGACAGCCACCTCACGGCGATCCCCGGCACTATGTTGACCGTCTTTGCCCTGGCTGGTGTACCGATGTCGCTTTCCCACAAGGCAGTCAAGCAGACCCTTGCTGAAGATCAAAGAGACGAAGGAGCAAAGCGTGGATTGCTGGCAACCAACTGAAAGGCTTACTCAAATGCGCGCACAGGTGACCCCGCTTTTTCACTATGTGGTCTATCCAGGGGCTGGGACGCAGTGAGCCCAGTCTTCTATCCGGTCATTCTGGCGGGTGGTAGTGGGGAACGCTTCTGGCCCCTTTCACGCCGTGCCAAACCCAAACAGTTCCTCACCCTTGACACCAGCGGCGAGAGCCTCCTGCAAGCTACTGCGCGGCGCCTCAGTGGCATCAATGGCAGCCTTGACAACTTGTACGTGATCACCAGCGGTGAGTACCGGAGTCAAGTCCTCGACCAATTGCCCGACCTATCCATCGAAAACCTGATCGTCGAACCGGTGGCGCGTGACACCGCCCCCGCCGTTCTGTATGCCGCCCTGCGGATCGCTCAGCATGACCCCAACGGCGTGATGGGCGTCTTCCCAGCCGATCACCGCATCACGGACACCCAAGGCTTCCACCGGGTGATCGAACGCGCCCGACACGCGGCAGAGATGTACGACAGCCTCGTCACCCTCGGCATTACGCCTACCTTTCCTTCCACCGGCTACGGCTACATCGAGAACGGTGACCGGGTCGAAGATGGCGAATTTCCCATCAACACCGTGACATGTTTTCGCGAGAAACCTGACCGAGGAACCGCCGAGGAATTCCTGCAGCAAGGGCACTATTGCTGGAATTCGGGCATGTTCGTCTGGAAGGTAGACAGTATCCTCAACGCTTATAGAGAGTTGCAGCCCCCGATGTACCAGGCGCTCAGCGAGGCGCTGCAATCTCGAGGTAAGGTACGCGAGGTATTTCCAGCGCTGGAGAAGATCAGCATTGACTACGCCATTTTGGAGCGTGCAAAGAATGTGCAGATCATCCCAGCCAACTTCGGCTGGGATGATCTGGGAGACTGGAACGCGCTGGAAAGACTTCTGCGCGGTGTAGGATCGAACGTCGCCGTAGGACGTCACGTTGGGCTCGACACGGACGGTGCCATCCTCTACACCACCAACAGTGACGACCTGATCGCCACCATCGGCCTCGAAGACGTCGTTGTCATCAGGACGCCTGATATCACGCTGGTGGTTCGCAAGGACCGAACGCAGGACATCAAACAGGTCGTCAAACGACTTAAAGAACACCCGGAGCTGGTGCGCTTCGCTTAACGGGGCATGGAAAGCAAAAGACTGCCGGAAGCGTACGCTTCCGGCAGTCTTTGTCTGCGAGTGGGGGCAGCATCGTCCGCTAAAGAGCCGAATTCAATGCCGGACCAGTTCTGAGTCGCGGTGCGTCAGATACCATTCCAGCGTCTGCTCAATCCCTTCGCGCAAATCGATGCGTGCTGTCCAGCCCAGCTCACGCAGCTTACTCACGTCCATCAGTTTGCGTGGTGTGCCATCAGGTTTGCTGGCGTCGAACGCGAGTGCTCCATCGTAGCCCACGACATCCCGCACAAGCAGAGCCAGATCGCGAATCGAGAGGTCCACGCCCGTTCCCACGTTGATCGGGCCGGGTTCGCTCACGTGCTGCATCAGGAACAGGCAGGCATCTGCCAGGTCGTCCACATGCAGGAACTCGCGCAATGGCGAGCCGGAACCCCAGATGTCTACGACCTGTTTCGCCTGCTCCTTGGCGTCCACCATTTTGCGAATCAAGGCGGGCAAGACGTGCGAGTTCTGCAGGTCGAAGTTGTCCCCCGGACCATACAGATTGGTCGGCATGGCGCTGATGAAGTCACACCCGTACTGGGCGCGGTAGTGATCACACAACTCAATCGCGGCAATCTTCGCCACGGCGTACGCACGGTTTGTCGCTTCCAGCGGCCCCGTGAGGAGGTACTCCTCGCGTAGTGGCTGCGGGGCGAGCTTCGGGTAGATACAACTGCTTCCCAGATTCAGGAGTTTCCGCACGCCCACTTCGTACGAGCCATGAATCACATTGGTGGCGATCATCAGGTTGTCGTACAGGAAATCAGCGGGGTAGGTGCTGTTTGCCAGGATGCCCCCCACTTTGGCCGCCGCCAGGAAGACATACTCGGGCCGCTCAGCCTCGAGAACCTCACGGACTGCCGTCTGGTTCCGTAAATCCAGCTGGCTACTGGCGCGTGTGATGATGTTGGTGTATCCCTCGGCCTGCAAGCGTCGAAGAATAGCGCCGCCCACCATGCCCCGATGCCCAGCAACGAATATTTTTGCGTGCTTGTCCATTCAGCTGGCACCCTTCAGTTCGTGCTGATGCCTTTGAGGGCAATCTGGTGTCCTGCATTGATCAGCGTTTTTTCCTGGCGGGCGAGCTCCAAGTCGTGGTCTACCATTTCGCGCACCAGTTCCTCAAAAGTGGTTTTTGGCTGCCAGCCGAGTCGCTGTTGGGTTTCCTCTGCATCTCCCAGCAGGTAATCCACCTCGGCGGGACGGAAGTAGCGTGGGTCGATCTCCACGTACTCCTGGTAATCCAGGCCGACCAGCGCGAACGCCCGTTCCGCGAACTCCCTCACGCTGTACGCCTCACCCGTGGCGATCACGTAATCACGCGGCGCATCCTGTTGCAGCATCAGCCACATTGCCTCCACGTAATCCCGCGCGTGCCCCCAGTCGCGCTTGGCTTCCAGGTTCCCCAGGTACAGCTTCTTCTGCAAGCTCATCTTGATGCGGGCTACCGCGCGAGTGATCTTGCGCGTCACGAAGGTTTCACCGCGCCGGGGAGATTCGTGGTTGAAGAGGATGCCGTTGCAGGCGTACAGGTCGTACGCCTCGCGGTGGTTCACGGTCTGCCAGAAGCTGTACACCTTGGCCACGGCATAAGGGCTGCGGGGGTGAAAGGGGGTGTTGAGGCCCTGGGGTGGCTTGGCCGCGCCAAACATCTCTGAGCTGCTCGCCTGGTAGTACTTCACTGCGTGGCCAGTGCGGTCGCGGTAATCGCGGATGGCTTCCAGCAGGCGCAGGGTGCCCAGGCCGGTAATGTCGGCCGTGTACTCCGCCTGGTCGTAGCTGACCTTGACGTGTGACTGCGCGCCGAGGTTATACACCTCATCAGGGCAGACGCGCTCGATTAGGAGACGGAGGTTGCTGCTGTCTGCCAAGTCACCATAGTGCAAGAACATCTTCGCCTGAGGATCATGAGGGTCGCGGTAGAGGTGGTCGATGCGGTCCGTGTTGAAGGAGCTGGCGCGGCGGATGATGCCGTGCACTTCATAGCCTTTGGAAAGCAGTAGCTCGGCGAGGTATGAGCCGTCCTGGCCTGTGATGCCCGTAAGTAAAGCCTTCTTCATCTTACTACCATACTAGTGCCTATTAAGATAGTGCTGATGAATTTTAGTCTTCAAAAGTTGGATGGCGAAAAGGACAACAAAGCGTGGATTATGACGGGCATAGCGCTTCCAGAGACGCTTTGGTTCCATCAGCAGGCGAAAGAGCCATTCTAGTCCCAGCTTCTGCAGTATGCTAGGTGCCTGCCGCACCCGCCCTGAATAAAAGTCAAAGGCCGCCCCCACGCCCAACATCACCAGCGGCAAACGGTCATGGTGCTCGTACATCCACCACTCCTGTTTCGGGCAACCGATGCCTACAAAGAGAATGCGTGCCCCGGACTCTACGATCTCGCGAGTGTGCCTTTCATCCTCTTCAGTCGTGAGTGGTCGAAAGGGTGGAGCGATGGAGCAGGCTATCCGAATACCAGAGAACTTGTGGTGCAGGAAGGCTTTGAAGTCGTGCAGGCTTTCGGGCGTGCCGCCGTACAGGCCAATGGGGATGTCCTCACGCACTGCCGCCTCGCAGACATGCAACATTAGGGTCGGCCCGTAAACGCGAGAAGCATCCGACACCCCCAGCAACTTCAAACCCCATATAAGCGGCATGCCGTCTGGCGTGACAAGATCTGAACTGTTCACGACACTTTGGAAGGGCACGTTGTCATACGTCTCCATCGTCATATGAACGTTTGCCACGGCAACACGACGTTCCTCGCCCGCTTTCGCCCACGTTAGGATGCGTTTCGCAGCGTCCTCGTAACTTGTCGCGTCCACGCGCATTCCCAAAATGTACCGGTGTTGCAAAATGTTCATCTCTTGCCCTGACGCTCCTCGTTATGCTTGATAGCTCTCCGGTAAATGCCGAGCAACTGCTCCACGTTCCGCTGTTGGGTATACAACGTTTGGTATTCCTCAGCAGCCTGACGTCGCAGCGTTCGCAAAAGATCATCATTCGATGCAATCAATCGCATCTTCGAGGCAAGATCTTCAGCATTACCGGTTTTAAAGTGTAGACCTGTCATCCCGTGACGGACCAATGTCGCTTGGGCTCCGATATCGGAACTCAGAACAGGCAGACTCTGTGCGTAGGCCTCGACGATAACGTTACCGAAACTTTCATAAAATTCCGAAGCTACGATCAAGGCCGTGGCGGAAGCCATTTCGTATGCGACTTGCTGCTTTGATCGCCAACCAAGAAAAGTTACGTTTGATAGTCCATGCTCTTTGACGGTCTGCTCCAACGCCGCACGCAAGTCGCCGTCACCGACAAGCCTCACGGTATACGGCATGGCTTTAGCCGCTTCAACAATCGTTCGAACCCCCTTCCGCTCATCCAAACGTCCGACGAACAAAAAGGTCGGAGGCGAAGGAATGGAGTTCTGAATGGACGCCGCTACTTCCACGAATGACGGATTGGGTTTGACGACAATCTTCTCGGCAGGAACTCCCGAACGTATGTTTATTTGCCGGGCGAACTCTGATGATGTGATAAAAACGTCGACATCATCCAACCAACCGGAGGCAACCTGAGAACGTCCTGCTAAAGCGGCAGCGACCGATTGAACGCGTGAACCTCGGTAGCAAGAGTGAACGATCCCAGAAAGCGGCGGACCTTGCAAGCAATCCGTACAAACCCTACCGTCACGGTACAACACTCCGTTTAAGCAGAAAGGACGGTAGTTGTGTAGCGTTTGCACGAGCGGCATGGCGCGTGCTTTAGCCGCCTTCACTGCAGCAACGGAAATTAAGGGGAAAATGTTGTGAACGTGAACGATGTCTGGCGAGAACCTGTCAATCGCGGCTTGAACGCCTTTATAATCTTGGCGGCTCCAGAGAACTCTACGGGCCACCTCCAGCCCTCCTTCACCTACGTCTTGACTTCGCACTACGTAAAATTCGACTTCGCAACCAGCAGCTCGCAGTAAGTCGGCTTCCGCCTCAACGACTCGGTCTTCACCTCCTGGTTGTTTGTAGTAGTTGTGTACTAGCGTGACTTTCATACGCCCAATCTGCGACGAATATCTGACGCGATACGCTCTGATACTTCCGATGTTGGAAGCAGAGGACTTGTGTCTGCTTTCGCAAGACCACCGGTCACTGCTAGACGCAATGCCCGATCAAAATCGTCCGCATTAAGAGGATCAAAACGGTTTTGCTCTGGAACGATCTCTTCGGTGCACCCCGCATAAACGGACGAGAGTACTGTCAATCCCGACCAAAGCGCCTCATTTACTACCAGGCCCCACACGTCCTCGAGAGTCGGGAATACTAAACAGTCTGCGGAGCGATAGACGGCAGGCATTCCTTCCGGCGCCTGCGGCGGTAGAAAGTGCACGTTCCGTAAGTTCAGGACGGCTGCTAGCTGCTCTAGTTCCTTCTGTTCCGGTCCACCCCCAACAAGCAGCAGGGTAAACACATATCCTTCATGCTGTATGCGCGCTGCGGATTCCATCAGGGCGCTCACACCTTTACGTCCAATCATCTGTCCTACGTATAGCAGCACGGGCCTTGGTTGGATGGTCATAAGGGCTGGCACAGGTTTTGAATACGTCGCCTCGTTCACCGCGTTCTGTATTTGTAAGATATGCTCGCGCGGTACACCTAATTTGCTCAGATATGTCGTGGACGATTCCCCGTAACTGATCCAGCGCTGAACCCAATGCACGAGAATGTCTCTCAAAATACGCTTCAACCGCCCGCGTCCCCGTTCTGTGTGAAGTGTACCGCCCCACCAAACCCATACCGGTCGATGTGTGAGCAAACCATAAAGTAAGGCGAAAATTGTACGCGTCCCGAGTTCGTTTGTGATCACAGCGTCGGGACGGTCGCGAAACAAGGCCGAAAGGTAGCCAGGCGTGATGTGTAGATAACGCAAATCCTGCACGCGGCCTCCCTGACGCACGCTGCGCTGAAACGTAACCCCCCAAGGGCGTACTATGCGAACGCCAGCCTGTTCAAGCTCGGTGATAGTGCCTGCCCATTTTGAACGATTACCTTCACTGCCAGAGATATACACCGTTAAATCGAATGCTTGCCCCAAAGCTTTGTAGATCGGCAGGCGGTATGGAGCGATGATATTAACCATGAGAGCCAGACGTGGAGTACGTGTCACTTTGTCCTCCGTTGAGGAGACACCAAAACACGTGCATATGGCGCAACCCAGTGAAGAGGCCAGAATAAGCCCGCGTGGCGTCGCGCAAATTGAATCCATTCCCGAGGCGGCAGGCCTTTAATACTCCGGATCTTTTGCCAACGAACACGACGTGGCAAAGTCCGATCTTGCCAGGTTCCAGCTTCTTGATTGCGGCTGCAGGTGCCAACAAACCCTGGAGCAACCCAAATCTCGAAACCTTCCTGCCGCGCACGTAAGCCATAATCAAAATCTCCCATTCCGTGAGAGAACTCATGGCTCAAATTTCCCACTGCTTTCGCTACCGCCCCTGGAATTAAGACGCAATTGCCATTCATCGTTTCAGCTGAGCCAGGGCGGTCGCTTGGTGTCACGCGTTCGAAGTACAAAGGTTTCAAAGGATAAGGGCGGACAACGCCACCGTATGTCAAGCCACCGGTCTGGGCATCGCGGGTTGACCCTACTACTATTGCTTGGTCAGCAAAAAAGGCAGAGGTGCGAAGCAGCTTTGTGAGTGCATCCGCGTCTAGCTCTGTGTCGTCGTTAAGCCACAAAAAGAAATCTGGTTGAAGTTCGACTGCGTCTTCCCAGGCACGGCGCATTCCACCATT
Source organism: Deinococcus peraridilitoris DSM 19664 (assembly GCF_000317835.1). Classification (NCBI taxonomy): domain Bacteria; kingdom Thermotogati; phylum Deinococcota; class Deinococci; order Deinococcales; family Deinococcaceae; genus Deinococcus; species Deinococcus peraridilitoris. Next base: position 317,208 of record NC_019789.1, on the reverse strand, counting down.
CCAGTAGCATCCGCCGTCTCCTTGCAACACGACAACTTCTGGGAAGCGTTCATGAACGGCCGATGAAGTTTCATCCGTACTACCATCGTCAAGTAAATGGACAGTCAAGCGCACGCTTGGTCTGTCTTGCGAAAATAGACGTTCGAGACACGAAAGTGTTTTTTCGCGGCGATTAAATACGGTGAGAAGGACGGCTACGTGTATCATGACATACCTCCTACTTTGGTATGTTGGGGTTGTATGGAGTGAGAAGTTCTTTGTGTAAACTGTACGTAACTTGTCAATCCGAAAAACAGCCCAAAAAAGTAAGGTGCGGAGTACGCTCCGCCATAGACGAACAGTGCGAAAAGGACAAATTGTAGTGGGCGGAAGAGCAAGTTCTTACCTGCCAAGCGGGCCATCTGGCGGAATGCGACAATTAACAGGGCGAGATACACTGCTAAGCCAAGTCCGCCAAGATCTACAAGGAGTTGCACGTACATATTGTGCGGGTTATCCAAAACGACCGCCCCGTTTGAAAGCATCCGTTCGTACCCTGCCCCCATTGGTTGACCTACAGCGTAATTCGCGATGTCGGTGTAGCGTGTGGGACTCAGCAATTGCACCCAGCCATCAAAACGCCATTGGAATGTGTTGGTATTTGTGGCCGAGTTCTCCAACGACTCGCCCAATTGTCCGGGAAAAGCGAATGTGAGCAACCCGACGACAATTAAGCCGGCAATGCTCAGACCTGTAACGAGCCGCCCACGTCCTTGTCTTTCGATTAGGAGCCACACAAGAAGTGCTGCCACAGTTGCAAACCATACCGTTCGATGTTGCAAAATCACTACAGCAGTAAGGAGGATGTAAGGAACCCATGGAGAAAAACGCAACCATGGGCTAGTGCGCAGCAAGTACAGAGTGACCAAACCAGCTGACGCGAGAAAGAACGCTTGCCCCGCCCCCAAGAAACGAAACGTCCCCTGATACTCAGAATACGTTGCTACACCTGCTAGGTTCAGCACAAACCACACCAAGCCAACGGCCAGCGTGGCCAAGGCAAAGCGTACCCAAGTGCGGAGAAACCACTGCAGCATTGAGTCGTCCCAGCGAAGCGTGATCGAGTACAGCAGCATGCCAAGCAGCGTGATGTAAGGGCGCCCGGAGTTCACCACTTTCTGAAAATCAAAGTCCGTCAGCCCACGCAGGACTGCGACGAGAAACAGCGCAACAAGACCTAATGCGAGCAAGGTCGAAAAGTTTATTCTTCGTCGTAGCGCCCGAACTGTTCCGATAAGCAGGAGTAAACCTGAGACGGCATCAGCGGGATATATATTCGCAGTTGCCACTGCTACTGCAGGAGGTTGACCTTGGAAGGCTGCATCGAGCAGAAACACAATGAAAATACTCGAGATAGCAATTTTGGGGTAGCGCCACAACAGCAAACCCAGCATGGCAGCTAAGACGAGGGGCGCAAGTTGCATGTACATCGCATGCAGTGAAACCAAAAAATCCATTAAGAGTGGCCTCCTTGTCTCGTGTGAGGCCACACGTAAGCAGAAGACCCTGCTCGTACTGACACATCAAGTACGCGACATGATTCTGTGGCGCAGACGTATGCGGCTGCACCGTATATGGCAGGCAAGCACCTGTAGGAGCACGATTCATCGCAGTACATTTTGGATAAAAGCTTTGAACGAGGCAGCTTATGATTCATAGTACTCGCCGTAATACTTCTGCGTAAAGTTGCTCATAGCCTGTCAGCTGCGCTTCTATTGTGAAACGGGAGCGTGCCCACTCGCGTCCATAAGTTGAAAGTTGCTGACGTACAGCCGGATGATGAGCCAAGTTCAACATTGCGTTGCGCAGCGATGCAACGTTGGACACATCGATTAGCAAGGCGGCACGGCCTTGGTCTGTAACCCAGGGTACTGCTCCACTACGCTCGCCAGCGATTACGGGTAAGCCTAATGCCATCGCTTCAGCAAGGGCCATACCGAATGATTCCTCTAAGGAAGGGTGAACGAATATATCAGCCTCAGCAGAAAGTCGTGCAAGCATTTGGTCATATGGCGTTTTACCAGCAAATTCTACCCCACCTACCAGATCCTTCGCCCGAGCGTACTGGTAGGCTTCCTGGCCAGGACCGTAGCCCTCGCCAAACATTATCAGTCTCGTGTGCGGTAACTGTGAATGTAGTTCGCTAAAAGCGTGTAATAAATTGGCCCCGTTTTTTCGCTTTCCCCATCCCATCATAGAAGAGGCGAAGGTAAGATCTGTGCGGACCCAATCGATTGATGCAGTGTGTGTGAATGCTTCCGTTGGAATCCCGTTGGGTACTACATGCAAATCATATCTGCCTGTTGTTCGAGCGAAATGTTTTGCAATATAGGGCGAAACTGCAGTCATCAATGGCGCCTTCTGAGCCACCACGGCCGACATGGCGGCACGTGCGAGGCGATAGAGGTCAGGGTGATGCTGTAACACTTGAAGCGGCGCGTCATGGGCCGTAACAAGTACCCGGCGCGAACTGGCAAGCGCCGCTAGGGCAAACTCATATGTCCAGTGGGCATGCAGCACATCTTGCGGATGTGAACGCATTAACAGAGTTAATTCCTTACGCTCGACGGCGAAGAAATCACGTGCGCGACCTTTCAGTCGGTATGGAGCAACGTGTAAGCTCAGGCCATCCCCATAGTAACTGCGGGGCTTGGTGACATCAGGTGAAAGGGTAAATACCGCAACTTGGTGCCCCCGCTCGCGCAAGCCAAGCACCCATCGCGCCATCGGTGCGAAGGCATATCCGTCACTCAGCGCTTCCGCTCCCTCCAGGTAAGGTGTTAGGAGCGAAAGGGTGACTGGTCCGGCGACCCCGATTCTCATTGCTGCTCCACGCCTAGAACCCGGCAAGGATTCCCGGCTGCGATGCTATTGGCTGGAATGTCTTTTGTGACCACGCTTCCTGCACCGATTACTGCGTTATCACCGATGCTCACCCCTTTGAGAACTATAGTTCCTGTGCCCAGAAAGACATTGCGACCGATAGTCACGGGCGTATGTTGAGCTTGACTTAGCGGCGCATAGCGTCTTGCTGGATGTTGAACAGGATGAAAGTCGGTGTCGCTGATGGTTACATTTGCGCCCAGCATTGAGCCCGCACCGATTTCGACTCGCGCAGCTGCACAGATGCTGCCGCCGCTAATGCCCACGTCACTACCAATAATGATCTCGGCACCGGGCAACAGGGTTCGGAGAACAACAGGGTGATTGACACCCAGAGCGGTAGCTTCGCTCTCGGAGCATAAGACAACGTTGTCTCCAATGGAGATAACAGACTTTGGTGCGCAGGATATTATCGGAGTACCGTAGTAGGTGATGTTCACGCCGAGGCGCACGCCGATATGGCGCAAGTGTTGTTTGGTTCGGACCGCAATTATGGTTCTACGAAGTTTTCGACAAACTTTTTGGATAAGTGTCATGCGAACCGCCGGGCGAAGCGTTGGGGAAGTTTTCGTGTAAGTCGGTGGAGGTAGCGCTTTGTTTCGGGTTCGGTGAAGACGTTGGGCAGCATTAGGAGAAGGAGAAGCCAAGTCGTTCCGCTAACCAGGATCTCGAGAAGGAACTTCAGGAGGGCAGGGGCCGTCCAGAACTGCTCAATTAGGGCAGGTAAGAAAGCGCAAAGACCGGCAAGGAGTACGGCACGTAGGAGGATCCTCGAAATTGTGCCAGCGCTGACGCGAAGCACATTACATGCGGCGGCAGTCATGAGAGTGAAGCGAAGGGCATGAACGAACACGCCCACCCAGACGAGAGCGGCGAGAGACCAGCTTGCAGCAAGTAGGAGCGCAGGAATGGCGACCAACGCTGCAAGCGATTGCGCGCGGAGTTCTTCTTGAGGTCGGTTAAGGCCTGCAAGAATAGGACCGGCGATTGCCATCAGAGCAAACAGTGGCATTGCGATAGCGAGGGGGAGAACAAATGGGATGGCGTTCACCCATTGCTGCCCGTATGTGGCCTCCACTAATGAGGCTGCCGCCGCCGCCGCGGTCATAAACGCAGGAACTATGACAGTGGCAAGGCCGCCGAAGGTGGCGAGGTAGGTCTGTCGCGCGGTGTCGGTTTGATTTTGCGTTCTTGACGTTGCTGCGAACAGCACCCCTTGCGAAGCAGACACGACCACGGTAACGGGAGTATTCAGGAGAAAGAAAGCACGATTATAGAGACCGAGCGTCGCAGTGCCGAAGGCGCGTCCAAGCAGAAAGCTGTCAAGGTATGTGCTGACCCAATTTACGATATTGGTGGCAAGGATGCGGCCACCAAAGTGCAACATGTGAGTGTCGCGTTGCAACAGGGGGGCGATGGGATGGCGGGTCGCGTGGTATAGCAGCGCGAGGTTGAGGGTAGTTTGAAGCACTTGCGCACCAGTGAGGCTCCACACACCGAGGCCGAGGTACGCTGCAGGAATTCCGAAGCCAAGATAGCTCAGCAGGTAGCTCCCTACCTGTGTTTTTTGAATGCGGCGGAAGTCCATGCGTCGGCGCAGTAGGGCGGCAGAGGTTTGACTGGCGCTTTGAAGTACCAGCGTAAATGCGAGAACTTGTAGGACGGGGGCGAGGATTGGCTGGCTGTAGGCGTGCGCGAGAAGTGGAGCGGAGAGTGCGATACTGAGGGCGAGCCCTATGCCAATGAGCGTTTGCGCGGTAAAGGCGGTGCGAACGTCGTTGTCATGGATTTCTTTCCTCTGCACGAGGCTGGCGCTCAAGCCAGAGTCGGCGATCAGCAAGCCGAGACTGATAACCAAGCTGGCGATGGCGATAACACCGTAGGATGCTGGTCCTAGCAAGCGGGCTAACATAATGTTGATAGCGAAGCCAGAACCTGACCTTGTAGCAAATCCCGCCATGTTCCAAAGAAACGCTCTTCCGGCGTCACTTGCTGAGCTGGGTAGAGTAGGTTGCTTCACGATGGAAGTGAAGTTGTTTGCACACATCCCAGGCTGCGCTCCAGGCCTTCTCTAAGCGTCACTTTAGGTGCCCATCCCAAGAGTTGCAAAGCTCGAGTATTATCTGGTTTCCTCTGCTTTGGGTCATCTTGCGGCATAGGGCCGAACACAATGTTGAGGGCGGGGTTAACACGATCACGGATGATTTGTGCGAAGTGCAGAATGCTGTACTCGTCTGGATTGCCGAGGTTGATTGGCTCGTGGTATGTCACTCCCATCAGGCGAGCAATTCCCTCTACCAAATCATCGACGTATTGAAAGCTACGAGTTTGGCTGCCGTCGCCGTAAACAGTTAGAGGCTGACCCGATAATGCTTGATTGATGAAGTTGGTCACTACGCGTCCATCATCGGCTCGCATCCTAGGCCCAAAGGTGTTGAAGATACGGATGATTCGCGTGTCAATCCCCTTCGTGCGGTGGTACGCCATCGTGATGGCTTCTGCATACCGCTTAGCCTCGTCATAACAACTCCGCACCCCATTCGGGTTCACGTTACCCCAGTACGTTTCGGGTTGGGGGTGCATCAGCGGGTCGCCATATACTTCGCTAGTGCTGGCCAGCATAAACTTCGCGCCGTGCCCGTGCGCCAGCTCCAAGGCATTCTGCGTACCTTGTGCGCCGACCATCAGCGTTTCGATAGGGAATTGCTGGTAGTGAGGCGGACTGGCGGGGGAGGCGAAATGCATCACCCAGTCGAGGTTCTCGCCCTCGAATGGAATGCCGTAGCTCACGTCCGCCTCGATAAAGCGGAAGTTGGGGTGGCTCAGGAACAGTTCGGTGTTGCGCTTCTGTCCACTGATGTAGTTGTCGACGCCGGTCACGAAATGCCCCTCGCCGAGAAAACGCTCGACGAGGTGGCTTCCGATGAATCCGGCGCTTCCAGTGATCAAGATGTGTAGGGGTAGGGTCACAGCGCTCTCGATTCTATTGTTGGCGGTTTTGGAGTAGTGAAGCGATTAAGCGACGGCGTCCGCAGCAGTCCGCTCGGGGAGTTCTTTACCGATCTGCTCGATGACGGCCGGGACGTCCAGGGGTTCGCTGATGACGTTGCGGGCGTCGATGACCAGTGCATTGCGCATGGAGCGCACCTTGCTGTTCCAGTTGAGGCGGCGGTACTCGGTCCACTCGGTGGCGATGATCACAGCGTCGGCACCGTTGATGGCGTCCTGCGCGGTGGCCGCTTCCTGATAGCGCAGGTGAGCCCATTCCTTGCGGGCGCGCTCCATGGCGACCGGATCGTGCGCGACGACGGTCGCGCCGAGCAGATTGAGGCGGGCGATAAAGTCGTGCGCGGGTGCGTCACGCAGATCATCCGTGTTGGGCTTGAAGGCCATGCCGAGGACCGCGACGCGTTTGCCTTTCAGCAGGCGCAGGTGCTTTTGCAGCTTGTCGATGACAGTCGAGCGCTGACGCTGGTTGACCTCGATGGCGGCACTCAGGATCGGCATTTCGTATCCGTAGTCCCCGCCCGTAGTGATCAGGGCGCTGGTGTCCTTGCCGAAGCAGCTGCCACCCCAGCCCGCGCCGGCCGCCAGGAAGCGGTGACCGATGCGCTGGTCGAACCCGATGCCCGCAGTTACCTCGTCGATGTTGGCCCCCACTCGCTCGCACAGGCCGGCGATTTCGTTGGCGTAACTGATCTTGAGCGCCAGAAAAGCGTTGGCGGCGTACTTGATCATCTCAGCACTGGTGAGGGTGGTTTCCACGACGGCGGGGACGGTGTATTCCTTGGGACGCGGCACGTAGTCGGGCGCCTTGAAGGACTGGTGAATCAGGGGCGCGTAGAGCTGACGCATGCGCACGAGGCCAGCGGCAATGCCACCCAGCACGATGCGGTCCGGGTAAAGGCTGTCGCCGAGCGCGGTGCCTTCACGCAGAAACTCAGGGTTGGACACGACGAAGTAACGGTTGGCGTGGTAGTCCACCGCGTGCTCCTCGATGATACGCGACACCCAGTCACCGCTGCCGATGGGAACGGTGCTTTTGTTGACGATCACCTGGGTTTTCCCGTTGAGGTTCTGGGCAATGCTGCGCGCCGCTCCTTCCAAGTAGCTGAGGTTGGGCCGACCGTCGCTTTGTGGTGGGGTTCCGACGCAGATGAAGATGACGTCGGCATTAGGGATGGCGTGAGCGTAGTCGGTGGTCCAATGCAGATTGGCCTGAGCCTCCGCGAGCAGCTGGTCGAGTCCGGGTTCGTAAATGGGGATCTCCCCGCGTTTGAGCGACTCGATTTTCGTGGGGTCCGTGTCGAGGCCGATGACCTGATGTCCCAGGTAAGCGAGCATCACTCCGGTGCCCAGTCCTACATAGCCAGTGCCAACGATGGTGACATTCATGCTCTCTCCATTTCACTTGCCCTTGAACAAGGACTCATCTTCTGGTGATTGTAGTGGCCTGGGTGTCTTCAGGACGTAAACTTGCCCAGCCCGGAGCGACCCTGTCAATAGGGACCGCTGTCTTTAACAACCCCACATATAGGGCTCACTCTAACGGCATGTTTCTTGCAAATTTATGACAAATGCGGCGGAGAACCTCTCATGAGAAATCGCGTCCAGGACGGCGGTACAGTTGATCTTCGCTTGACGCCATGCCAGTGGCTGCGCCCTCCAGTTCTTCAGCCAGCAGCCACGCGCTTCAGACGATCTTTCGCATCTGGACAGCCTGACTGGGACCGGCGTTACCTCCAACTCATCCGGGCGAGCCCCCGGGGTGTGCTGAGCAGGGGTAAGCGCCAGCAAGGAAGGTCAGCTTGGTATGCTGCCAGACGTGCCCCCATCGCCTGCCGAGTTGTCTGCCCCCGAAGTGCTGGTTTTGTGGCAATTTCTGCTGCTGGCGCCCATAGCGCTGCTCGGGGTGAGCCGGACGAAGCTTTAAGAACTGCCGTCGGGCGAGCTCGGCACCTGGCGCGCCTCCATTCGCTGGGCGAGCGGAGCCTTGATGCAACAGGAGAATTTAAACAGCCTCGAACTGGATGCAGTCACCAGCACCCTTGGCCAGCGCGGGCTGCTCTTGACCAGGGAGAGAGGCCTCCAATTGACCCCGGCAGGTCTGGATGTGGCGCATTACTTGCTGACTGAGTTCATTGGTACGCTCGAAGCAAGGCAGCACCTTCGGGCCTGACGCCAACCTCCGAGAGTACCAGATTAGGCTCGGTGCGCGGCTTACTCTAACGGCGCAGCGCTCGCTTACCTTCAGCGCCGGGAAGACACAGGAGCATGCTGTGATTAAAAGGCCATGCACCCATCGCCCGAACCGCGCTGGCTGGCAACCAGCGGGCCCCACATCATACCGAAACGATTTCTTCGTGGGTCAGCCGTGAAGGAATTTATCTTTACTCCACGTCACTTCAGGACTCACCCGACCCCAGTGCGGTGAGACCGACGGTCGCGCTCGGTTGCCTCCTGTGGTCTCGATCCTGAAGATGGGCGGTCATGGACGTTTTGACCGGGTGAGGACCGGGCAAATTTCAACCAGAGCAGGAGGGGCCCGTGAGGCCCCTCCTACTCTGGTGCGCTGACTTGGTTTACCGAATAACCGTCAGCTGGCAGGTTGTGGAAGCCGACTTGCCGCTGGGGTCGGTCGCGGTGACCGTGACCGTCACTTCACCTGAGCTGTTGTTGTTGGCTTTGGTGATGCTGAGGATGCTGCCGCTGACGCTCAGCGTGGCGCCCTGGAAGGAAGCCGGGGTGACCGAGTAGGTCAGGGCGTCGCCGTTGGGGTCGCTGAAGGCGCCCGCGAGCTCGACCTGGATGGTCTGGTTGCGCAGCACCGTCTGGTCCGCGATGGTTCCCACCACGACTGGGTCGCCGTTGAAGTCGACCAGCACGGTGCTCTCGGCACTGCCAGCTTCGTTGCCGGCCGCGTCGACCGCGACCACGTGGTAGATGTGCGTGCCCTGGTCCGCCGAGGCATAGCTCACCGTGAACGAGGCGGCGCCGTCCTGTGCACTTTGGGTGCCGAGCAGCGTCGTTCCTTCGTACAGCTTGAAGGTCGCCACGCGGTCGTTGTCGCTGGCGCTCACGGTGAAGGTCGCGTCTCCAGCAGCGCTGACCTTCGCGGGGGCCTGCAGCGTGACGTGCTGTGGCGCCTGCACGTCCTGGCGGGTGAAGGTGACGCTCAGCGAGGCGGGCTGGCCGCTCACGACGGTCACGGTGCTGGTGTCCGGCGTGTACGTCCAGCCGCCGTCGGTGAAGCTCGCTCCCTCGAGGGTGTAGACGCCGCCCTTGAGGTCCTTGAGCGCGCTGCCGTGCTGAACGCTGGCGCTGAACCCGTCCGGGCCATTGAGAGTGAAACTGCGGCCTTCGGGAGTGCCCATCAGGCTGACGCTGAGCGTGCCGGTGACCGCCTGGTACGCGACGTTCACGACGCCCACCTGGCCGGCCTGCAGGTCCAGGCTGGCGGGCGTGACGCTCGCGGCGTACTGGTAAGTCCCGTCGGTCGCCGCCGCGGCGCTGATGGTGTACTGGCCCGGCTTGAGGTACGGCAAGGAGCTGAAGCCGCCCGCCGTGAGGGTGTGAGCAAAGCCGTCGGGGCCAGTGATGCTGACGCTGGGCGTCACGCTGCCTGCCTCGAGCGTGAGGTGGATCTTGCCGTCGATGGCGGCGAAGGACAGGGTGGCGTTCGTGGTTTGCCCGTTGACGACCTGAAACTGCACGGGCGCGGCGCGGTAGGTCATGTCACCGCTCTGCACGTCAGGGGCGCTGAGGGTGTAGGTTCCTGCGGGGAGACCGCTCACCAGCCCGCCGGTCGGAATGGTGATTCTTTCGTTGGCGGCGTTGGTGAGCACCAGCGCTATGCCCGCGTTGAGGGGCAGGCCGCTGAAGCCCACTTGCGCGCTGCCCGTGCTGATGGCCGCAGGCACGTTCACGGTGATGCTTTTGCTGGCGCTTGTGGACAGGCCGGCGGCGTCGAAGGCGGTGGCGGAGACCGTGAACGTGCCATTCTGGCTGAAGGAACGGGTGAAGCTGAAGCCGTCGCCGTCGGCGTCCTCGACCGTCTCGTCACCCAGCGTGAAGCGCACTTTGGTGACCTTGACGTTGTCCTGGGCGCTGGCGCTGAAGGTGACGTTGGTGCTGGCCTCCCGGCTCTGCGATCAGCGACACCCTCACGCCGACCTTATGCCGCTTTACAGAATGCGGACACCACAATGACAGGCCCTCCAGCATTCTCGTTTCTTCACAATCAACAGCTTTCTAAGAAGCTGCTTAAAATGCGACCAAGTGCGTTCTCGCCATCTCGCGTGATGAACGGGTTTCAATACAGAAGCCGGACCCACAACCCACCCCTGGAGGCCGTATGTTCGCACGCTCGACATCCGCATTCCCGCCTCGTTCCCTGCTCACGGCTTCTCTGGCCCTGCTGATGACGGCCTGCTCTCAGCAGGCAAGTTCGCCCGGGCCGCAGCCGAACGACCCAGGCTCAACGGGCACCGGTACCCTGAGCGTGGCGGTGAATGGCGTCCCCAGTGGGTCCACCGCCCAGCTCCAGGTGTCCGGCCCCAACAACTTCAGCAAATCCCTCGCAACGACCGCTTCATTGGCCGTCAAACCCGGCGTGTATACCGTGACGGCCAATGACCTCACCAGTGCGGGCAAAACGTACCGGGCCAGCCTCAGCAGTACCTCCGCCACGGTCACCGCCGGAAAAACCGCCAGCATCACCGCCACTTACGCGCTCGCCACCGCCAGCATCAATGAGTTGACCGCCACTCCTGCCGGCCTCGGCGCTGCCGGTGGCGCCCTCACCCTCAACTGGTCAGGCACCAACCTTGGCAGCAACAGCCTCAGCGTCGAACCCACCCTAGATGTGACCGGACTGCCGGGTGGAGCGATCAGCGCGAACAGCGTCACCGTCAACCTGCCCGGGAACAGCGGACTGACGGCCATGACCTACACCTTTACCCTCACCAGCACGTCCAGTTCGGGCGGCACTGTCACCCGCAGCATCACCGTCACCGTCGCTTCGGCCAGCAAAGGCGCCCTGAACCTCAACGTCATCGGGCTGCCACAGGACACCGGCGCCGAGATCAAAGTGACGGGTTCCGGTGGGTTCTCCCGAACCGTCACGACTACCAGCAACCTCACGGACCTCACTCCGGGCAGCTACACCGTCAGCGCCAACAGCGTCTCGGCCGGAGGCCTGAACTATCAGCCGACCGTCAAGGGCAGCCCGGTCAACGTGCAGGCTGGAAAATCAGCTTCAGTGGGCGTGACTTACACGCAGGTACCCGTCAGCGTCAGCCTCTCACCCAAAGGCGTCACGATGGCACCAGGCGACACCACCTCATTCGAAGCGACCGTTCTGGGCGCGGTGGACACCGGGGTGATCTGGACGACCGACGGGGGCGTCATCAGCGGCAGCGGCCGCAGGGTGATCTACCAGGCACCCGGCGAGCCCGGCACGTATCACGTCACCGCGACCAGCACCGCCGACAAAACCAAACAGGTCACGGCCACCGTGACCGCCCAGGCGAACGCCAGCGTTCCGAACCTGTCCGGCATCTGGGTGGGTTCGCACAACCTGGAACGAAGTGACGAGCGTCAGCTGCTGAACCTGGTCATCACGCAAGACTTCCAAGGCAACCTGAGCGGGCGCCTGCACACCGGACCGGATTTGTGGAACGTGCGGCTCACTGGCTCCCTGGGCAGCGGCGAACTCACGGGCAGCACCGCCAACGGTGGCGAGGTGACGCTCAAAGGAACCTTCCAGCGTGACGCGCCGTATACCTTCACGGGGATCATCACCGTCACACGCGGCGGCACACCCAGCGCCGACAATCTCACGATGAACCTCGACGTGCCCGGCGGTGAAGTAAAAACGCCGGCGCCAGAACCGCAACCCATCTCGGCGCTGTTGTCTTACAAGGGAAACTGGGTCTTCGGCTACTCCCCGGTTTACCACGGCCCGAGCGCCAAACGGGGTGTGATCTACCTGACCGAGGAGTCACGCACCAATGGCGTAATCACCGCCACCGGCACCCGCGCGGTCTGTGACCGGGATCCTGAAGCGCTCGACGCACAGTGCGAACTCGCCGGGCCTGCCAGTGTCACGGTCGAGAATAACGTCGTGACGGTGCTGTTCGAGGACGTGCATCCCGTCACCAGTTACCGCTCCCAGAACATGAAGTCGTCGGGAGGGCTGGTCCGCGAGGCGGGCCGATTCCTGATGGGGGGACAAGGAACCGCGATCGGTGGGGAGCGCGACAACGGCATTCAGTTCCAGATGTACCGCCGGGACCGTTGATCGACGAAACCCGTCAGGACATTCACACGCCAGGCGATCATCGCCTGGCGTCTTTCCTCTGGTCCTGACGGCCTGAGCCGAGGATGCAAAGACCGAATGGGATCTCCGTGCTTTTCCTGAAGCTTGGCCTGGCCTGGCGAAAACGACGGTCCTGAGGGATGCGAATTGATTTCGTCTGCCACTAATTGTGCCACTAAATAGGGCGGTAGAGAGGAGGCCTGACGGTGGGAGGCCGGGAAGGCCGTTAACAGAAAAGTGGGTGTAGGACGAGTTGGGCGAATTTAGGGTGTAGTGCAGGGAAGCCTTTCAGGCTTCTGTTAATCGAATGGTCGTAGGTTCGATCCCTACCTGCCGAGCCAGAAAAAACCCCCTCCTGGAGGGGGTTTTCCTTTTGGGAGAAAAACAGAATATGGGCTGACCGACGCCGTGCCACTCATTCTGCCACTAAATGTCGAAAGCGACCGCCAGAGCCGAGATCCTCCAACCCAGCCGGGAGCCAAGCTGGTCTCGTTCGGGGTGATTCCGGTGGTGGCCCTGGACGGCCGCTCAGATTGCAGGACAAGTGCAAACGCTCCGCCTTACAGTTTGTCGGTGCACAGTTCAGCGCGCTGCTTCGTCTTGGACGGTTCCACGTTCACCCGTGGCAGCCCACTCCGGCCCCCTTGAAGCACCCAACCCAGATTTTCTTTCATTTTTATTACCGAGAAGGTGGGTGGGAGATGTGACATGGCGTCTCAGTGCCGCTTTCTTTCAAAAAGAAAGTATGAGCCCACGGTGAACAAAATGCCCATAGATGAGCCTATCAAAAACCCTAACTGAGGTTTACGCTCATTATCAGACCGGTTTGAGACCGAGACGCGAGCCTGACCGACCGCCCGCCCGAACAGCTGAAGTGGCGGTGAGAACAACCCAAAGGAGGTGCATCTGGGAGACTGACCGCCCCCGGAATTCAAAGTGAAGACTGCGGCGTACATCAAGGCACGCCACAGTCGCCCACGTCATGCGGAACGGCCGGCAAGCAAGCTCCGCACCCACCCCAGCTTGAGGTGAACCCACCATACTGCACGGTTCGCAGCGCGAACCGTGTCGGCGGGCACCTCGCTGCTTTTTGACCCTGCCACGGCAGGGACACCCGAAAGGCAAGTGTCTCCCCATGCCCAGCCACACCCGCTCACGCGCCTGGTTCATCTCCCTCGTCCTGCTGCTCGGCAGCTGCGCCCAAGTGCCCCCGACCCCACACGACCCGGCACCCACCGCGTCCACCGGCACGCCCCGCCTTACCGGTACCCCAGCTTCCTCGGCCGTCAAACTGACCGTCCAAAGCGTACCCGTTCCGGACACCAGCGCGGCCTTCGCCTTTCTGGCCCCCCTGGACAGCCGCGCGACCAGCGACCTCACCCGCTTTGACGCGTCCCTCACGCCGTTGCTGTCCGTGACGGTATGCCGGGTCCAAGGATCGGCGTGTCCCGTCCTGGCGACCTTCACCAGCAGCAGCAAGACCAGCGAGCGGCTGCGTCTCGACTCGGCCGCCGGACAGTACCTCACCGCCTGGTCGGCCGCCAGCGCCGACCTGACGGCCGGTCAGACCCTGCGCCTCGCGGTGTCGCTGAGTGGACTGCAACTCGGGACGACCAGCCTGACCGTCGAAGCGGGCGGCAATCTGCGCACGATGGACGGTCAACTGATCAGCATCAACAAAAACCGCACCCTTCCGATCACCTTCCGCGTGGAGAACCACCCGGTCGTTCGGGCGCACGCCCTCAAGACGCTCGGCAAAAGCGCCAGCCAGATCGCTCAGGCGCTCAAAAGCGAGTTCGATCTCGCGGCGGACGTCACCGCACAACTGCTGCGCAACGAAGGCTTCAGTGCCGACCAGGTGGCCGGCGCGCTCAAGGACGTGTTCGCGCTGGGTGATCTGGCCACCGCCACGATTCTTCAGCGCGTCGAGTACCCGATCAACGCTATCGCCGGCGCCTTGAAGTCCGTCTTCAGTCTGTCCGACATCGGCAACGCCACCATCCTCAAAACCCTCAACTTTACTGCGCCTGAGGTGGCCGGCGCACTCCAGGCCGTCTACGCGCTGAGTGATCTGGCCAACGCGACGATCCTCAAGACCGTCGGTTTCGGGGTCGAAGGCATCACGCTGGCCCTGCAGCAGGTCTACAGCCTGACCGATACGGCCAATGCGACGATCCTCAAGGGCATCGGCTTTGCCGCCGACGCGGTCGCGCTGGGCTTGAAACAGGTTTACAGCCTGACCGACGCGGCCAGCGCCGCGGTCCTCAAGACGGTGGGTTTCGCGGCTGAACACGTCGCGCAGGCCATGAAGCAGGTGTACAACCTGACCAGCCAGGCCACCGCCAACCTGCTCAAGGGCGTCGGCTTCGCCGCCACCGCCGTGGCGCGCGCCATGAACCTCGCTTACAGTCTCGGGGACGCCGCGACCACCCAGGTGCTGAAACTCGCCGGTTTCACGGCCGTGCAGGTCGGCGAAGCACTCAAGAACGTCTTCAACCTGGGCGGTCAGGCCACCGCCGCCTTGCTCAAAGGCGCCAACTTCACGGTGAACGAAGTCGCCGAGAGCCTCAAGTCGGTCTTTGGCATCGCGGCGAACGTCGCCACCGTGATCCTGAAAGACATCGGCTTCCCCCCCGAACTGATTGGCGGTGCCTTGAAGATCATCTACGTCTTGACGGACGTCGCGGCCGCCAACGCGCTGAAGCTCGCCGGCTTCGCCGCCGAGCAGATCGCCAGCGCCCTCAAGATCGCCTACGCGTTGACGGACGTGCTGACCGCCAACGTGCTCAAGACCCTCGGGTTCACGGCCAGTCAGGTCGGTCAGGCCCTGAGGCAGGTCTTCCTGCTGGGCGACGCCGCGACGGCCGCGGCCCTCAAGTCCGCGCTGTTCACGGCCACGCAAGTGGCTCAGGCGTTGAGCGTGGTCTTCGGGCTGGGCGACCAGGCAGTATCAGGGGTGCTCAAAACCGTCGGATTCGCGGTCAATGAAATCGCTGAGGCCGGCAAAGCCCTCTTCGGCTGGAGCGGTCAGCGGGCCGGGGAAGTCCTCAAGGCCATCGGTTTTGGAGCGGACGCGATCGCCGGCATCCTCAAGGACGTGTTCGGCTTCTCGGTCCAGCAGGTGGCGGATTTGCTCAAGGATGTCCTCGGCTTCGGTCAGGATGCTATTGAAGGCGCGTTGGCGGCCGCAGGATTCCTGGCCGGCGAAATCGCCGGTGTGATCGAGGACCTGTTCGGTGCCGTCGGTGACGTGTTCTGTGGGATCTTCGGCTGCTGAGACCTGAAGGCGGTCTGCTGAGCAGTTCGAAGGCACCGCCCGGAACCACCCTCTGCTGAAATGCCACCCGGTCAGCAGCACCGAGTCAAGCGCAGCCACACCTTCAAGGTGTGGCTGCGCTTGACTGCGGCAGTGAAAATCACATCAGGCGGTGTTGGTTGGCCCGGCGCTGAAGGCCGAGGCGACCGCGGCACCGAAGCGGGTCATCGTGCTTGACCGTCAGCGCACTCCAAGGTCCGCCGTGATCAGCCGCGGACGCTATAGCGTCCCGTCCTCCAGCAACTCCTTCAAGCTGATCGCCGCGCGCTTGCGTTCCTGAGGCAGCGCGTCCTGATACACCCGCGCGGTGAAGGCCGGATCGGCATGCCCGACAAACTCCGCGATCGCCCGCAGCGACAGGCCTTTTTTGGCGCCCAGGATGCTGACGTAGGTGCGGCGCAGGTCATGCACCCGGATCTTCTTCACGCCCGCTTCGCGGCACAGGCGGGTGTGGGTGCGGTTCATGGTGCTGGGCCGCAACGGCCAGCCGTCACTCCACGACAGAAATACGAAGTCCTCTTCCCGCCAGGGTGCGGGAGTCAAGGCCGTGACGGGCGCCCAGCGCTCACGGTGCTCCTGCAGGATCGGCAGCAGATCATTGGGCAGCGGCACCACCCGCACGGCGTTGCGCGACTTCGGCGGGCCGAACTGCAGCTTGCCGGCAATTTCGGTGATGGTCACCCGGACGTGCAGCTCACGCTGCTCGAAATCGAGGTCCTGCCAGCGCAAGCCCGCCAGTTCTCCGCGCCGCAGGCCGGTCAGGATCGCGGTGATCCACAGCGCCTTGAGTGGATGGTCCTGGACGTGCTGCCAGAAGGTCTGCACTTCGGTGAGCGTCCAGGACTGCTGGAGGGTGCGGGGCACCTTGGGCGCGCGAACCAGCGCGGCGACATTGCGGGCGAGGATTTCTTCGCGCACCGCGTCCTGCAAGGCGGTCTTGAGGTGATTGTGGGCCCGGCGGATGCTGGATTCCGACCTGCCCGCCTCGCGGAGCTTGCGGTGCAACAGCCGGATGTCGTCGGTCGCGAGTTTCTCCAGCCGGACCGGACCGAGGTACGGCTTGACGTGATTCTTGAAGGTGCCGCGGTAATCGAGCAGGGTGGAAGGGCGTTTGTCGTTCTGTTCTTTGGCGAGCAGCCAGCCATCGAGATACTCCCCCAGCGTTTTGCGCCAGGCGATGGTGAGGGTTCCTTTGTCCCGCTCGACCATCGCCTGGCGCAGGTACCGCTCGGCTTCTTTCTGGGACGCGAAGGCGCGCTCCAGGTGACGTTTGCCGCTGGGATGGTGACGCGAGAGGGGCACGCGCGCCACCCACTGGTTGCGGGCTTCACGGTAAAACACGCTGCCGGTGTCGTTGCTGCGCCGGCCCTCGTTACGCGCCATACCAAACCCCACTGGGGGCGCAGGCGCTCAACGAACAAAGCCAGTGGTAAGTCAGGTGGGTCATGGTCGTCCTCCTCGTGAAGGGGGTGGCTTGAAGTCAAGTCACCCCGCGGTGGTCGCCAGACTTCTTTGCATGTTGAGCCGGGTAGAGGCATGCTCGGCTTGTCACGACCTCCCGAGCCGACAAGCCTGAAGACTTCTTGGACCCCCAAGGTCGCTACGCAAATCCTGGCTGGCTCGGGACCCTTCGCTCAGGCAGAACAGTACC